>JAZNQY010000132.1:0-21067 GCA_045590375.1 Oscillospiraceae bacterium | reverse complement strand
GCTTCAGCAAGAGTTTCAGCAGATTTTACTGCGAGAGTTCTTACTTCATCGGCAACAACTGCAAATCCCTTACCATACTGGCCTGCTCTTGCAGCTTCGATTGATGCGTTGATAGCAAGGATATTTGTCTGATCTGAAATTCCTGAAATCTGTCCTAAGATTTCTGTGTATTCGTTGATGCCTGTGCTTATCTTCTTAACGGCATCAGCGATTCCACCTGCACGGTCATATACATTTGCGATATCTCTGTTGATAACAGCCATATCTGACTTGATGCTTTCGTTCTTAGCTGAGTTTCCGACTGCGTTTTCAGCAATAGGCTGAATTTTTTCTGTGAGTGATTCGAGTGAATCGTGAATCTGTGTAACAGAATCCTGAAGCTTTCTGTGTCTTGCTTCGAGTTTTGCCTTCATATCCTGCATCTGCTGCTTTTCAAACATAATACAGTTATTGGGTGTATTGTTTCCTGCAAAGACGCTCATAGCCATATGCTTACATGACTTGTATCCACAAGCATGACAGTCGATATGACGGTCTGCTTCTGTGAACTTGCCCATGCTGTTGAATACAGGGTCAAGTTCGTGCATTGTAGGAAGTTTGTCTGTGCATCTGTTCTGATATGTTCTTATAAAGTCCTTGAGTTCAAGGTCTCTGAAAATCTTTGTGTGGAATCTTTCGTTCTTCTTATTCTTTGCGGCAAATCCCTTGACCTTCATCATAATATCATATGAATTGAACATATCAAACTTTTCGATAGCGCCTGCGCCTGAGTTACAGCCGAATTCACAAGAGAGAACGTCGTAAACTGTGGGGAGCTTTGAGGGGCTTGTTTCGAGATATGTGTCAAGGTCTTCATAAATCTTCTGAACACCTTCTGATGTTGTAACAGAAAGGTCGGGTGCGAAAACTTTAAGACATTCCTTAAGTCCTCCGGGGATAGGATAGAAAGCACCATCAAATCCTCTTGCCTTTGAGAATTCAAATGGGCTGTGTCCCTTTCCGAGAACAACGTGATGTTCTTCTATGTATTCCATAAGTCTTCTGAAAGTAACGTTAAGGCTTATGTAACCTGTATTCGCGAATTCATCACCCTTTGCGATACAGGGAGTAAGACCTATGAGTGTATCGTGGTTGCCAAGGTATTTCTTGACATATACTGCTGTGCAGAGAAGGGGAGAATGAACAGGTGAGAGCTTAGGTAAAAGCTCGGGCTTATGCTTTTCGGCATAGTTTACAATAGCGGCACAAGGCTGTGAAATAATCTTTGCGTTGGGATTCTGCTTAACATATTCAAGATGGAGATATGTACAGATATCGGCACCGAAAGAAGCGTCGTAAACTTCGTTTACGCCCATATCTTTGAGCCACTGAAGAACGTGTCTCCATTTGCCGTCCATCGCTGTTTTGATAGCAGGGGCAACAACAAGAGAAACTTTCTTTGTCTTTATAAGTCTCATCATTTCTTCGAGACCGTCTGTATAATAACGTGCACCGTGCTGACAGTTCTTTACACACTCTCCGCAACGGATACATTTATCATCATTGACATGAACAACCTTACCGTCATAACGGTTTGCATTGGGAACAGGACATACTCTTATGCAGGCATTACAACCGATACATTTATCTGCTATAACATTAATCATAAAAAGAACTCCTTTTCAAGATAGATTTATACAACATAATTTTATCACTTTGTTACATTTTAGTCAATTAAACAGAGCAAATTTAAAATAAAATAGGGAATTTGCACAATATATTATATTGAAAATTTATGAATACAATAATTGATTTGGAATATTTTTACAAAAGCATTCCTCTTATGCCGTAATTACAAAGTCAGGGTTAACAGGAATTAACAAAAACGATGTTGCTACTTATCCCGAAAAGATATATAATAAAGCATAAAGGAAGTGAACTTATGAAGATAACATCATTGGTTGAAAATATATCGGAAAAAGAGAATATAGGTGCTGAACACGGTCTTTCTCTTTTCATAGAAACAGAAAATCATAACATTCTTTTTGATATGGGACAGACAGACCTTTTTTCAGAGAACGCAGAAAAACTTTCTGTCGACCTTTCATCTGTTGATATTGCCGTTTTATCACACGGGCATTACGATCACGGTGGAGGACTTTTTAAGTTCCTGTCTCTTAACAACAAAGCGAAAGTATATATAAATAAAAATGCATTCGGCGATTATTATAACGGAACGGAAAAATATATAGGTCTTGATAAATCGATTATTGAAAGCAATCGTATCGTTTTAACGGATGATTTCTGTGAAATTGAAAAAGGTCTTTCGCTTTATTCCTGTAATGATAAAGAGAAAAAATATGACCTTGGCAGTTTCGGTCTTAAAAAGAAAGAGGGGGATAAATTTCTCCCCGATGATTTTATCCACGAACATTATCTTTTAATCGAGGAAAATAATAAAAAAGTTCTTATAAGTGGATGTTCGCATAAGGGGATTTTAAATATAGCAGAGTGGTTTTCGCCCGATGTTTTAGTCGGTGGATTTCATTTCTCAAAATTACCTTTAGATGAAAAGTTAAAGGAATATGCTGAAATACTATCATCATATAAAACAACCTTCTACACCTGCCACTGCACAGGAGAAGAGCAATACAACTTTATGAAAAAATATATGGATAATCTTTTTTATCTCTCATCGGGAGAGAGCGTTATAATATAAAAATTCCCCGTAGCCATAGTGACTACGGGGATGCTTTTATTCTTCAGAGAACATATCTTTTCCGACACCGCAGAGAGGACATTCAAAGTCATCGGGTAAATCCTCGAATTTTGTTCCGGGTGCAATTCCAAGTTCGGGTGCGCCCTTTTCTTCGTCATAAACCCATCCGCAAGCGTCGCATACATACTTTTTCATAGATAATTACCTCCGTTTAGTTAGATTTATTTTATTTCTTCAAAATCTGCAACTCCGTGTTTACAGAGAGGACAGATGAAGTCATCGGGGAGATTTTCGCCTTCATAGACATATCCACAGATTTTGCAGACATATCCCTTTTTGCCTTCTGTCTGAGGCTTCGGCTTAACGTTTTCCTGATAATAGGTATATGTCATTGTTTCCTTGTCAGATATAACTCTCGCTTCGGTTACCTTGCATATAAACATTCCGTGGGTGTCAAGGTCGATATACTGTTCAACCTCAAGAGAAAGGAACGAATTTATATGTCGGGGGAGGAAAACAAGCCCGTTATCAGAACGAAGAGGTGTGCAACCCTCAAACTTGTCGGTGTTTCTTCCACTAACAAAACCGAACTTTTCAAAAACAGCGAAAGGTGCGTCGGTTGAAAGACAGTTTATGTTCATCTTTCCCGTCTGCTTTATAACATGGTGAGAATAGTTTTCTTTATTTATAGTAACAGCAATTCTGTTGGGTGTATTTGTAACCTGAGTTACTGTGTTTACTATAAGTCCGTTATCCTTCTTGCCGTCGTTTGATGTTACAACATAAAGACCGTAACCTATGTTGAAAAGTGCTGAAAGGTTATTCTTGTCAACATCCTCGCCCTTCTGCGCGAGGTATTCCATACAGAGTTCATCTGAAAGCGCTGAAAGCGATGCCGAACTTTCTTCCGAAAGTGCCGAAAGGATTTTAACTGTGTTTTCTGTAAAGGTTATGTTCTTTGATTTTTCAAACATTGATTTCATAACCTTTGCAGCCATAGGTGCCCAGCTTCCGTTTTCGATAAGGGCAACTGTTCTGTTTGAGAAATTTCTTTCTGTCAGATGATTTATGAATTCTCTCATAAAGGGGAAGATTTCTGCGTTATATGTTGTTGTTGCGAGAACAAGTTTGTTATAACGGAAAGCGTCCCCGACAGCTTCAGACATATCACATCTTGCAAGGTCATAGACAGCAACAGAGGGGCAACCTTTTGCTTTAAGGTCTTCAACGAGCTTTAAAACTGCCTTTCTGGTGTTTCCGTAAACGGATGTGTAGGCAACGCAGATGCCCTCTTTTTCAGGCTGATATGATGCCCATGTAGAGTAAAGACCGATATAATATCCTAAATTTTCTTTGAGAACAGGGCCATGAAGTGGACAGATAGTTTCTATGTCAAGCCCTGCTGCTTTTTTAAGAAGAGCATTTACCTGTGCACCGTATTTTCCTACAATGCCGATATAGTATCTTCTTGCTTCGTCTGCCCAGTCATCATTTTCATCGGGAACGCCGAATTTTCCGAAACCATCAGCCGAGAAAAGAACCTTATCATATGAATCATAAGTAACGATTACTTCGGGCCAGTGAACCATAGGCGCTGTAACGAAAGTGAAGGTGTGTTTTCCGAGAGAAAGGGTATCTCCTTCGCCGACAGTGATACTTTTTTCTGCGAAATCTGTTCCGAAAAAGTTTTTCATCATAGAAAAAGCCTTCGCAGATGAAACGATTTTCGCATCGGGATATGTTTTAACAAAGTTCATTATGTTTGCCGAATGGTCGGGCTCCATATGCTGAACAATGAGATAATCGGGATTTCTTCCGCCTAAGGTATCACGGATGTTGTCAAGCCATTCGTGAGTGAAGTTCATATCAACAGTATCCATAATAGCGATTTTATCGTCGATAATCGCATAGGAGTTATATGAAATTCCGTTCGGAACTTTATACTGACCTTCAAAAAGGTCGATTTTCTTGTCATTGACGCCGATATATCTTATATCATTTGTTATTGTCATAGGATTATCCTCCTTTGAAAAATAATTTGTTAAAAGGATTATATCATAAGATTTTTTCAAATTCAATATAAAAGAAAAAATTTACTTTTTCTTTGCGTGAGAATTATATTGAAATAAATGGGTTTTTGTGGTATAATATACGAAATGAGTATTCCCCCGAAAGAGAGGGTATAAACAATGGAAGATAAAAAAATAAAAAATTATGATAAAAAATGGACAGGCTCAAGCCTTGCACTTCTCGGCAACGAGCTCAGGGAATATGCTGCACCTTTAAGAGAACTTATGGCGTATTTCCGTTGCGCTATTATGGAGGTTGAAACGAAATTCCGTGTTCTTAATGAAGAACTTTCGCTGGAATACGACCGTAACCCCATAGAGTCTATAAAGACAAGGCTCAAATCGATAGAGAGTATTGCCGAAAAGCTTGACAGAAAAGGTCTTCCGATGACAGTTGAAAGCATCGAAGAGAATATCCGTGATGTTGCAGGAGTAAGAATAATCTGTGGCTTTCCTTCGGATATCTATATGCTCTGTGATGCGCTTCTGCGTCAGGATGATATAACGCTCATAGAGAAAAAGGATTATATCAAAAATCCTAAACCCAATGGTTATCGAAGCCTTCATCTTATAGTCGAGATACCCATCTTTTTACATGATGAAAAGAAACCTATGAAGGTTGAAGTTCAGCTCAGGACTATATCTATGGACTGGTGGGCAAGCCTTGAACATAAAATTCGCTATAAGAAAGATGTTCTTGTCACCGAATTTATCGAGAGAGAACTGCGTGAATGTGCCGAGTCGGCAGCAGAACTTGACAGAAGAATGGAAAATTTATCAGAAAGTATAACAAGAAACGAAGAAACGGAAGAATGAGATGTTTTTTAAAACACGAAATGTAGAACTGTATTATGAAAAAACAGGCGAAGGCGAACCTCTCATACTTCTCCACGGAAACGGAGAAAGCCACGAAATATTCAACGAGGCGATAGAAGTTTTAAAACGGAAATTCACAGTCTACGCTATCGACACGAGAGGACACGGACAGAGTTCCCCTGTTTTAGAAATACATTATGATGATATTGCGCATGACGTATATCGTTTTATAAAGAGATTTGATATAAAAAAGCCCGTTGTATATGGTTTCAGCGATGGTGGAATAGTAGCACTTCTTCTCTGCATAAAACATCCCGATCTGCTCGAAAGGGCGATAGTCAGTGGCGTGAATATAAACCCTCAGGGTATAAAAACAAAGTGGTTACTTCTTTTTAAGATAATCTATTTTCTTACAAAATCAGAAAACTATAAAATGATGATTACAGAACCCAATATCAGTTTTTCTGAACTTGAAAGGATAACAACGCCCGTTGATATTATCTGTGGAAGCCGTGATATGATAAAGAATTCGCATATGAAAGAAATTTCAGACCATATACCGAATTCAACCTATACAGAACTTATCGACGAAACCCACGGCAGTTATATCATCCATACGGATAAAATCGCAAGGGTAATAACCAAAAAAGTCGCAAGGGATATTATCGAAAGGGTTACAAATATGGAAGAACTTTTCGATATCCTTATTGTTAAACTGCGAAACGACCCCGAAGAATTCTTTACTGATGATAAAATTCAGGATTATTATAAGATAGTCCTCTCTTACTATGAAAACGGTCTGTGGCTTTCTGACTATGAAGCCGACCAGAAAGGCTTTTTGCCGAGAAGTCTTAAAAGGGGAATCTTATCGCAGGATGGTTTCTATAACTTCATAGCAGATGTTGTTTCTGCTGAAAAGGAACTTGACAGAAACAAACAGGTGTGATAATATAAATCAGAACTTGAATATTATGCTGCCACCGGGTAGCGAAGATGCAAAGAAGCATCCGTATATACATCGTTAGGTCTTTGAAGATGTATATGACGGGTGCTTGATTTTTTTAAAGGAGTAATTATGAAAAAACTGACGGAATATTTTTCAAAGACAGAAATCGCCCTGTGGTCTGTATCGGGGGTTATGATAATAGCTTCTTTCTTTGTTTTTGACAGAGAAAACTATATGACCCTTATAGCCTCTTTAATAGGGATAACATCGCTTATTTTCGCAGCAAAAGGCAACCCCGTATCTCAGATACTTATGATAATTTTCAGCCTTATGTATGGTGCGATTTCTTTCACATTCTCATACTACGGCGAGATGATAACCTATCTCGGAATGACCTTACCTATGTCTGTTACAGCACTTGTTTCGTGGCTTAAAAATCCTTATGAAAAGGGAAAGAAAGAGGTTAAGGTAAATACATCTTTCTCGAAAAAAGAAATTCTTTTTATGATTTTTTTAACACTCGCAGTAACGCTTGTTTTCTACTTTATTCTTAAAAGACTTAAAACATCAAATCTTATTCCCTCAACCGTTTCTGTTGCGACAAGTTTTGCAGCAGTTTATCTTACATTCAGAAGAAGCCCCTATTTCGCACTTCTATATGCCATGAACGATATTGTTCTCATTATCCTATGGATACTTGCAAGTATCCATGACACAAGTTATATCTCGGTTGTCGTATGCTTCATGGCATTTCTCGCAAACGATATATATGGATTTATCAGCTGGCGCAGAATGGAAAAAAGACAGAAAAAAACGACTGTTAATTAACAGCCGTTTTTGTTTTGCTTACTTTTCTCATAATCTTCACAATAGGTGGAATTAAAAGTCCACAGATAAGATTGCTTACCCCATGGATACAGTCAAAAGGGAGCCCCGAAACTATCCACGCAACAGTTCCTTTAAAGTCAAGACCAAACATAATCGCCTGTGCAGGCGCGTATAAAGTCCCGTATAAAAATCCGTGTAAAGAACAGATTATTATGTAGATAATATATTTTTTGTTTTCTGATATTTTTTCGGGAACGATAAGAACGCCTATCCATAACGGAAGCCATATATAAATATATGGTATCCACCAGTTATTGAAGCCATAGAAAAGCCCCGTTAAAAGAACGAAAACCATTATAGGATAAATCGCTTTTTTTCTGTAAACAGCAGAAAATGAAACTATAAAAACCGCGATAAGATGAATGTTGGGGAGCGCTTCGGTAATGAGCTTTGAAACGAAAATCAGAGCACCCAGCATTCCGAAGATTATGATTTCTTTTACTGACGGTTTAAAATCATTCTGCTCTGAATTCATATAAACTGCCCTCTGTGATTTCTGTTGTGTCAACACCCGAAACGGCATACTCTCCGTTTACATAAAAAGCCCAGTATTTTCCGTCTTTGTCATAGTCGAGAGTAACTCCGTTTACAGTCTTTACATAAAGTCCGTAATCGCCTTCATCACCCGATATCAAACCTACTTTCATAAGTGCATCGCCGACTGTTTTTTCATCGGTGTGAACAGTGAAAAGCGAGTTGTTTCCGTTCCCGTCATAAACGATAAAGGTAAAGGTTTTTTCGCCCTCGCCGATTTCCTGATAGTTATAGGAAACTGCCGGTGCTTCCGGCTCTTCGACGGTTACTTTTTTACAGGCTGTGAGCGTAAAGGACATCGCCGTAATCAATGCCATAAGAAGAAAGTTTTTTGCGAAATTTTTAAAAAGATTTTTCATAGCAAAACTCCTTTTGATTTTAAAATTTTTCCCAAACAGGCACTCGCTGTTTTTATGGGATTTTTTTATCTGTCGGAAAGTATTTCGACTCGATGAGAAAATCATTCGCCTTCTCGGAATAATTCCAATGGCATTTGGGGGATTTACGGTATCCTTACAGAATGATTTTTTAAGTTCATCACACGGCAACGGGCTTGTGCAGGATTCTCACCTGCTTCCATTCCGACAACAGATATTATAGCATATGTTTAATGTGTTTACAAGAAATGTTATAATAAAATTGACCAAAACGACTTTTTATCCGTGTTATAAGTGAAAGGAGGCGAAAGGAAATAGAACATATACTTGAAAATTACGGCGATATGCTTTTTCGTGTTTCTCTTTCTATGTTAGGAAACACAGCAGATGCCGAAGATGCCGTTTCTGAAACGCTTTTAACGCTTATAAGAAAAAATATTTCCTTTAAAGATGAAGAACACAAAAAAGCCTATCTTATAACAACGGTCAGAAACAAATGCAGGGATATTTTAAGATACCGTCAGAAATATGATACATCGGATATTGACTTGGCGAAAGATATTCCTTACGAAAATTCATATGGCGAAATTTCTGAAATACTTAAAACTATCCCCGAAAAAATAAGGGTAGTAATTATTCTTCATTATATCGAAGGATATTCGACAGAAGAAATCGCAAGGGTGATAAAAAGAACACCTTCTGCCGTTAAGATGAGGCTTAAAAAGGGAAGAGAAATGCTAAGAGAAAAATACAGAAAGGAGTATTTATAATGGAAAAAGAACTTTATAAAATGAGAGAGATAAAAATGCCCGACGAAATGAAAGCGAGAATTCTGTCAAGGTGCGAAAGAGAAGTTTTGAAGGAGGAAAAATTTATGAAAAATAAAATCAGAAAACCCATTACTTTAGCAGTGGCGATAGCCGTGTGTATTTCTATGTCGGTAGCAGTTGTTGCGTCGGTTTCAGAAGGTGGATTTTTCAAGGATAAGAAAGACGCTTTCGGAGTAGTAACGGCTTCTGTATATCTTAACGCAACCGAAGAGATAGATGTTTCTGTAACAGAAAATAAAATGGATGTAACATTCTTAAATCCCGATATACCACCATATAACTGCTCTGAAATTCTTTCGGTAGGAGAATACACCATAACAAATGAAAACGGAGAGGAGATTTCTTATTCGGGCTTTGAAAAACAGGCTGTTACAGACGGAAAAATTTCTTTTGAAATAACATTGGATAAAGGGAAATATACTCTCACGATAATATCGTTTGTGTCAGAGAAAAAAGCCGACCAGCCTCTTGAAATAAAAGGCTTGTGGGAATGTGAATTTGAAGTGAAATAAAATAAAAAATGGTACTCTTCTTTGAGTACCATTTTGTTTTTTACTGCGAAACCATATCTTCGATATTTCCTGTTTTTCCTGCAAGACCTAAGGCTGTGTCAACGGGGAGAGAGAAGCATATACCCTTGTTTTCTGTCATTATCCCTGCTTCTTCCATAATGTTTTTCATAACCTCGTCTCTGTCGTCTTTTCCGACAACGATGAAAACAACGTCCTTTTCAGGCTGAATAGAAATGCCGAGGAATTTTGCAGCTTCTTCTCCACCAAGACCCAAGCCGTGAAGAAGTGTTCCACCACGGGCGCCTGCTGATTTTGCAGCCTCTTTAACGGCCTCAAATCCACCTCTGTTTACTATTGTTACTATGAGTTCGTATTTTGCCTCTGACATCTCTTTTGTTCCCTCCTTGTCGGGCGAAGTTTTGTTGAGTTTGAATGCCGTTCCCGATGCAGCTGTTATGGGGATTGTGAATGCTATTCCTTTTCCTGCCTCTGTGAGAGAAAGTCTGTTGTTGAAAATCTCATAGAGGTGCATAACTTTTTCATCTGAAACGAATGAAAATGCCGTTACTTTCTTGTTTTCGCCAAGACCTAAATAATCGAGCATTTCCGAGTCGGCAGAGCCGTATGCGTGCGTTAAAAAACGGCAGGGTATATTTTCTTCAATGAGAATGTTCTGAACAAGATGACCACAACTGTAATCTGCTATTAAAATCATCGCTTTCATTTTTTATACACCCTCCTTTTCAAGAACTATAATATCGTCGCAATCGGCAGTAAGTGAAATCGGGAAAATCTGTCCCTCGTCCGAAACTGCTCTCGGCGAAGTTCTGAATTTGCTTATAAGACCTAAAATCTGTATTGTAAGTAAAGGAGTCATCGCAACCATAGCAACAATTCCGAATGCGTCAGAAGCGATATTTCCACCTGCTGCAAAACTAGCCCCCATAGCGAGAGGGAGAAGGAATGTTGCCGTTAAAGGCCCCGACGCTACTCCACCTGCGTCGAATGCAACAGATGTGAATATGGGTGGAACGATGAAACTGATGATAAGTGCAAAAGCATAACCGGGAATTAAAAACCAGAGAATAGAAATTCCTGTTATAACTCTTAACATAGCAATTCCGACAGAAACCGAAACTCCGACAGCAAGGCTTATTCCTAAAGCCTTTGCAGAAATTCTGCCTTCGGTTATTGTTTCAACCTGTTGTTTCAAAACGTGAACAGCAGGCTCTGCCGAAACGATAAAGTAACCGATTATCATTCCTATCGGGATGAGTATCCACGAAAATCCACTTCCTGCAAGGCTTTCGCCGATATACTGACCTATGGGCATAAATCCTACATTAGCGCCTGTAAGGAAAAGAACAAGTCCTATATAGGTAAAGATAAGTCCGACAAAAATTTTTATGAGTGTTTTCTTATCGAGTTTTAAGGAAATAAAATTGAAGATAATGAAGAATGCGATTATCGGTAATATAGCCATAGCAACTTCTTCCATATAGTGAGGCAGAGAGTGTGAGAACTTTCTGAAAACCTCTGAAACGAAATCATAATCTCCTATGGGTTCTATTGTTTGTTCGGGAATTTCTGTGCTATTCATAGCACCGAGAATAAGCACTGTAAGAATAGGCCCTATTGAACACATAGCAACAAGCCCGAAACTGTCTTCTTCTGATGTCTTGTCACCACGGATTGATGAAAGACCAAGTCCTAAAGCCATAATGAAAGGAACTGTTATAGGCCCTGTCGTAACCCCACCCGAGTCAAATGCTGTCGGGATAAAGTCGGGAGTTATAAGTGGTGAACAGGCAAATATAAAAACGAGTGTATAAAAAATTACAAAAAGATATGAAATCTTTATCTGTAAAAAGATACGAAGGAATGCAAGTGCTAAAAAGATACCAACGCCTATTCCTACCGACCATATCATAACCTGAGAGTCAGCTATGGGAGTCTGGTCGGCGAGAACTTTAAGGTCGGGCTCGGCGACAGTTACAAGAACGCCGATTATAAAGCATATCGGCAGAATAAGCCAGACTTTTTTGAGCCTTACAAGCTTAGCGCCGATCTCTTCACCTATGATAATCATCGAAGTGTCTGCACCGAGTGTAAAAAGCCCTATGCCGACAACGAGAAGAACTGTTCCGACAAAGAACATAAAAAACATTTCTCCACTGACGGGAACTATCGAAATCATTAAAAGAAAAACGATAGCTGCAACAGGCAGAACAGAGCCTAAAGACTCTTTAATTTTTTCTAAAAGATTTTTCTTCACATCTTCACCCCTTGATGTTCAAAGTGATATTTATTACATTATATCATATTTTAAAATCACGGGCAAGATTCATAAATTATCTTTACTGTGTTTTAGGGGTATGCTATAATTATCCCATATCCTAAAAAGGAGTGTTTTAAATGAAATATATATCAGAAAAAGAAAAAGTTATCTGTATTGATGAAAATGAAAACGAAGTCGGCGTTGTAACTTTCCCTGAAACAGAAAAAGGTATTTTTACAATAAATCATACTTTTGTCGATGAAAAAATGCAGGGGAGAGGTATTGCCTCAGAACTCGTTAAAAGAGCGATAAACAGCATAAATCTTTCGGGAGGAGAGGTAAAGGCAAGTTGTTCCTATGCGCAGAAATATATCGAAAAGAAAGGCATACGCCCTTATGTTATCTGCCACATGATGACAAGTATTGACGGAAAGGTTACGGGCGTTTTTTTATATAGCGAAAAGGGAACAAATTCCTCTGAAAGTTATTACGAAATAAACCGAAGGATAAAGGGCGACGCTTTCTCTTGTGGAAGAATAACTATGGAGGGTAGTTTCACAAACGGATACAAACCCGATTTTTCTTCTTTTAAAGACGCAGATGTTTCTTATGAAGATTATGTCGCTATGAAGCATGATTATTATGCCGTTTCTTTTGATAGACTCGGAAATGTCGGCTGGAAAGAAAATATCATCAGAGATTCTGACGAAGGCTATGACAACTGTCATATCATTGAAGTTTTAACAGAAAAAACTCCCAAAGAAAAACTTGCTTATTATAAAAGTATCGGTGTTTCATATATCTTTGCAGGAAAAGATGATATTGATATAAATAAAGCACTCTCAAAACTCCATAATCTTTTCAATATAAAGAAACTTCTTTTAGAGGGTGGAAGTATAATAAATGGTGCGTTTTTAAAAGCAGGTTGTGTTGATGAACTGAGCCTTATTGTGACACCCGTTATAGCCGATAAAGACGACAAACCACTTTTCTATGACTCATCTGTAACAGATTTTGAGTTTGTTTCATCCGAAAAAATGTCCGATGACTCTTTGTGGATAAGATACGAAAGGTAACGAAAAAAGTCCCCTATGATAAATGAACTTGTATAATGATAGTAGACACAAAAAAGTCTACTATCATTTTCTTTTTATAAGAGAAATGGTATAATAAAAACAATACTTTCAGGAGGAATAATTTTATGAGCAGACCAAAAGGTGGTACAAACAGATATTATACAAAAGAAGAAAAACTTGTTCTTGTAAAGCGTATGTTAAAAGGAGAAACAAGGGTTTCTGTAGAAAAAGATACGGGTGTTAACCGTTCTCTCCTTAACAAATGGAAAAGGCAGTATCTTGAAGGGGGAGAAAAAGCTCTTGAAAACAAAAGAAAACCCGGAAATCCGTTATTAAAATACACAAGAAGAAAAGAACTTTCCCCTATAGAACAACTTGAATACGAAAATCTTTTGCTTAAAAGAGAACTTATGAAAGAAAAGGCTAAATACGAATCGTTAAAAAAAGCAATAAAATCGTAAGGGAGGGATGTCGTACAAAGAAAGCAATTCAACATATCTACAGTATAATTTACGAACAAAAAGAACAATATTCCGTTTCAGAATTATGTATGCTATACAAAGTATCCCGTTCAGGATATTACAAGTGGGTAAAAAGAAAAAATCAGCTAAATCGCTATGAAAAACAACAGCGCGAGCTTGATTTTTTAGTTAAAGATATTCATGAAAATCACCCTACAGCAGGATATCATACAATACGGGGCTTAATCCTTCAGGAAACAGACTGGATGGTATCGGCTTCAAGTGTATTCAAATCAATGAAACGCCTCGGTATACGCAGTTGTACCAGAAAAAAGTATATCCATTATCGCAGCGTGGGAAACGAACACATAAAGCACCCGAATATTCTGTCCCGAAGATTTAAAAGTAACGAACCTTACAAAAAGATAGTAACTGATGTTACATATATAAAATATCACGGCAAATGGTACTATTTTGCTTGTTATCTTGATCTATACAACAATGAAATACTTGAGTGGGAACTAAGCACTGTATTTGATAATTTTCTCGTCATAAATCCTGCAAAACGATTACTTAAAAAGATAAAACATAAAAATGTTATGTTCCACAGCGACCAGGGAACGCAATACGCTTCTATAGGTTACTGTACTTTACTTGAAAAAAATCATATAATACAAAGTATGTCAAGAGCAGGAACTCCACGAGATAATGCTGTAATTGAAAGTTTCTTCTGTAGATTCAAAGAAACACTATATAATGATTTCAAGCTCAGTAAAAACAATATATCAGAAGCAATAAAAAAGACTGTAGATTATTTCAACAACAAAAGACCTGTTGCCAAACTAAACTACAAAACCCCTGTTCAATACAAGATTGAACAAGGGTTCAGAGGACTTGACTAATCACCGAGCCGCAAACTTAACGATTAGTCCGTCCGAGTATATAAAGTATATACTTTTGTTTAATTTTATCATCGTTTTGTATACTTGTCAAGTGTATAAATGTTGACAATATTCTCTTTTATATGTTATAGTAAAAGTGTCCTTTAATTTTGTTTATATAAAAGATGTTATATTATTTATATAAAGAATTAAAGGAGTTGGTTTTATGTTTGAAACAAGATTTTCAACTGGGATAGCTTTTTCAGATAATTATGATAATTACAATAATAATACTATGGGGACAGCAAGAACTCTTTCGTTTGATAAAAAAAATAACTACCCCAATTGTATTTTTTGTAATAATTATAATAACAAACCAAAAAATATAAACCAAGGGGATAACGATGCTGATATGTCATATGTATTAACTGTTATATTAGAAAACGAAATTTATATTGCAGCGGATTCCCGCAGTACAAAGACTAATCAGGATGGAACAAAAACTTATACTGATGATTGTCAAAAAATCGTAATTGTCCCTGATACCAATATAGTAATAGCTTCGACAGGATTAAATTCTTTTGGAGAGCAGAGTTTGAGCGATCTTGTATATTCAATACCTTCAAAAAATCAAAAAGAGATTTTTGCTGAACTTGTTTCTAAAGTTAAGAAATACGAAATTTTATATAATCAGATAACTTATTTGTTTTGTTCTTCTATTTATCAGATTGATAAATACGAAAAAAATTTAACACTCGCAACTACATACTTAACAAAAGAATACGATAATCAAAGTTTTTGCGATACAATTATAAATCAAATGAAATGTATATCTTCCGGGGCTTCTTATGCAAACAAAATCACAGAACAATTAAAAATTGAAGATTTTTGTAATAATCCCGTTGAAAAAATTCAAAAAATCATGCAAGGAATTATTGTCGCAAGTCCATATTTTGACAATACAATAGGTGGGCCTATTCAAATGGTTCATATCACTCCTGAGAAAGCTGAATGGGTAGAAGGCTTTAAACCTGATTTTATAAAATAATATAATAAACCCTCCTGTAAGAAAATACAGGAGGGTTGTTAATTACTTTATAAAACTTAATAATTGTATGTATTTAGTATTATCTGTTTCAGAGATTCTTTCTCCAAAAATCTTAAATGAAAATGGTTCTCTTTGATAAAATTCAAGAAGTTCTTTTTTCTCTTCACATTCAAGGAAAACAACTATTCCACCTATTTGGTATTGGACTTCTTTAAGAATATTATAAGCAAGAGACATTAGCTCTTTACCATCAATCTGTTTTTCTTTTTCAATTGAATAATTCTTTCCGAATTGTGCAATTAAGAATGCTGATAAAGTATACTTACCTTCTTTATCTGGTTTTGCAAACCTTGAAATTTTATTATAAGCTTTATTGTTCAATATCTCATCTTCAATTATTATAGGTTTGTGTGTCAAAGAAAAGTAACCTACTAATTCGCCATTTTCATCATCGAAAACTAAGTGAGTTATAGACTGTTTCTTTTTTGCGAATTCTATAGAATTCTTTTTTAAAAAATGCTCTATATCAAGGTTTTTATCGCAAGAAAAATCTGATAAAATATTTTTAGTATCTTCTCCGAAACCATTTAAAAAATCAATAATTTGTATTGTGTTATACTGTGCCATTATTCAGCTTTCTTTTTTTCATTAAATTCTGGATTTCTTCTGCAGTTCGGAGTTGTCTGGCACGAGGCATAGAAAATTCTACTTCGGGTTCTTCAAAAGATTCTACGAGTGCGTCAACAAATCGTTCTGCGGTTTCTTTGTCTTTGATTGTAAAATCTGCAAATATGCTTGATGTTGCCATACAATTATACCTCCTTTATTAAACTTTATTATTATAACCTAAATACATACCTTTATTATATTATATATTATCAAAATAAAAATTGCAACTATTTTTTATAATCAGTTCTTATAAAAATCAGTTCTTATAAAATAAAGTTGATATTAAAACACTTCTTATGACAATATATCATAAGAAGTGTTTTTTACTTTTTAGTGTCTACAAAGTGTTGACAAGTTCAATGATAAAAGGGGACTTTTTTATTATATTTACAGTAATTAAAAATAGAAAATATCTTCAAATTTCTTGTCAAGCGCAATGCAGAGAATGAGGGCGAGTTTCGCCGTCGGGTTGAACTGTCCCGTTTCTATCGAGCTTATCGTGTTTCTTGAAACACCGACCATTTCGGCAAGTTCGGCTTGTGAGATTTTCTTTTCTGTTCTTATCTCTTTGAGGTGATTTTTAAGTGTCAGACTGTTTTCCATATTCAAACCTCCGATTATAATATCGACTTATACATAAAAGCCGAAATTGTTACAAAAAGTATAAGAACAGATGAAATTGTCCATAAGATTGCACAGGCGAGATTTCTCTTCTTTTTCATAGTGAAAAAGAGGTGAAAATGCATAGCAGCATTAGCTATAAGAACAACAAGCCATAAGCTGTGGTTTACTTCTTTTGTGATAAAAACTTCTATAAACCAGAGTATTGCGGCAGCGATGGAACAGACTATCAGAGCGAATGAGCCTGCCTTCTTTTCAGCTTCTATCGTTGCTATATCCTTATTCTTGTTTTCTTTCTTGCTTTTTTCGAGGATTTCTTCCTTTGTCATAATAAATTTCTCCTTTATGTTTAAATCTGTTTTGTCCGAACATTGTTGCCAAGTTTTCTTGACAACATCATCATACCATTGCCAAGTTCACTTGTCAACAGTTTTGCCAAGTTTTCTTTGCGTTTCTATATTTTGCACATAAAACTTGTCACATTTTGCAAAGTATACTGTGCAAAAACGATAAAAAAGACTATCGTAAATAAAATTACGATAGTCTTTTGTTTTATATCAAAAAGTTATTCTCCGTCAAAAAGTGGAGTAGAGAAGTATCTTTCTGCTGTATCGGGAAGAACTGTTACAACGGTTTTGCCTTTGCCGAGTTTTTTAGCGAGTTTCTTAGCAGCAGCAACATTTGTTCCTGCTGAAATGCCACACATAATTCCTTCAAGACGGGCAAGGTCCTTAGCAGTTTCGATAGCTTCTTCGTCGGTTACTATATAAACCTCACTGTAAATGTTCTGATTTAAGTTTTCGGGAATAATGCCATCGCCTATTCGCATCTGAAGATGAGTTCCTATTGTTCCACCTGCGAGAATAGCAGCGTTCTGAGGTTCAACTGCCCATATTTCAATATCGGGATAAAGTGCTTTGAGTGTTTCACCTATGCCACTTATTGTTCCACCTGTGCCTATTCCCGAACAGAATCCGTGGATTTCTTTTCCTGCCTGTTCAACAATTTCAAGACCTGTATGGTGCTTGTGAGCGAGTGGGTTAGCAGGGTTTTCAAACTGCTGTGGGATGAAAACATTGGGGTTTTCATCTTTCATACGCTGTGCTGTTTTAAGACATTCATCAATACAATCGCCTATGTTTCCTGCGTCGTGGACGAGAATAACTTCAGCGCCATAATGACGCACAAGCATTCTTCTTTCTTCACTTACAGAGTCGGGCATTATGATAACTGTCTTATATCCTTTAACAGCACCGATAAGTGCAAGACCTATTCCCTGATTTCCGCTTGTGGGTTCAACGATAATTGTATCTTTGTTGATGATACCTTGTTCTTCTGCTGTTATAATCATATTGTATGCTGTTCTTGTCTTTATCGAACCACCGACATTGAGTCCTTCGAATTTTACAAGAATTTCAGCACTGTCATCATCGACCATACGGTTGAGGCGAATAAGGGGCGTATGCCCTATAACCTCAAGAATGTTGTTGCTTATCATAATATGTCAATCCTTCCAAGATATAAAAGTCGCCAATATATTATATGACAAATTGCAGGAAATGTCAATATAAAAGACCTCGGGGATGATTTATTGAAAAATGCCATTCGGTTAATAATTGTAAACTTTTAGTTAAATCACACAAAATCATTTTACAATGTTAAAAATATATGTTACTATATACATAATATGTAGGATTATGACTAATCCTGTCAGGAGGTGTCTTCAGATGAAGAAAAATGGTATTTTAAACAGCGATATATCGCGTGTTCTCTCATATATGGGGCATACCGATTGTATTGCTGTCGGCGATTGCGGATTGCCTATCCCCGATGAAACGGAGAGAATTGACCTCGCGCTGATGTTCGGCGTTCCGACATTTATGCAGACTTTAAAAGTTGTTTCAGAGGATATGAAAATCGAAAAGGTTATTTTAGCAGAAGAAATAAAGGATAAAAACCCCAAAGTTTTAAAAGAAATCGAAGAACTTTTTGAGGGACAGGAAATAGAATTTGAGTTTGTTTCACACACAGAACTCAAAGAAAAAACCAAAGACTGCAAGGCAGTTATAAGAACAGGCGAAACAACGCCCTATGCAAATATAATTCTGCAATCGGGCTGTATATTTTCATAGTTAAGGAGTAGTGAAAATATGAATATTGAAATGAAAGGGATAAATAAGTCCTTCGGCTCTAATCAGGTTCTGAAGGATGCGGGTTTTCTCCTTAAAGACGGCGAAGTTCACGCGCTTATGGGTGAAAACGGTGCAGGAAAATCAACCCTTATGAAAATCCTCACAGGTGTTTACACAAGAGATTCGGGAACGGTTCTTGTCGATGGCAAGGAGGTTTTGTATAAATCTCCACAGGAAGCTGAAAAAGCAGGCATTGTCTTTATCTATCAGGAACTCAATGTTCTTTTCGACCTTACCGTTGAAGAAAATCTCTTTATGGGAAAAGAAATCACAAAGAAGTTCGGAATATGCGACAGAAAGGCTATGCGTGAAAAGGCTAAAGAGGTTATGGACAGAATGGGCGTTGACATTCCGATAAACGCAGTTATGTCAGACCTTTCAGTCGGTCAGCAGCAGATGGTTGAAATCTGTAAGGCGCTTATGGTTGACGCAAAGGTTCTCATTATGGACGAACCCACAGCAGCGCTGACACAGAGCGAAACCGAAGGTCTTTTCAAACTGATAAAGAGCCTTCGTGAAAAGGGTGTTTCGATAGTTTATATATCACACCGAATGGAAGAAATCTTTGAACTCTGCGACAGAATAACAATCCTCCGTGACGGAACTTATGTCGATACAAAATTCATCAAGGATATTACAATGGACGATATCGTCAAGATGATGATAGGAAGAGAAATCGGAGAGCGTTATCCCAAGCGTGAGGGTGTTGAAATCGGCGAAGAAAAACTCCGTGTTGAAGGACTTACAAAGGAAAAGAAATTTAAGGATGTAACTTTCAGCGTTAAAGCAGGAGAAGTTCTCGGCGTTTCGGGACTTATGGGTGCCGGCAGAACAGAAATCATGCAGGCCATTTTCGGAAACCTTCCTCTTGACAGTGGAAAGATTTTCATTGAAGGAAACGAAATGAAGATAAAGTCCGCACAGGACGCTATAAAGGCAGGCATAGGCTTTATAACAGAGGACAGAAAGACAGAAGGCTTACTTCTTGAAAAGAGCATTTCTGAAAATATCGTTCTCTCTAACCTCGATAAAGTTTCGGATAAGGGCGTTGTAAGAAAAGCAAAGGTTGAAGAAATCGTCAAGAAGGGAATTGACGAATTCAGAATAAAATGTTTCGGCCCACAGCACGAATGCAACAACCTTTCAGGCGGTAATCAGCAGAAGGTTGTATTCGCAAAATGGGTTTATACCGACCCCAAGATACTTATTCTCGACGAACCCACAAGAGGCGTTGATATAGGTGCCAAAAAGGAAATTTACAGCGTTATCAATGACCTTGCCGCAAAGGGCGTTGCGATTATTCTTGTTTCTTCGGAACTCCCCGAAGTTCTCGGAATGAGTGACAGAATAATGGTTGTTCACGAAGGAAAGGTAACAGGAATTATAGACGCTAACGAAGCGGATCAGGAAAAAGTAATGACATTAGCCACAGGAGGTACTTTGTAATGGGAAACAAAGAAAACGTTGCTCTTAATAAAAAGAGCTGGGTATCATATATAAGTGAATATGGCGCTTTTATAGCACTTATTCTTTTAGTTGCAGTTATCAGTATCATAAGCCCCGAATTCAGAACAGCAGGTAACTTTTTAAACCTTCTCCGTCAGGCAACCTTTAACGGACTTATAGCATTCGGTATGACCTGCGTTATCCTTTCAGATGGTATCGACCTTTCGGTTGGTTCAACACTCGCTCTCAGCGCAGTTATCTGTGCTAAGCTCATAATGGAAGGCTGTCCTGCAATCCTCGCTATGATTATCGCACTCATTTCAGGCGTAATACTTGGTGTTGTAAGTGGACTTTTAGTTACAAAGGGAAGACTTCAGCCCTTCATAGCAACACTCATAACAATGACAGCATACAGAGGTCTTGCACTTATCTTGACAGACGGTAAGCCTATTTCAAACATCGCAAAGAGCATAGGCGACAGAGGAAACCAGTTTGCATTCAAACTTATCGGTAAGGGTAACTTCTGCAACATTCCTATTCCAGCAATACTTCTCATCTTCGCACTTGTTGTATTCTTCTTCATTCTCAACAAAACAACATTCGGAAGAAAAATCTATGCAACAGGAAGCAACGCAAAGTGTGCTAAACTCGTTGGTGTAAATATAACACTCACAAAGATTATCGTTTATGCTATATCAGGCTTTATGGCAGCACTCACAGGTCTT
>JAZNQY010000131.1:0-7953 GCA_045590375.1 Oscillospiraceae bacterium | reverse complement strand
AGAGATAAATGATGATGCGAGAGATAGTGTTGATATGCTTTTAAAACAGCAGTTCAGACCTGAATTTTTAAATCGTCTTGACGAGATAGTTTTCTATAAACCTCTTACAAAGAAAGAGATTTACAGCATTGTTGACCTTATGATTTCTGACCTCGGGAAGCGTCTTAAGGACAAGCAGGTTTATATTGAAGTTTCTGAAAAGGCGAAGGAATATATCGTTGAAGAGGGTTATGACGCAAACTATGGCGCAAGACCTCTGAGAAGATTTATTCAGAGAAAGGCTGAAACTTTAATCGCAAAGAAACTTATTGCCGATGACATCTCGGCAGGAACTGTCTTAAAGCTCGATTTTGACGGAGAAAAACTTTTTATAGAATAAAAAATTCCCGACAGAGATTTTTCTGTCGGGAATTTTATTTTAGTAAGGAACATAACCTGTTTCTTCAATGATTTTCTTTCCCTCATCGGAGAGGAGAAAGTCTATAACCTTTTTTACATTTTCGTTTTCGTTGTCTTTTCTGTAAACGGCGTAAAAATCGGCTACAACGGGATAAGTTTTATTTGAGATATTTTCTTTATCGGGATAAATACCATTAACGGAAAGGATTTTTATTCCACCGTTTTCTGCGACATCGCTGACATAAAATCTGAACGAAAATCCTATTGAACGCCCTAAAAAGCCTAAGGGGTTTGATTTCATTTCGGTGCCTTTCATAAAGGCTTTCATTGTTGACTGACTTCCACTGTTTTCAAGGCGCTTTGTAGGGTTTATGGGTAAGAATTCTCCACCGACAGCTGACCAGTTTGTTATTTCACCTGAATAGATTTTACGGATTTCATCCACAGATAAATCGGAAACAGGATTTTCTTTATTTACTATAAAAACAAAGGCTTCTTTTCCTATGGGGACAAGTTCGAGTTCGACACCTTTTTCCTTTGCGTAAGCCATCTGACTTTCAGAGGGGTGTGCTGTAAGGAAAATATCTGTGTCGCCATCGACAACGGCTGTGAAACCACGGATTGTATTTTTCATCTGAACAGAACTTTCTTCTGAAAATTCGCCATCAGAAAAAGAAACCGAACTTTCGGGATAGATAGAATATGCTACTGCCGAATAGATAGGGTAGAGTGCTTCAGAACCATCTAAAACAGGGATATTTTCTGTTATTTCAAGGGAAGAGTCTATTCTGATAATATCTGAATTTTCATCGAAGGGGAGATATTTTTCGACAGAGATTGTTTTTGGCTCTGACGGAGAAAGTTCCTTTGCAGGAAGGCAGGGCTTTGTAAACAGAGAAAAAATAATCAGATTGAATGAAATGAAAAATGCTGAAATTCCTGCTATCAGAAGAAGCTGAAATATAAGTTTTTTCTTGTTCATAGGCTACCTCCCGTTTGAAATGAAGGTTGTTACAGAACATTCGCCATAAAGAAGAATTGTTATGACAACGAGGGCGATTGTTGCGATAACGCCTATGGAAACAAGGGCAATTATTATTTTAAGAAAAAGTTTATCATCCATAAACTCACCTTACATATACATTATAGCCGACATCATAAGAACAGCAAGCGATATAAGGGCTATTAAGACAATGCCCAAAATTATCGATGTTATTATGATTGCGATTTTGAGTTTCTTTCTTTTTGCATCGTCACCTTTGGCTTTCACAAAAAGAACGATTTCTACTATGAGAAAAAATAAAGGAAGTGTTGTTAAAGCGGCTAATGCGAAAATTATTAACATTGTCATATTAAATCCTCCTTATAAAGTAGCCAAAGCGTAGATAAAGTAGATATAATAAGCTATTACTGCAAGGACGGGAATGGCTGCTATGACAGAAACTATTGTAAGTGCAATTTTATATGCTGTTTTTTCTGCTTTATCCTTTGCCTTAAAATACATAATCAGAAAAAATATTATGACGGGGAGTGATATTACAAAATCTATACCTAAAATAAAAATTATCAGCAGTATCATCTTATTCCTCCTTATATAAACATAAAAGGCACAATACCAAGTACTGTGCCTTTATGGTGCAGGAGATGGGACTTGAACCCACACAAGATTGCTCTCACAAGCACCTCAAGCTTGCGCGTCTGCCTATTCCGCCACCCCTGCGTGTTATAAGCCGTCATTTCCGACGGCTTTATCATTATATCACTCTTTTTTATACTTGTCAATACCTTTTTTACAATTTTTTTTATTTTTTTATATTTTTTAATTTTTTTCTTATATCGAAACGTTCACGAAGGTCGGAAAGAACGATGTTATACTGATGTGAACGCATTCTCGGAAAGGCACGTAGCACACGCTTCTGCCATACTGTTGTCTTTTCGGAAAGACGGTCATACTTTGCTTTTAGTTCTAAAACTTCATCTGAGAGGTTTTCGCCTATGGCATCTGACGCCATACGAAATCTTCTTCTGAGTTCATCGAGTTTCTGAAGTCGGTTATTAAGGTTTATGATAACTGCTACGGAAAGACCAAGGTCTGCTATAATGAGAATGAAAATGCACCACGCTATCGGTAATCCTATTTTAACGGGAATGAAATCAACGAATTTTTCGAGCGCAGGATGAACTACATTCATAACGAGAACGCAGGCTATTCCCCACAAGAGAGAGTTTTTAAGGCATATATATCCTTTGAGGTTGAATTTTTCGTGTGAATAATCCCACCAGGTATTATGAAAGATTTTTTCTAAGGCAAAGCCTATCAAAAATTCCCACGAGGTTGTGAGTATCACAGAGCCTATAAACAAAAGAATGGCGTTTTCTACAAGAGGTGTTAAGGCGATAAGAACAAAGACCATTCCGAACCCATAGATTGGGCAGATAGGCCCGTTTAAAAAACCTCTGTTATCAAAATAGCCTGTTTCTAAGGTCATATAGATAGTTTCGACAAACCAGCCTATTACCGAATAGATTGTAAAGAAACAGAACATCTGATAGACAGACCAGTCTGTTCCTAAAAAAGAAATTGTATCCATTTTTTTCTCCTTTAAGAAAATATGTTACCGAAATAAATTATATCAATATTCGCTCTTTCAGTCAATATCGGGTTGAAAAAAATCTTTGGTTATGGTAAAATAAACTCTGTCAGTAATTATATGAATGAGGAGATACTCTTTATGAGAATGAGAATAAAACCCTGGGCAAGACCTGAACTTGCTGTATGTGATTTCTGCGTTCAGGAGCCCAAAGAAAACAAAGGTAAATGGCACGAATTTTTCGGAAACGGAAAACCTTTAATGCTCGAACTCGGATGTGGTAAGGGTGGATTTATTTCAAAACTTGCTCCCGAAAACAGAGATATAAACTTTGTTGCGATTGATGCTATAAGCGATATGTTGGGGCTTGCAAAGAGAAACATTGAAAGAGAATATGCCGAAAGAAACATTCCCATAGATAACGTTAAGGTTTTGATATGTAATGTTGAGAGAATAGATGATGTTTTTGCACCCAGTGATGTCGTCGACAGAATCTATATAAATTTCTGCAACCCATGGCCTAAGGCAAAACACCACAAGCATCGTCTTACACATACAAGACAGCTTGAAAAATACAAGACATTTTTAAAAGACGGTGGAGAAATACGCTTTAAAACCGATAGTGATATACTTTTTAAATCATCGGTAAGATATTTTGAAGAAGCAGGTTTTGAGATAACCTATATCACCGAGGATTTACATAATTCGGGCTTTATCGGCAATATCGAAACCGAACATGAAAAGATGTTTACTGCCGAAGGAATAACGACAAAATTTTTAATAGCAAAACACAACAAAAAGTAAATAGTTTACGAAAATCCCCACTGTCAATAAGGCAGTGGGGATATTCATTATGATATGGAGAAAGATAAGATTAATACGAAGATTACGCCGTCTGATTGGGGTTTACAGACGGGTCTGCAGTTCAGAGGGGATGTTGTCAAGGGGGGACAACTTTTAACTGCTTCCGTTTTAATCCTTGTACTTTGAGTACAATTAGAGTATAACTTATAAATGTGATAGTTTTGTGAAACTATAAAGATAAAAAGACGAAATTACAAAATTATCTCAAACCAGAAGGTACTTCCTTTTCCGATTTCGGACTGGACGCCGAACGGGAAGGAATGATGACGGAGAATACCTTTTACTATGGCAAGGCCAAGACCTGTTCCTATTATATCACGGCCTGATTTTTCAGAACGATAATAACGGTCGAAAATAAGGGGGAGAAGTTCGGGAGATATTCCCTCGCCTTTGTCGGTTATTTCTATTCTTACGCTCTTTTTCGAGTTTATCTGTTTTATAGTTATTTCTCTGCCGTCGCCCGAGTAGTTTATTGCGTTATTGATGAGGTTATAGATAACCTGTTCGATTTTAATTTCATCGGCTCTGACGATTATAGGTTCGTCTTTTATGAGGATGAAATTATAGCCTTTCTGTTCTTTGAAAAGGGTGTAACGCTGTAAGATGTTATCGAGTTTTTCGGAAATATCAAACTCTGAAATATTCAGCGAGGCATTTCCGCTTTCTATTCTTGAAAGGTCTAAAATATCGTTTACAAGGGCTGAAAGACGGTCGCTCTCGTCAATTATTATGCCGAGATGCTCTTCTCTTTTATGAGGGACATCTCCTGAAAGGTCTCTTATCATTTCGGCATATGCCTTTACCATGGTAAGAGGTGTTCGAAGGTCGTGAGAAATATTCGCCATAAGGTCTCTTCTTAAATTATCGACCTTAGAAATTTCGGTTGAGGCAAAGTTGAGAACAGAGGCTAACTTTTCGGATTCATAATATCCTGTTCCGTCGAAATGGACATTATAATCGCCCTCGGCTAAGAATTTTGCTGATTTTGTTATGTTTACGATAGGGCGTGAGATATGCTTTGCCATAAAGAACGAAAGAATAAGCCCTATTATGAGAAGGAAAATTGTTATAAAGAAAAGATGTTTCTGGAGAATTGAAATGGTTGAACCCAAGGGGTCGAGAGAGGTATTTAAAAAGAGGAAGCCTACGGGTTCTTCTTTTGTTCCTATAAGTCTTCCGTAGAGAAGGGTTGTTGTTTTGAAACGCTCGTTTTTAACAACAACCTGAATGATATTGTCATCACTCTGCATTATCATTTCACGATATGTTCGCATTGTTTCATCGTTATGTGGTGAGATAGCACCACTTCCTGCCAAAATATCAATAGAGTAGAAGTCGTTTCCGAAAAAGTCGGTTATCTTTATACACATATTGTTATCATAGGCAGTTTTGTCGAAAATTTCTTTATAATTTTCTGAAGTTATCTGTGAGGATACGATTTTTCCGACACGCTTTATATCCTGAATTTTAATGTTCTGATAGGTTACAGGAAGGATAACAAGCTGGAAAAACCACATAAGAACGATTACTATAAATATGAAAAGGACAAAATAGGTCCAGATAGTATATCTGAGGTTTTTTACAAGTTTCAGTTTTGTCTTTTTTTCATCGTTATACTTCAAATTTATACCCCATTCCACGAAGAGTTACTATGAATTTACGATATTCCCCTAAGCTGTTGCGAAGCATTTTTATGTGTGTGTCAACTGTTCTGTCATCGCCGAAGAAATCAAATCCCCATACATTTTCGAGAAGTTTTTCACGGGAGAGTGCGATATTCTTGTTTTCGACAAGATAGAAGAGAAGGTCATATTCTTTAGGGGTAAGAGAAACTCTTTCGCCGTCGACTATGACTTCACGCCCTGTTATATTGACTTCAAGTCCTTCAAAGACATATTTTTCGATTTTTATTTCTGCTGTCGAGAGGATGCTTCTGTTTATTGCGATTTTTATTCTCGCCATAAGTTCTTTTGGAGAAAAAGGCTTTACAACATAATCGACAGCACCTATTTCAAAGCCGAAGAGTTTATCGTATTCTTCGCCTCTTGCTGAAAGCATAATAACGGGCGTGGGCTTTATCTTGTTTATTTCCTTGCAGGCAGAAAAACCATCAAGGCGTGGCATCATAACATCCATAACGATAAGGTCGAAAGTTTCTTTTCGGCATAAATCAACAGCCGACATTCCGTCTTCGGCCTCGAAAACTTCGTAGCCTTCAAATTCGGCATATTCTCTTACTACATTACGGATATTCTTTTCATCATCACATATAAGTATTTTGCTCATAAAAAATTCTCCATAAAAAATTATTTTAGCATATTTTAGCATATTTTTGTGTTTGAATTGTGAAAAATCTGAAAATTCGGAAAGTTTTGGTCAATACTTTTATAAGGGTGGAAAATTTCTTGACATAATCTTTCACCGATTGTATAATTATCTTAACACAAAATCAATGGAGGATACAACTATGAAAAGAAAAATCGGTATTCTTACAAGTGGCGGGGATTGTCCCGGTCTTAACGCAACTATAAGAGCTGTTGCAAAGGGCTGTTATGAACAGTTTGGCGATAAGGTTGAAATTATCGGTATCGCTGACGGATACGGTGGTCTTATAAGAAACGAAGCAAGAGTTATGGACAGAAGTGAGTTTTCGGGTATCCTCACAAGAGGGGGAACTATTCTCGGAACTTCGAGAACTCCTTATAAAATGATGAGCGTTATTGAAGAGGATAATGTCGACAAAATCAAGAATATGAAGGAAACCTATAAGAAACTCGGTCTTGATTGTCTTCTTACACTTGGTGGAAACGGAACACATAAAACTGCTAATCTTCTTTCGGGCGAGGGGCTTAATGTTATAGGTCTTCCCAAAACAATCGACAACGATTTATGGGGAACAGATGTTACCTTTGGGTATCACACGGCAGTTGACATTGCAACGGATGTTATAGACAGACTTCATACAACAGCTTGTTCTCACGGCAGAATTATGGTTGTTGAAATAATGGGTAACAAGGCAGGCTGGCTTGCGCTCAGTTCGGGTATCGCAGGTGGTGCTGATGCTATCGTTCTTCCTGAATTCCCCTATGATATAGATAAACTCATAGACGCTATGGAAAAGAGAGAAAAGCAGGGCAAGAATTTTTCTATCATCGCTGTTGCCGAAGGATGCATCGACAAGGAAGAAGCAAAGATGAAGAAAAAAGAAAGAGCTGCTAAGAGAGCAGAAGAAGGAATAACCTCTGCTACAACAAGAATTGCAGCTCAGATAGGAAAAGCAACAGGTATTGAAACTCGTTGCTGCGTTCCGGGACATATGCTCAGAGGTGGAAGCCCATCGGCTTATGACAGAATACTCGCAACAAAATTCGGTGGGCACGCAGCACAGCTTATCGCTGAAGAAAAATTCGGAAGAACTGTTGCGCTTATCGACGGAAAGATAGGTTCTAACAAGCTCGAAGATATTGCAGGAAAGAAGAAGCTTGTAACTCCCGATCATCAGCTTGTTACAACGGCAAAATCAATAGGTATCTGTTTTGGTGACTAAATAAAGGCAAAATAAAAAACCACTCGTGAGAGTGGTTTTTTGTGTTTGGTAGTCCTACTGAGGATTCTCTTACTGGAGAAGTGAGAGAACGCCCTGAGGAAGTGAGTTCGCCTGTGCAAGCATTGACTGTGAAGCCTGTGAGAGGATCTGATTCTTTGTGAATGACATCATTTCCTTGGCCATGTCTGTATCACGGATACGTGATTCTGAAGCCTGCATGTTTTCAGCTGAAACGTCGAGGTTGGCGATTTTGTGTTCAAGTCTGTTCTGGATAGAACCGAATGTTGCACGAACCATTGAAACCTTGTTGAGAGCGTGGTCGATTTCATCGATAGCGAGGTTAGCGTCTGTCTGTGTAGCGAGTGTAAGAGCGTTGAGGCCGAGACCTGCTGATGTACAGTTAAGGTCAGCTTCGAGTTCGCCGATACCATTTGATGAATAAGCAAATGTGAATTCCTGGAGGTCGTTTGTTCTTGCGCCTGCCTGGAGCTTAACAGATGATACAACGTTGAGGTTTCCACCTGTTGCAACTGCTGATGTAGAAAGAACTAC
>JAZNQY010000130.1:0-5310 GCA_045590375.1 Oscillospiraceae bacterium | reverse complement strand
CCTATATCAACAAGAACATCCTTAAAAACAGTTATAATACTTCCCTCTTCAGCAGGGATCATAAGTCCACACATAGTCATAAGTGTTAAAAGACCTACTGTTTTGAGAGAAACTGTCTTTCCGCCTGTATTAGGACCTGTTATTATAAGAACATTATAATCTTCGCCAAGAGATAACGAAATAGGAACAACTTTATTCTTATCTATAAGAGGATGTCTTGCTTTTTTCAGAATAACTTTTCCGTTATCTGTTATATTTGCGACAGAACCTCTCATTTCTATTCCTAAATCTGATTTTGAGAAATAGAGGTTAAGTTCTGCAATATAAGACATATTTCTTATAAGTTGTTCTGCAAAAGCACCACATTCGGCAGATATTTCCTTTATGATTCTTTCTATTTCTTCCTGTTCAAGCGCTTTTAAAACACGGATATTATTGTTTTCTTCGACAACAGCCATAGGTTCGATAAAAAGTGTTGAACCACTTGAAGAAACATCATGAACAAGACCTTCAACATTATTTTTATGCTCTGCTTTAACAGGAAGAACATATCTTCCGTCACGGATAGTAACTATATTCTCCTGAAGGCTTTTCTGAACGCTTGAAGATTTTATCATCTTATCAAGATGCTCTCTTACCTTCATACCTGAACGTATGATTTTCTTTCTGATTTTTTCAAGTTCGTCGCTTGCTGTATCAGCAAGTTCTTCTTCTGATAAAACAGAAAGTTCTATTCTTTTTTCGAGGCTTTTATTCGGAACAACAGAACTGAAAAGATAACTGAGTGTATTTTCTGTTTCAGAGCACTGAGAATACCATTCAGAAATCTCTCTGCACTGCATAAGAAGATATCTGACATCAAGCATTTCTTTTAAAGAAAGTTTTCCGTCAGAAGATGCTCTGTTAAGGCAATCAGAAATATCCTTGAAATTATAAAAAGGAGGATTTCCGAATTTGCAGGAGAGCTCATAGGCATCTGATGTTTTTGAAAGTTCTTTCTTTACTGTTTCAAAATCAGATGACGGCTTTATAGAGAGTGCTTTTTCTTTTGTTATAGGGTTAGATGCTTTTTCTGAAAGCATCGCGAGAATTTTATGTAATTCAAGGGTTTTATGATTACTGTTCATTAAAAGTATTCTCCAATTCCTTGTAAAAATCAAGTGTCTTAAAACGTCTTTCTGTATGAGAAAGAAGATAATTTTCTGTAATATAAGAAAGGGTTTGTTGTGCTTCTTCTGATAATTTAAAAGACCATAATTTTTCTATATCTGTAAGGCATATATATCTTATTGCATGAAGAACAGAACTATTTATAGCAACTGCATCCCCTGCTCTGTTATAACAGTTTTCGCAGAATATAGTTCCTTTTCTTATTTTGAAATACATCATAGGTGTCTGATAACAAAGGCAGGAATGACAAGCGAGTATATCAGGCATCATACCTATATCTGACATCAATCGGAGTTCAAATACAGATTTAAGAAGCTCTCTTGTGTGATTGCCTTTTTCAAGAAAATGTAAAGTGTTCAGAAAAAGTCTTGTTACCGAATTTGCGCTCTGTTCTGATGTTATTGTATGAAGAATAATATCACAGAAATATGATGCAAGAGCAAAATTCTCTACATCAAGGCGTATATCATAAAATATTCTGACAGGTTCGGCACTGTTTATATAGTATCTGTCGTTCTTTTTATTAAGACAGAATTTTGAATATGCAAAAAGTTGTGCCGAAGAAAAACTCTTGCTGGTTATCTTCTTAACACCTTTTGCAGAAAGTTCAATAACACCCAAATCGCTTGTGAGAACGTCTATAAATTTATCATTTTCGCCTACATTACGTTCTCTGATTACTATTCCGTATGTTGTTATCAGCATTTTTTAATTCCTCATCAGATACAGAAATGTCAGAAATAGACTCTCTGTATTTCAGATAATCGGATATTTTCCCACTTTTGCAGAATGCATCCCATAATTCATCCATTATAACAACCTCCCAAAGTTTATACATTAAAAGTATAACACTGATGAGGAAAGTTATAATCAGAAATTATTTCCTGAAATCAAGTCCTAAATTCTTTATAATTCCTTCTCTGTTTCTCCAGTCTTCCTTGACCTTTATCCAACACTGAAGATTTACTTTTATTCTGAAAAATTCTTCAAGTTCCTGTCTTGCGAGAGATCCTATTTTTTTAAGCATACTACCGTTTTTACCGATAATAATGCCTTTATGAGAATCTCTTTCACAGAATATTGTTGCCTGAATATCCAAAAGGTCTTTATCGTTACGTTCTTTCATTTCTTCAACTGTAACGGCAATTCCGTGAGGAATTTCATCGTTAAGAAGAATAAGTAGTTTTTCTCTGATTATTTCAGCAGCAAGAACACGCTCGTTCTGATTGGTAATAGCATCATCAGGAAAGAAATGTGGTCCTTCGTTTGCATATTTTGAAACTTCTTCGAGAACAAGGTCAGTTCCGTCGTTATTCTTTGCACTTATGGGAATAATAGCAGAAAAATCGTAAAGTTCTGATATTTCTTTTATTTTTTCAGCAATTACTTTCTTTTCAACAAGGTCTGTTTTATTAAGTACAAGTATTACGGGCGAACGGCTGTTTTTTATTTTTTCAGCTATAAGCTTGTCCTGTTCGCCTATTTTCTTTGAAACATCAATTATAAAAACGATTGCATCGATATCAACAACAGAATGTTTAACAGTGTTATTCATATGTTCACCGAGTTTATTCTTGGTTTTATGCTGAATTCCGGGAGTGTCCATAAAAACATACTGTATTTCGTCTTTTGTAAGAACACCAGATATTCTTGTTCTCGTTGTCTGTGGTTTATCGCTTACCATAGCGATTTTTTCGCCTACAAGTGCATTAAGAAGAGATGATTTTCCTACATTTGCTCTTCCTATGATAGTTACAAAGATATTTTTGCTTCCCATAAATTATACCGTTTCCTTGTTTTCTGTAAATGTACTGTCTCTTGAAATGCCAAGAGTTTCGAGTATTGCTTCCTGTTTTTCCATCATTATAGCTTCATCTAGAGGAGAAGTTTCGTGATCGTATCCAAGAAGATGTAACATTGAGTGAACTGTTAAAAAGCCTATTTCCCTTTCAAGCGAATGACCATACATCTCAGCCTGAGACATAGCTGTTTGTAAAGATATAACAACATCACCCAAAAGGCACATTCCTGTTTCGTTATTTATATCATATTTTCCGTCATCGGATAAAGGGAAAGAAAGGACATCTGTTACCTTGTCTTTATCACGATACATTTTATTGAGAGATTTTATGTCATCATTACTTACAAACGAAACGCTGACTTCTGCATCTTTATCAAATCCTTCAGTTTTGAGAACAGCCTGACAACATTTTCTTATCAAAAGTCGTATTCCTGTCGGAACTTTAATATCTTTCTGATTGTTTCTTACATACACCTTAACTTTAGACATTGCTGTCGTTCCTTTCTGAATTATATTTTTCATAAGCTCTTATAATGTCCTGAACAAGTTTATGCCTTACAACATCGACATCAGTAAATTTTATTATCTCGATATCTTCTACACCTTTGAGAACCTTTGTTGCTTCGATAAGCCCTGATTTTCTTTTATCAGGAAGATCTATCTGAGTTATATCGCCTGTTATTACTATTTTACTGTTGAAGCCAAGTCTTGTTAAAAACATCTTTATCTGTTCACAGGTGGTGTTCTGTGCTTCATCAAGAATAATAAAGGCATCATCAAGAGTTCTTCCTCTCATATAAGCAAGAGGAGCTACTTCTATACTTCCCTTTTCGAGAAGCCTTGTGAATGTATCTGCACCAAACATTTCGAAAAGAGAATCATATAATGGCCTTAAATAAGGATCAACCTTTTCCTGAAGGTCACCAGGTAAAAAACCTAATTTTTCTCCTGCTTCAACAGCAGGTCTTGTAAGAATGATTTTATTGACTTCATGAGAACGCATAGCTTTTACTGCCATAGCAACGGCAAGATATGTCTTACCTGTTCCCGCAGGTCCTACTCCGAAAACGATAGTATTCGATTTTATTGCCTCTATATATTTCTGTTGACCGATAGTTTTAGGTTTTACAGTTTTACCCGTTGATGTAACACATACATTATTATTTGAAATGTTTTTTATCTCTTTGTGTATGCCTTCATCAACCATAGAGAATACATATCTTACTTCCTGTTCGCCAATGATGTCGCCATTTCTTATCTTACTGAGTAAAACATCAATGCAAGCGAAAGCAAGGGAAACATCTGCATCATTACCACTTATCTTTATATCTTCCCCACGACTTAAAATGCCAACATTATAATGTTTTTGTATAAGGTTTATGTTTTCATCAAAATCACCGAGAAGAGAATGCATTTCTCCTGTATCTTCAATCTTTATTATTTTTTCAGACATCGGTTCACCCTTTCAACATCACATATATAATTAATTATATCATATTATTTTGTATTTGAACAGTATTTTTTAAAAAAATCAGACGATTATATTCTGTTTTACACCTATTTTGCTATCTATTGTGTATATAACTCTTATTTTTACGCCTTTGCTATCATTTTCTTTTACAAGTTCTTTGTCATAAATTATTTTGTCCGAATAAAATATTTCTTCATGAATCTTGATTTTTTCAATACATTTTTCTTCTGCAGAAATAGGAGTATCCGTTATCTCCTTATATTCATAAAGATAATATGTATCGGTCGATATTCCTATCGGAAGTTTTATACCGAAAATAGAAAAATTATTTGTTCTGCTTTCTGTTTTAATTATTTTATCTTCAGAAATATTATTTTTCTCAAATAATTTTTTTCCCCACAAAGAAAGTGATTTATATTCATTTATATCGTATTCGGTCAGATATACCGATTCTAATGGTTGATAAAAGCATACTTCTTCTGTATACCTGGCAGTTATTTCACCCTCTGCTCTTACTGTCGCTGATTTGCCGAATTTATCGGTAACAATTCCACTTATAAGGACATCCCCTTTTTTAACACCATCACCCTCGCTCACAGCCGGAGTTCCACTATAAACTTTTATTTTTACTATCTGAGCATTTTTATCTGATATAACATTACATTTCTGGTTTATAGGAACCATGTCAGGTTTATTTGTCCCTTCTCTTATGTCAATTATCAGTACATTCCCTGAATTTCTCACTGTTGCCCACGATATTTCATCGAATTCCACATAAAGTTTTCTTCCCATATTTTCCATATCTATTTCAGGAATAAAAGACCAGTAATCAATATTATTTCTTTTGAGAAAATCAAAAATTTGTTCA
>JAZNQY010000129.1:0-8049 GCA_045590375.1 Oscillospiraceae bacterium | reverse complement strand
CATAAAAAACACAAAGCAGAAACAGAATATAAAAAAACAGGCAAAGCAGGCAGATACAAAGAAAGCTTCTCCCAAAAAGCAGAAAGAAACAGCTATTTCTTATGCTGAATACGCTTCAAAGCAGAGAGAAGTTTTAGAAACACTTTACAGAGGCGGAAAGAATACTCCCCTCAAAATCATTCCCATAGGTGGACTTAATGAAATAGGCAAGAACCTTACTGTTTTTGAATGCGGAAACGATATGTTTATCGTCGATTGCGGTCTTGCTTTTCCCGATACAGAACTCTATGGCGTTGACATCGTTATCCCCGAATTCACATATATCGAACAGAATATCGATAAACTCCGTGGTATCGTTATAACACACGGACACGAGGACCATATAGGAGGGCTGGCTTATCTTCTTAAAAAGGTAAAAGCTCCCGTTTATGCAACAAAACTCACAATAGGTCTTATCGAGGGAAAGCTCAAAGAGCATAATCTTTCGGGTGAAGTTACACTCAATGTTTCAAGACCCGGTCAGATAGTTAAAATGGGATGTATGGCAGTTGAATTCATAAGAGTAAACCATTCTATCCCCGATGCATGTGGATTTGCTATCCATACTCCTGCAGGCGTTGTTGTCCACACGGGCGACTTCAAGGTTGACTATACTCCCATAGAGGGTGGAATTATTGACCTTGCGCGTTTCGGCGAACTCGGAAGCAAGGGTGTTTTAGCACTTATGTCCGACTCGACAAATTCTGAAAGAGCAGGATATACACAGACAGAAAGAACTGTCGGAAAAGCATTCGACAAGCTCTTTGAAGACGCTGACGGAAAGAGAATTATCATTGCAACATTCTCATCAAATATCCACAGAATACAGCAGGTTATCAACTGCGCGAAAAAATACGGCAGAAAGGTTGCTGTTTCGGGAAGAAGTATGGTAAACGTCATTTCAACTGCTGTTGAACTGGGTTACCTTGACGCTCCCGACGGAATTGTAATAGACATCGACCTTATCAACAGATATTCCCCCGAACAGATAGTTATCGTTACAACGGGAAGTCAGGGCGAACCTATGTCGGCGCTTTCAAGAATGGCTATGAACGACCATAAGAAAGTTTCTATTACCCCTATGGATTATATCATAATTTCTGCAACGCCAATACCGGGCAACGAAAAGCTCGTTACAAAGGTTGTAAACGAACTTATGACCTTAGGCGCTACCGTTATCTATGAATCTATGTATGATGTTCACGTTTCGGGACACGCCTGTCAGGATGAACAGAAGCTCATTATGGCTCTTACAAGACCTAAATTCTTCATCCCCGTTCACGGCGAATACAAGCATCTTAAAAAACACGCCGAAACGGCTGTCGGAATGGGTATCCCTGAGGAAAATATCATAATCGGTTCAAACGGAAATGTTATCGAAACAAACGGCGAGGATATAAAGATAACAGGTCAGGTTGCGGCAGGAAGAGTTCTTGTCGACGGTCTCGGCGTAGGGGATGTAGGCTCTATCGTTCTCCGTGACAGAAAGCATCTCGCTGAGGACGGACTCATTATTGCCGTTGCTTCTGTTGATTTTGAAAACAGACAGATACTTTCGGGCCCCGATATTATATCTCGTGGATTTGTTTATGTAAGAGAATCCGAGGAGCTTATGTCGGAAGCGAGAAATATCGTTGTTTCTGAACTCGAAGATGCCCTTATGACAGGAAATTCAGACAGAAACGCTATAAAGACAAAAATCAAGGACGCCCTTTCGGGATATATCTATAAGAAGACAAAGAGAAGTCCTATGATTCTTCCTATTCTTCAGGAATTATATTTTTAACGGATTTACTACCTAAAAGGCGGTGATTTATATGAAGGGTAAAAAATGGCTGTTGTTTCAGGTAACAGGTGCTGCGCTTATATTCACAGCGTTCTGTTCTGCTGCGATTATTATAAAGGACAGCGAAATTTTATCCTGGACAATGCTTTTCGTTACAGCACTTGTGAGCTTTGTATTCATCATGCAGTTTGTTATTGCACAGAAGAATATACACAAATATATCGCAGAGGTTGACGAACAGATAAACAATACAGAGCGTGAAACTATATACAACTTTCCTGCCCCGACAATTATCGTTGATGAAAACGGAAAGATAGTATGGTTCAACAAGCGCTTTATGGAATATATCTATGAATCGGGAGATCCTTTCGGCGTAAATATTCAGTCGATTATCCCCGAACTCGACCTTGAAAAAGCTGCTATGCGTAACGGAACTATAATTGAATGCAAGGAAAAATACTACCGTGTATGTGCATCTGTAAACAAAAAGGATGAAATAGAACTTCGTATGCTCTATTTTGAAGATGTTACAGATTATGTTCTTTTAGAGCAGGAATATAAGAACACAAGACCTGCCGTTATGCTTGTCACACTCGATAACTATGAAGATTTACTCCAGAGTATCAAGGAAAGCGACAAGGCGAGAATTCTCATTCAGATTGAAAAGCTTATGGAAAGCTTCATAGAAGAAAATGCAGGTATTTTAAGAAAAACAGCGGCAGATAAATTCCTCATCATTTTAGAGGAACAGAAAATAGCATCTGTTATAGAAAACAGATTTAAAATTCTTGACAACGCAAGACAGATAGTTGTTGACGACAAGATGACAGTTACACTTTCAATCGGCGTCGGCAGAGGCACAAACCTCATAGAATCAGAAGATTTTGCAAAGCAGGCACTTGATATGGCACTCGGCAGAGGTGGCGACCAGGCAGCTGTAAAGACAGAAAACGACTATCAGTTCTTCGGTGGCGTTTCAAAGGGAATTGAAAAGCAGACAAAGGTTAAAACCCGTATGATTGCAAAGGGCATCATGGGTCTTATCGAAGAAAGCACAGCTGTTTATATAATGGGGCATCGTTTCGGTGACCTTGACAGCATAGGCTCAGCAGTAGGTCTTGCCGAGGCTGTAAGAAATCTCGGAAAGGCAGTAAGTGTTGTTGTTAACGCCGAGGATAACCTTGCTATTCCCCTTATTGACAGAATAAACGAGATGGATGAAAATGCCGAAACTCTCTTCATCACTCCCGATGAGGCGATTTCTGAAATCACACCGACATCTCTTCTCGTCATCGTTGACACACACAATCAGGATATTGTTGAATCTCCCGAGCTTTATCAGAAAGCAAAACAGGTTGTTGTTATCGACCATCACAGAAAGATGACCAATTACATAGAGAATGCAGTCATCTTCCACCACGAGCCTTATGCTTCATCGGCATCGGAAATGGTAACAGAACTTGTTCAGTATTTCGGCGACGCAGGCAAACTCAGCCAGTATGGCGCAGAAGCACTTTTATCGGGAATTATGCTTGATACAAAGAGCTTTGTTATGAGAACGGGCGTAAGAACATTCGAGGCTGCTGCTTATCTTCGTAAAATGGGCGCAGATACAGTCGCTGTACGTTCACTCTTTGCAAACTCGATGGAATCATATCACGAAAAAACAAAACTCGTTGCATCGGCAGAGGTTTATGAACGCTGTGCCATAGCAACAAACGATACACCCATAGAAAACATAAAGGTTGTAGCTCCTCAGGCTGCCGATGAACTCTTGGGTATCGCAGGGGTTGACGCTGCTTTCGTTATCTATATGAATAACGGAATGGCTTGTTTCTCGGCAAGGTCACTCGGCGCTATGAATGTTCAGATTGTTATGGAAAAACTCGGTGGTGGTGGCCATCAGACAATGGCAGGCGCACAGATTGAGGGAATGAGTCTTACTGAGGCAAAGGATGCTCTCATAAACGCAATAGACCAGCACAGAAAGGAAATAAGCTAAATGAATATAAAGAAAATTTCAGCAGTCTTTCTTTCTGCAATAATGGTTTTTATGATGACATCATGCAGCAAAACAGCATCTGAACAGGAAGAAGAACAGGAAAGATATTTTTTCGGTGGTGCACAGACTCTTTCAGACGCAAGAAAGCATTTTGTTCAGGGCAGACTGATTTCACAGAATTTCTATCTTACTGTAAAAGAAACAAACAAGGATTTCGAAACATATACTGAATTCTATCGCATCGACAAGCAGGAAATAAGGCTTGTCAGCTATGACGGCTATCAGACAAGATTTATAAGGGATGAAGAAAAATATGTTATTGTTGATGATATAAAAAAGACAGCAGCGCTTTATCCTTATGAAAACACCCATGATGATATCATGTGGTCGGATATAGATTTCATAATGCAAACAATCGATATGGCACTTTCGGGAGAACTTGTGAATTCCGATTATTCTGAAGAAACAAAAGATAGTTTCACAGAGGTTTACAGGATAGAAAGTGACGAAAGCCTGATCTTTGAATTTGGCGAAGGAAAACTTATCGGAATGGTTTTTCTTGATAAATCGGGAGGAGTTATTGCTACCTATGAAATACACTACGCAAGCAAGGGTGGCAAAAAAAGTCTTTTTGATTATGAAGGCTATAAAGTGACAGAAATGCGTATTTCAGAAGAAACAACAGACACTACGGAGGAATAATAAAATGAAGGTAATTTTTTTAAAAGACGTTAAAGGAACAGCAAAAGCTGGAGAAGTAAAAGAAGTTGCAGACGGATTTGCAAGAAACTCGCTTATCCCTAAAAAACTCGCAGTTGAGGCTACTCCTGAAAATATGTCTGAACTTAACGGAAAGAAAGCATCAGAACAGCACAAGATTGATGTTGCAAGAGCAGAGGCTATGGAATATGCCGAAAAAATCAAGGGCAAGAAGATAACTCTTAAAGCAAAGGCAGGTCAGGGAGGAAAGCTTTTCGGCTCTGTTACTGCTTCAAATATTGCAGATGAAATCGCTAAGCAGTTAGGCGTTAAGGTTGACAAGAAAAAGATAAACGTTGCCGATATAAAGGCTTTCGGAACATTCACAGCAGAAGTAAAGCTCTATACAGGCATATCAGCTGATGTTTCGGTTGAAGTTGTGGAGGGTTAAACCGATATGAACTTTGACAGCTTAAGGGATAATGATGCTACAAGAAGCATTGAATATGAACAGACAGTCATAGGTGCTATTTTACTTAATCCCAACGCTATTGCCGATGCTATGGAAATAGTAAAGGCAGAATATTTTTCAGAAGAAAACCACAGAAAACTCTTTCAGATAATCGTAAACAAATTTACTCTCGGTGAAAAAGCCGATGCGATGACAGTTCTGAACGACGCTGTCGATGAGGGAGTTTTTCAGACATCGGCAGAGGGAAAAAAATATCTTCTTTCTATAATAGAGGATGTTCCCACAACGGAAAATATAAAGGATTATTGTGAAATTCTCCGTGATAAATATGAAAAACGCGCACTCATAGAGGCTATGCAGGAAATTGCTGCGGCAGCTATGGAGAGTGGAGAAAAATCATCAGCACTTTTAGACCTTGCCGAACAGAAAATCTATGACATAAGAAAAGGCAAGGAAACATCGGGGCTTGTTAAAATCGAAGACGCACTTGTCACTGCTTTTGACAACTTAAAGAAAATCAGTGGTGAGGACAGGGATAAATATCTCGGCGCTAAAATGGGTTTTGCCGACCTTGACAGAACTCTTACAGGTCTTAACAAATCAGACCTTATCGTCGTTGCTGCCCGTCCCGGTATGGGTAAAACAGCGTTTGCACTCAATATTGTTACAAACGCATGTATGAAGAATGAGGGAATGAAGGTTGCTGTTTTCTCTCTCGAAATGTCAAACGAACAGCTTGTAATGAGAATGCTCTCTTCTGAATCGAGAGTTCCGAGCCAGAGCCTTAAAACAGGAAATATTTCGGGTGAGGAATGGGAACGCCTTTCGATAGGCGCTGCTCACCTTGCAAAGATGAATATATACCTTTCAGACGCAGGTGGACTTACTGTTCCTCAGATGAAGGCGAAACTCAGAAGAATAAAGGGCTTAGGTCTTGTTGTTATAGACTACTTACAGCTTATGGATTCGGCAAAAGTAAAGAGTGGAAACCGAGTTGAAGTTGTTTCTGAAATCACAAGACAGCTTAAACTTATGGCTAAAGAGCTTGACGTTCCCGTTATCGTTCTTTCACAGCTCGCCCGTGGACCTGAAAGCAGAACAGACCACAGACCTATGCTTTCAGACCTTCGTGAATCGGGCTCAATAGAACAGGACGCAGACATCGTTATGATGCTTTATCGTGATGCATATTATCATCCCGAAACCGACCAGCAGAATTTATCAGAATGTATCGTTGCCAAAAACAGACACGGCGAAGTAGGAACGGTAAATCTTGTCTGGGACGGACAATACACAAGATTTTCGGGAATGGCGAAAGAGTAGTAAAGATTATGATACATAAACCTGAAATACTCGCTCCCGCAGGGAGTTTAGAAAGCGTTTACGCCGCTGTAAGATGTGGCGCTGACGCTGTTTATCTCGGTGGAAAAGAATTTTCTGCAAGAGGAAATGCAACAAATTTCACTGAAGATGAACTTAAAGAGGCAGTTTCTTACTGTCATTTAAACGGAGTTTCTGTTCATCAGGTTATAAATACAATAGCCTTTGACAAGAATTTCTCTGACCTTTTAAAAGTTGCCGTCCATTCTGCCGAAATCGGAGTGGACGCATTTATTATTCAGGACTTAGGCGTTTTTTCTGTGATAAAAAACGCTCTTCCTTCTATGCCCCTTCACGCCTCAACCCAGATGACAATCCATTCCGTAGATGGTGCTAAAAAGGCTATGGATATGGGATTTTCAAGAGTTGTTTTATCGAGAGAGCTTTCACTTAAAACGATAGAAGAAATATGTAAACTACCCGTTGAGGTTGAAGTTTTTATTCATGGCGCTTTATGTATGTCCGTTTCGGGTCAGTGCTTTATGTCTGCCATGATAGGTGGAAGAAGTGCTAACAGAGGGCTTTGCGCACAGAGTTGCAGACTTCCCTTCTCTGCCGATAAATCGGATTATTATGCTCTTTCTTTAAAAGACCTTTCTTATGTTCCTGAAATACATTCGCTCGTTGACGCAGGGGTAAAATCCTTTAAGATAGAGGGAAGAATGAAACGCCCCGAATATGTTGCGTCGGCTGTAAACGCCGTTAAAAACGCACTTTCGGGCGAAAAATATGATATGAGCGTTTTGAAGGCAGTTTTCTCTCGTGGTGGTTTTACCGACGGATATTTAAAAGAAAATCTCGGACGGAATATGTTCGGAATAAGAGAAAAAGAAGATGTCGTTTCTGCGAAAGACTATTTCCCTGAAATCAGAGAACTTTACAGAAGAGATGTCGGAAGAAGAGAGATTTCTTTCTCTCTTAAAGCCCACGAAAATGAGGAAATGAAACTCACTGCTTTCTGTGACAAAAAGGAAGTAACAGTTAAGGGAGATGCTCCGAAAAAAGCTGAAAACAAGCCCTCTGACGAAAACTTCTTTATCGAAAAGCTCTCTAAACTCGGTGGAACGCCTTTTATCCCCGACAAAATAAACTGTGATATCGAAGATAATATTTTCGTTCCTGCTTCTGCTGTAAACGACATAAGAAGAAAAGCTGTTGAAGAAATTTCACTTCTTTTAACAGAAAACAAAAAACATACTGTAAATAAAGATGTTCTGAAAAAGGGCGAAAGATACATTCCCAAGGACACACCTTACATAAGGGTTTCGGTTAAAAAAGCGAAGCAGACAGAAGGGCTTTCGGATAATGTAAAGGAGATAATTCTTCCCCTTTCTGAATATGAAAAGGTTGAGGCTTCGGATAAAATTCTTCTTTCTCTTCCACGCTTTTTAACCGACGAAAAAAGCGTTGCTGAAACCCTTGAAAAAGCGAAAGAAAAAGGCTTTTCTCATGTTTACTGCAACAACATAGCTCATCTTGAAACAGCGAAAAATCTCGGGTTTATATGTCACGCAGGGTATGGAATGAATGTTGCGAATTCATATTCTCTCGATATGATAAAGGATATGGGTGCTACCGACGCAGAGCTTTCATTTGAAATGAAACTCTCGCAGATTTCTGCTCTTTCGGGCGACATAAAAAGAGGGATTATAGCTTATGGCAAGTCGGATC
>JAZNQY010000128.1:0-17493 GCA_045590375.1 Oscillospiraceae bacterium | reverse complement strand
CATCATCGCCTTTTGGGGCAGGAATATCTGTTATTACTCTTTCGAGAACATCCCTTACATTGACGCCTGTCTTTGCTGAAATACGAGGGGCATCCATAGCAGGAATACCTATTACATCCTCAATTTCCTTGCAGACAACTTCGGGGCGTGCTGAGGGAAGGTCTATCTTATTAACAACGGGAAGAATTTCAAGGTCGTGGTCGATAGCGAGGTATGTGTTCGCAAGAGTCTGTGCTTCTATACCCTGTAATGCGTCAACAACGAGAATTGCTCCCTCGCAAGCTGCGAGAGAACGTGATACTTCGTAGTTGAAGTCGACATGACCCGGGGTGTCTATAAGATTGAAGAAATATTCCTCGCCCGAAAGGGAGGTATATTTCATTCTTACAGCACGTGCCTTGATTGTAATTCCTCTTTCACGCTCGATATCCATATTATCGAGAAGCTGGTTTTCCATATCTCTTACTGCGACAGTTTCTGTGAGTTCGAGAATACGGTCGGCAAGGGTTGATTTGCCGTGGTCTATATGTGCTACTATGCAGAAATTTCTTATATTATCTCTGTTGAAAGACAAAGATATCACCTCATATATAAATATTCCATAATATTTTATCACAAATCATTTTATTTGTAAAGTATTTTAAAATAGTATGATATAGTTATCTTTCAGCGTTGCTATCGGAAATTCTTCGTTTTCTTCCGAAAAAACGGAGAATAAAGTTCCAAAGTCTTCTCCCTTTTCATCTGAAACAATATCCCCGAACGAGTCGATATTTTTTGCTGAAAGAACATTTTTATAAGCGCATTTACAGATTATCATCTTCATAGGAAAAGCCCTGCTCTGAGAAAGATAAGAAAGGTCTTTCTTTATATCGGTTATACCTGCGCCGACAAAGATGACTTCACAATGGTCGGTAAAAATATCTTTTCCGATAGTATTTTTTGTGAGAGTTATGGCAGAAGAAAAATCCTTTCCCTTTGAAACGAAAATTTTCTCCTCGCCATCGGGAGTTGTATAGAGAATATCAAGATAGATATTTCCATCGGATTTATCGGCATAAATGGCTTTTACAAACGCTCTTTCGGTTACTTCTGTGGAGTTACATCCTGTCAGAAGAAAGATTGTTATTGTTATCATAATAAGTTTTTTTATCAATAGAAAAAACCTCCTTTGAAAAGAAGATAACAGGGATTATTCCACCCATAAGAAGAATGAAAACCGCTGATATTATCTGTGAATTTCCGTTATTTCCGGTTACTACTCCTGTCAGAGAAATGAGGGTTATTATTATTCCTGAAAGGATGAATTTAAGGTGTTTTTTAAGAGGGATTCTTTCTGTAAAGATATTCACAAAATGCAGGATGAGAGAAAGTTTTACCGATGCAGAAAGTGTCCAGATAACGAGATATAACGCATCGGATTTTATGAAGTTTCCGACTGCGCCTGCGAGTGTGAAAAACGGGAAATCTGTATAGTTTACGAAGTCCTTTAAAACCGATGCCATAAGGAATGATGAGATCGTCAGAATGAGAAGTCTTAACGAGAGAAAAGAAAAATAATCCTTTCTGATATTTTTACTGTAAAGGCAGAAAAACGGAAGCATCACAAATTCGGGACTTGCAGAAATATCATAGACTGTATATTCTATAACGGAAGAAAGAGAAAGTGTGGTTTCGTTAAATACAGCAGGAGAAATTTTTTCGGCAGACAAAACAGATGTTATCAGAAACATAAAAGCAAAAATACAGAAGATTACGGAGGCACTTCTTGAAAGAGATTTTATTCCCATAAAAGCACCATAAACAGCAACTGAAACTATAGGAATGGCTATAACAAATGCTGATACATTTTCAAAGAAAAGTCCGTTTGCGAAAGAGGTGAAATTTTTGAGGACTGTTCCACCTGAAAGAATAAAAAATGCTCCGTAAAAAAGAGAGAGAATTATCATAAGAAATTTATTTTCTGATATGAGTGAATAAAAATTATCGGCAGAAGATTTTTTGACAAGAAGAATAAGAATGAGTGATAAAATCCCCTGAATTACGGTTGAAAGGCATATCCCTAAAAGGAACGAAACAGAGGTAAATCCTTTATCGGCTGTATAAATCATAAGGGTGAAAATTCTTGAAATAAGAAGAAGTGAAATTGCACCCATTGAGGAAATTTTCATAAATCATTCCTCCCTTAAACTATTTATATTGAAATTTCTTTTCTGAAGTTTTTTAAGTGGAAGTCTTATAGCTGTATCGCCCATTGAACGAAGTGAGAAAGGCGTTATCGGTGAGAAATAGGGTATTCCCATATTATCCTCTGAGGTTATATTGAAAAGAACAAGTGAGAGAACTGTTGCTATGCCGTAGAGCCCGAAAAAAGAACCTGCCGTTAAAAAGATAAAACGAAGAAGAGTTGTGCTTTCTGTAAGAGACGGGATGACGAAAGATGCTGTAACGGAAAGTGCTACTGCGATAAGAAGAGGGTTACTGACTATTCCGGATGAAACGGCAGCATCTCCTATTATAAATCCACCGATAATACTTACGGCGCTTCCTATCGCACGGGGAAGTCTTATTGCGGATTCTTTTATGAGTTCATACAAAAGAAGCATTATGAAAGCTTCGGCAAAAAGAGGGAGAGGTGCACCCGACTCTGCTTTCGCCAAAATGAGAAGTAGTTTTTCATTAAAAAATTCGGGATGAAAGGTTGCTACCCCGACATATACACCGGGAAGAAGAACCGAGATAAAAAATCCGATTATCTTTATCATTCTTATAAAAAAAGCATAGAAAGGGCGTGATGCATAATCATCGAGGGTCTGAAAATTCTCGATAAAAAGATATGGAACTATCAAAGCATAAGGGCTTCCGTCGATAAACATCGCTATTCTTCCCTCGAGAATTTTTCCACATAAAACGTCGGGGCGTTCGGTTGTTCCTACTGTATCGAAAAATCCGAATTTATCGCTTTCTAAAAATGGTCTTATATACCCTGATGAAAGGACTGTTTCGAGTTCTATCGAGGAAAGTTTCTTTCGCATTTCACGGAGCATTTTTCTGTCGATTTTATCTTTGAGATAAACGAATGCGACATCGGTCTTACTCTTTTTTCCTATGACAAATCTTTCGAAACGAAGGTCGGGAGTTTTCATTCTTCTTCGGATGAGTGAGATATTTGTGTTGAGGGTTTCTGTAAAGCCTTCTCTCCCACCCTTTATATCGGTTTCACCCGTAGGTTCGCCGACCATTCTTCTTTCATAACCTTGTATTCCGTATCCTAAAACGCCCTCTGTTCCTTCGATAAAAAGAAAGACAAAGCCCGACATAAGTCTTCTTACAAGGTCGCCATAGGTAAAGACTTCTATACTATCAGTCGAGAGAATAAGTTTTGATTTTATATGGTTTTTAAGTTCATAAGGGGTTGCCCTTCTGATTTCGATTTCTTCTAAAGGATGAAGGACAAGAGGCGTCATAATTGCAAGAGATGCCATTCCGTCGAAAGAAAGAAAGACACATTTTATCCCTGAAATTTCTATTCGGTTTTTAAGAAGCCCTGCGTTATCACCCATAATGGTGGTAAGGTCTGTTATAAGACTTTCTATATTGGAAGGGATTTTTCTGTTTTCGTAAAAATTGGTATCCAAAAGACAAACCTCCGTTTAAAAGTATAGTTATAGATTTTCCCTTGTAATGAAAAAATATTCCGAATATAAAAGAAATTTATGACAAGAATATTTTTAAAAAGAGGTGTGTTTTTATGGCAATACTTTTTATAAGGTCGGTTATAGTTTATCTTTTTATAATTTTTTCCGTGAGGATTATGGGAAAGCGTCAGATAGGCGAACTTCAGCCATCAGAGCTTGTTGTAACAATTCTTGTTTCAAATATAGCAACGCTTCCTGTTGAGGATGTTTCTGTTCCGCTTTTTGCAGGACTTATTCCCGTTGCTGTTCTTGTCTGCTTAGATGTTATAATGTCGGGGATAACGCTTAAATCAAGGAGGATAAGGGGTATTGTTTCAGGAAATCCGAAGGTTATTATCAAAGACGGCGTTATCGACCAGAAGGTTATAAAAGAACTCAGGTTTACTGCTGATGACATTTTAGAGGCATTACACGGATACGGGATTTTTGACATATCCGAGGTGCATTTTGCGATAGCTGAAACAACGGGAAAAATTTCGGTTTTGCAGAAATTTTCTTACAGAACGCCTGTAAACTCTGATATGAACATAAAGGGCGAGGATATGAATCCTCCTGCTGTTATAATAAACGATGGTGTTTTAATTGAAGATGCGTTATCGTCTGTCAATAAAGGTGAGGGCTGGCTGGAAAAAGTTCTTGAAGAAAGAAATCTTAAAAGAAAAGATGTCTTTTTAATGACCTGCGACAAAAACGAAAAAATCAACATTATAAAAAAGGAGAAATGATGAAAAGGGTTGTTTTATGTTCGGTTATAATTACATTTATTATGATAATTTCACTATCGGGAACTTTTATCGTAAGGAATAGTTGCAGAGAGATAAAAGAAGAATGTGAGAGGGTTATAGAAAGTTATAAGAATGGCGAAAATGTTTCTGATGATATGAAAGAAATTTTTTCTTTATGGGATGAAAAAACAGAATTTTTATGCTTTATCGTCAGCAAGGATAAGCTTGATGAAACGGGTTTTGTCATATCAGAACTTCTTGATGCTGACAATATGAAAGAGGGAGATTTTTTATCGGGAATTAATTCTCTTATATATTCGGTAGAGGATATTGCAGAAGATGAAACCCCGAATTTAAAGAACATTTTTTGAACATTTATGAATAAATTTGATACAGACTCCCTGTTTTACGCTATCCGACAAAATCTTTTGTATATAAACACAATGCTTTTTGAAAAAACAGAAGAATTTTGTCGAAAGAAAAATATTTCGTCTACTTTCAAGATTTTTTAGTTGTCTGTAACATTATAGGGCAGACTGCAAAGCATTTATTTAAGGAGGCCCATTATGAAATCAGACCCATCGGTTGTCAGGAGTGAGTGTGTCGGAGGGGGTAAAATCCATTACACTATGACAGCTGAAAACGGCGGATATTCTTTTTCGGTTTCTTCTTCACTCTTTGGCGAAGAATATTCCGAAAAGGTAAGTGATGTAACGACAAAAAAGGAAATTGCAGATTCTTTTTTCGAGTTGCTTATAAGAAACCTCGTAACACCTTGTTCTCTCAAAGAGGTTGCTGAGGATTTTGTTGCAGAAATTTATTCGCTTAACTGTTGACAAGTTTTTCTTTTTAGAGTATAATAATCACATAACTATACAATAAGTATAAATGCAATTTCGGTATTAAAAAATCAGAACATCAAGGAGTGTCGTTATGCGTTGTCCGTTTTGTGATTATGAAGATACAAAAGTTATCGATTCCCGTCCTGCTGACGGAAAGAAGCGTCGCAGAAGAGAATGCAGTAATTGTGGTAAGAGATTTACAACCTATGAAAGCGTTGAAATGCCACTTCTTATGGTTTTAAAACGTGACGGCACATTTGAACCTTTTGACAGGACAAAACTTATAAAGGGTATTTACACAGCAATTAAAAAACGCCCCGTAAGCGTTGATATGGTTGATAAAATGGTTGACGATGTTGAAAATCATTACGCAAACGCTATGCAGAATCAGGCATCAAGTACTGAAATCGGCGATATGATTCTTGAAAAGCTCGAGAAGATAGATCATGTTGCTTATGTTCGTTTTGCAAGTGTTTATAAAGACTTTACCGATGTTCAGAGTTTTATAAAGATAATCTCTGAGCTCGGCTCGAAAAAGAAATAAATCCGACAAAAGAAAAGACAGTACAGAAAATCTGTACTGTCTTTTTTATTTTCATGGTCTGCATTTTACTATCGCTTCTGTTATATCTGTGAGAACAAGTTCACCATTCTGGTTGAAAGCCTCGATGGTAACCTCGACAATTCCGTTTTTCTCGCTTCGTTTTGTAAGCGATGTTACTGTTGCTTTGCCCGATAAAACATCATCTGCGAAAACGGGCTTTAACCATTCGATTTTTGTAGATTTTCCTGCCAAAAGTTCTTCACCGAAAAAGTCAACCTCAAGATACTTTGCCCATACTGCCATAAAGGACATTACCCCCGGTGCAATAAGTTTTTTGTAAGGGGTTTTCTTTGCGTATTCCTCATCGGTATGGAGAGGGATGTTGTCATACAAAAGGGCGAAATCTATCATCTTCTGTTTTTCGATAACAGCAGGAGCGATTTCTGTTGTAAGACCTATTGTTATATCGTCAAAATACATTTTTATTACTCCTTACAAAGATAACCTGTTATGAGTTCGCCACATTTTTTGCATCCGACAAGAGTTTTTCCTTCGCTCATAATATCAGCTGTTCTGTATCCTTTATCAAGGAACTCTGAAACGGCTTTTTCGATAGCGTCGGCTTCATCGCTCATATCAAAACTGAAACGGAGCATCATAGCAGCAGACAGAATTGTTCCGATAGGGTTTGCGATGTCTTTTCCTGCGATATCGGGCGCCGAGCCGTGGATTGGCTCATAAAGTCCGCATTTTGTTGCGCCGAGACTTGATGAGGGAATCATTCCTATGGAACCTGTAATCATAGAGGCTTCATCTGAAAGAATATCTCCGAACATATTTTCTGTTACTATAACATCAAACTGTGAGGGATTTTTAACTATCTGCATAGCGCAGTTATCGACAAGCATATCAGAAAGTTCGACTTCGGGGTATTCGTCAGCAAGAGAATGCATTACTTTTTTCCATAAACGGCTTGAATCTAAAACATTACTCTTTTCAACAGAACAGAGTTTTTTATTTCTCTTCATAGCAGTTTCAAAGCCTATTCTTCCTATACGACGGATTTCTTCTTCGCTGTATTTCAAAACATCGGTTGCAACACCGTTTTCTGTTTTATGTTCGCCGAAATAAATTCCACCTATAAGTTCACGGACGATAATAAAATCAATGCCGTTTTCTACTATTGATTTTTTGAGAGGAGAAGCTTCTGAAAGCTGTTTCCATATCTTTGCAGGACGGTTGTTTGAATAAACTCCCATTCCTGCACGAAGGCGTAAAAGTCCCTTTTCGGGGCGCATATTTCCGGGAACATCATTCCACTTATCGCCACCTACTGCGCCTAAAAGAACGCTGTCGGAGTCTGTGCATTTTTTAAGTTCGCTCTGGGGTAATGGGTCGCCGTATTTATCAATGGCACATCCACCCATATCTGCTTCTGTATAGTTGAATGTATGACCATAAAGTTCACCTATTCTATCAAGAACTTTTATTGCTTCACCGACGATTTCGGGGCCTATTCCGTCGCCACGGATAACTGCTATATTCTTAACCATTGTTTTCGCCTTCTTTCAGGGATTTTAAAAGTCCACCACACTTTATGATATTCTGGATAAAGGGTGGGAATGGCTGTGCTTTATATTCTTTTCCTGTTGTTATGTTCTTTATTATTCCTGTGTCGAAATCGACATTTACCTTATCGCCTGCTTTTATTTCTTCGGCAGCCTCTTCACATTCTAAAATAGGAAGTCCGATATTTATTGCGTTGCGATAGAAAATTCTCGCAAAGCTCTTTGCTATAACGCAACCTGTTTTGCAGGTTTTGATAACAAGAGGGGCATGTTCACGGGATGAGCCACAACCGAAGTTCCACCCTGCGACCATAACATCGCCTTCTGATACATTGTTTACAAAGTCCTTATCTATATCTTCCATACAATGCAAAGCGAGTTCCTTTGCATCGGGAGTGTTGAGATAACGCGCAGGGATAATTACATCGGTGTCGACATTATCGGGATATTTAAAAACTTTTCCTTCTGTATTCATATTTTTAAACCTCCTTACATTCGGTTATATACCCTGTTAAAGCAGTTGCTGCAGCTGTATGGGGAGAAGCAAGATAAACCTCACTGTCTACATGTCCCATTCTTCCTACAAAGTTTCGGTTTGTAGTAGCAATACACTTTTCGCCAGAAGCGAGTATTCCCATATATCCACCAAGGCAGGGACCACAGGTTGGTGTTGAAACAACAGCGCCTGCGTCGATAAACGCTGTATACCAGCCACGCTCTACACATTCTCGCAAAATCTGCATTGTTCCGGGGATGATGATGCAGCGTATTCCGTCTGCTACTTTCTTTCCGTTTAAAATGTTATAGGCTGCTTCCATATCTTCGAGTCGGCCGTTTGTGCAGGAGCCTATTACTACCTGGTCAACCTTTATATCAGAAAGTTCTGACGCTGGTTTTGTGTTTTCGGGAAGATGAGGACAAGCAACAACGGGAACAATTTCAGAAAGGTTTATATCAATAGTCTTTTCGTATTCTGCGTCAGCATCTGCTTCAAAGAACTTAGGCTCTCTTTCGCTTCTTCCCGAAAGATATTCCTTTGTTATTTCATCAACGGGGAAAATTCCGTTTTTAGCGCCTGCTTCTATCGCCATATTACAGATACAGAGTCTGTCATCCATAGAAAGATTTTTAACGCCGTCACCCACAAATTCCATACTCTTATAGAGTGCACCATCGACACCTATCATTCCGATAATTGTGAGAATGACATCTTTACCACTGCAATTTTTAGGGAGTTTTCCTGTTATATTGAATTTAATCGCAGAAGGAACTTTAAACCAGGCCTTGCCCGTTGCCATTCCTGCTGCCATATCGGTTGAACCTACTCCCGTTGAGAAAGCACCGAGTGCGCCGTATGTGCAGGTATGGCTGTCTGCACCGATAATGCAGTCGCCTGCTGTTACAACGCCCTGTTCTGGGAGAAGTGCGTGTTCTATTCCCATTTTTCCTACATCGTAAAAATGGCTTACGCAATGTGAACAAGCAAATTCACGGCAGGTTTTACTCTGTTCGGCTGCTTTTATATCCTTATTGGGAACAAAATGGTCGAGAACTATTGCTACCCTGTCTTTATCAAAAACAGATGAAAAACCTGCTTTATTGAATTCATTAACGGCAACGGGGGTTGTTATATCGTTTCCGAGAACTATATCAAGGTCGGCGCTGATAAGCTGACCTGCTTCTACCTTGTCAAGTCCCGCATGGGCGGCAAGGATTTTCTGTGTCATAGTCATTCCCATTACTTAACATCTCCTTTGGTCATATTATGGAATGCACTGAGAAGTGCGTTTGTATTGGCTGTGATAACGTCGGTATCTGTTCCTGCACCCCAGAACATAGCTCCGTCTTCTCTTTCAAGACCTATGTATGATGCAGCGACGCTTCGTGAGCCCTGTCCCTGCATACTATGCTGGCTGAATACCTGTAATGTATATTGTTTTCCTGTGAACTCGCAGAGTGCGTTGTTTATTGCGCTGAGTGTACCGTTGCCCTCTGCTTCCATTTCGGTTTCTTCACCGTCATGAGAGAATGTTATGCTGATTTTAACATTGTTGTTTTCACGGGTGAAGTCGAAATCTGTTACCTTTATACCACCATCGATATTGAGGTAGTTTTCTGTAAAGATTGAAAGAACTTCATCGGGTTTGAGTTCCTTATGTTCGTGGTCTGAGATATCCTTACACAGATAGCTGAAATGTTCACGCATTTTAGAAGGAAGATTATATCCGAATGTCTGTTCGAGGATATATCCTATTCCTCCCTTGCCTGACTGTGAGTTTACACGGATAACATCAGCATCATAAGTTCTGCCTATGTCAGTAGGGTCTATGGGGATATAAGGAACGCTCCATTCATGGAGATTTTTCTTCTGTCTGTATTTAATTCCCTTTGCAATAGCATCCTGATGTGAGCCTGAGAATGCTGCAAATACAAGTGCTCCTGCATAGGGCGCTCTTTCATAAACATGCATACGGGTACACTTTTCATATTCCGAAACGATATAGTTCATATCAGAGAGGTCGAGTTTCGGGTCAACGCCATGTGAATACATATTCATAGCGAGGGTAATGATATCGACATTACCTGTTCTTTCGCCGTTTCCGAAGAGTGTTCCCTCTACTCTGTCGGCACCTGCGAGAAGTGCGAGTTCGGTATCGGCAACGCCTGTTCCTCTGTCGTTATGAGGATGGAGAGAAAGGGTTACAAACTCTCTGTATTTGAGGTTTTCGCTCATATACTCAACCTGAGATGCGTAGATATGAGGCATACTCATTTCAACTGTAACAGGAAGGTTTATTATAACATTATTTGTTTCGCTGGGTTCTAAGACATCGAGAACTGCATTACATACTTCGAGCGCATATTCGGGCTCTGTTCCCGTAAACGATTCGGGTGAATATTCAAATCTGAAATTTCCTTCATATTCAGAAGCGAGTTTCTTGACAAGTTTTGCACCGTCTACTGCTATCTGTTTGATTTCTTCCTTCGACTTCTTAAAAACCTGTTCACGCTGTGCGACGCTTACTGAATTGTAGAAGTGGATAATGGCACTCGGTGCGCCTTTGCAGGCATCGAAAGTCTTTCTGATGATATGTTCACGGCACTGTGTCAGAACCTGAACCGTTACATCATCGGGAATCATATTTTTGTCTATGAGAGTTCTTAAAAATTCATATTCTGTTTCGCTTGCTGCGGGGAAGCCTACTTCGATTTCCTTGAAACCAACTTTGAGAAGAACTTTGAAAAACTCAAGTTTTTCTTCAAGACTCATAGGAATGACAAGGCTCTGGTTTCCGTCTCGCATATCGACACTGCACCATACGGGTGGTTTTTCGATATGGTCTTTTCCTGCCCATTTATTATATTTTTTATCTACGGGGAAATATCCCACTCGGTATTTACTTGAATCCATCATATCATAAAACTCCTTTTACAAATTATATTTATTTCTTCTTTTTCTTTTTTGTCTTGTTCTTTTTAACAGAATATCCGAATGAGCCGAGTTTTTTTCCGAGTGAAAAATACTCTCCGTGTGAATAAGCGAGAAGATGTGCTGATGAAAAATCTATTCTTTCATTACTGTCTATAAGATTTTCTTTAACAGAAACATTGACTATCTCTGCTATGAACATATCGTGACTGCCGAGCGGTTTTATCTCTGTAACCTTACATTCCAGAGAAACGGGACATTCGGCAACAGTCGGCGCTGAAACCTTTTCTGATTTTACAGGCGTTAAGTTACAATCCTTGAATTTATCGGTGTTTTTGCCTGAGCGCACTCCACAATAATCAACGGCACGGCATAAATTTTCGGACGCTAAATTTATCACAAATTCGCCCGTCTGTTTTATTATGTTATATGAGTGTCTTTCGGGGCGTATGGATATGTAGGTCATCGGAGGCTTTGTGCAGATAATACCTGTCCAGCCGATTGTAAGAACATTTGGCATTTCAGGCGTTCCACAGGAAACGAGTGCAGGTGGAACGGGAGCTAAAAGTGCACCTGCATTGAAAGATTTTCTTGACATTGATAATTCTCCTTGAATAATATAAATAATATTTAAAAAAGGTATTGCATTCTTGTTCATAATATGTTAATATATTGATTGGTATGGTATTAAACACTAAAATCAATAAAAGAGGGGGTTGTGTCTTGTTAAAAGCAAAACTGAAAAAAGCGAAGGGGTTCACGCTTGTTGAAATAATCGTGGTTATTGCGATTATAGGGGTTCTGGCAGCTGTAATCGTTGTTGCTATGCTGGGATATCTCAACGATGCAAGAAGATCGAGAGCATCGACTGACGCAAGAGCGATAAGCCTTGTTACGCAGGAGCTTATCTTCTCGAAATATGCAGGTCACAATGTAAAAGCTGCACTTTCGACTGATGCTGATACTCACGCATTCGTTTACACAGGAACAGGAACATCGGATCCTGCTATCCTTGAAATCCTTGAAGAACTCGGTGAACCTGAATATGAAAATGGCTTTGTTGTTTTCATAGACAAAGCAAATACATCATCGCCTTCAATGGTCGTATATGTATACATCACCGATGCATCGCTTGCATCATCCTGCAGTAAGGATGTTGAGCCTGACGGTGCTTTTCCCGAAACTGAAATGGCAAAATTCGAATAAAGATAACATCAATCCTCCGTTTTAAACGGAGGATTTTTTCTTTTTAAAGTCTTGAAAAAACCTCGCCTATATTACCTCTTATGAGATAATCTGCCCTTATATCAAGAGGAGTTTCGGTTTTATTTATCAGAACGAGTTTTTTGCCCATATAGTAGTTGATAAAGCTTGCTGCCGGATAAACTGCGAGAGATGTCCCTCCGACGATAAGAACATCGGCATTTTCGATATAACAGATTGCTCTTTCGATAGCATCGGCATCAAGCTGTTCTTCATAAAGGACAACATCGGGTTTTATTATTCCTCCACACTCTGAACAACCCGGGATACCATCACAGTCCATCATATATGAAAGGTCATAGAAAGCGTTACAGTCCTTACAGTAATTTCTGTGCATGGAGCCATGGAGCTCGATTACATTCTCGCTCCCTGCTGCCTGATGAAGACCGTCGATATTCTGGGTTATAACAGCTTTGAGTTTTCCCTTTTTCTCAAGTTCGGCAAGTTTAAGATGAGCAGGGTTTGGATATTTATCCTTGAAAATCATTTTATCGTGATAAAAGCGATAGAATTCTTCTGTATGTGTCATAAAGAAGGTATGGCTGAGTATTGTTTCGGGGGGATAATCAAACTTCTGGTTGTAAAGACCGTCGACGCTTCTGAAATCGGGGATTCCACTTTCGGTTGAAACGCCTGCGCCACCGAAAAATACTATATTATCACTTTCTTCAATAAGTTTTCTGAGTGTGAATACATCAGCCATTTTATTTCTCCTCTTTTGAAAATTTCTTTCCGAGAAGTTCCATAAAGAAAGGAACGAAAAGACCTGCTGCGAAAAGAACGATACCTACTATTCCCTGAACGCCGAATGAGAATTCTGCAAACGGGAAAACAGAGAAAAGTGAGCCGATTATAAGTCCTAAGATAGCAAGGTATGTTCCCTGATGGAACTTTTTAAGCATAAATGAAATAAGTCTTCCTCCTGCTATAAACCCTAAGCCTGCGCCTAAAAGCATAACGATAAGGAATGTGATTTTAAGTTCTGTTACTGCCGAAAGAGCGAGTGGATAACCACCTAAAAGCATAAGCACCATTGAGCCACTGAGCCCCGGAATAATCATAGCAACTGCTGCTATGAAAAGGAATATAAACATTATTATCAGAAGTGAAACGGAAGGTTCTGAATTTGTAGGAATTGTTTTCATTCCATCTGAAATGAAAAGTGGGAGAAGTGTAATCACTGCACCTATAACAAAAGGAATGATGTTTATTTTTTTCATAGGCGTTTCTTTTGTAACGGCAATTCTGAAGATGAAAGGAATACTTCCCATAATGACGCCTGTAAAGAACATCTGTGTCGGAACAAAATAGAGTTCGAAAAGATTTTTGAGGATAAGGGCTGCTGCGCCTATTCCTAAAACTGCGCCTATTCCGAAAAAGATTATAAATACAAAGTTTTCTTTTATCTTTTTGAAATCAAGTGTTAAAATATCTATTATACGGTCAAAGACCTTCATAATAACTGCCATTGTTCCACCCGAAACGCCGGGAATTATATTGGCGATACCGAAAACTGCTCCCTTTAAAATATTTATTATGTGTTTCATTTTTTAACATCTCCCGAAAAATATCTGTAAAATATTATATCACATTGTTTTATTTCTATCAAGAGATATTGCAAATGATGAAAAACAGAGTTATAATTTAATAAACTTAAAAGGGGGATTTTTTATGAAGAAATATATGCTTTCGATTATAAAGTATTATGAAAATGAACTTATGAAAGAAACTTCTGACAAGGAAAAACTTTCGGCAGAACTTTTAACAAGAATACAGTTTATGCAGCACGAGAGATTTATTCATCTTATAGTAACTGTTCTTTTTTCACTCATTCTTTTCATCTGCATTTTAGGATTTGTATGTTTTGAAAAGATTGCTTTTTTACCGATTATAGTTCTTGTTTTATGTTTGCTCATCCCATATATTGCACATTATTTCTTCCTTGAAAACAAGACTCAGTATCTTTACTCTTTATACGAAAAATACACGAAAGGCAATAAAGATGAATAAGAAAATAAACATCCCCATAAACATAAAAAATGTTATTTCTGTTCTTTATGAAAACAGGTTTGAGGCTTTTCTTGTCGGTGGATGCGTAAGGGATTTTATTTTAGGAAAAGTTCCCTATGATTTTGATATAACAACAAACGCCTTACCACACGAAATGAAAGAATGTTTCAGAGATTACAAGGTAATAGAAACAGGGCTTTCTCACGGAACTTTAACCGTTGTTTCAGAGGGCGAAAACATAGAGATAACAACCTATCGCAAAGACGGTGAATATGAAGACGGCAGACATCCTTTATCGGTTGAATTTACGCCTTCGTTAGAGGAAGATTTAAAGCGCCGTGATTTTACCATGAACGCTATCGCTTATTCCGAAAAAGACGGATTTGTTGATTTTTTCGGTGGGATAAAAGACATCGAAAACAAAGTCATAAAGGCTGTTGGAAATCCTCATGAAAGATTTTCTGAGGATAAACTGAGAATTATGCGTGGGATAAGATTTTCTTCACAGCTTTCGTTTTTGATAGAAAATAAAACGAAAGAAGCGATATTCTCTTTAAAAGACGGTCTTAAAGAAATATCGGCAGAGAGAATTTCAGCAGAACTCGACAAGCTCGTTATGGGCGACAATGTATATTCGGTTTTAACTGAATATGCAGAAGTTTTATCGGTTGTCATCCCCGAAATAAAGCCTTGTATAGACTTTGACCAGAAAAATCCCTATCACATCTATACTGTTTGGGAGCATATCGCAAAGGCAGTTGAAAAATCTTCAAAGAAGATAGAAGTAAGGCTTTCGATGCTTTTTCACGATATAGGAAAACCACGTTGTTTTACTGTTGATGAAAAGGGTATCGGACACTTTAAGGGCCACGAAGAAATATCTGCTGAAATTGCAGAAGATGTTATGCGAAGGTTAAGAAAAAGCAACGATATGATAAAGACCGTAAGCACGCTTGTTTCGATGCACTATATAAAGCCTTCAAAAGAAAACAACGATGAATTTTCTGACAGGCAGATAAGAAAAATCCTTTCAAAAATAAGTAAGAAAGAATTCTTTCTTTTAACCGATGTTTTAAGGGCAGATTCGATGTCGAAAGCAGAGTTTGCCTTAGAAAGACTTCCTGCTATTGACAGAATGGAAAAGAAAGCAGAAGAAATGTATGAAAGGAATGAATGTCTTTCTTTAAAAGACCTTTCTGTAAACGGAAATGACATTTCGGATTTAGGATACAAGGGGAAAGAAATAGGCGAAGCACTTTCTTTTCTTCTCGACGCTATAATCTCGGAAAAGGTTATCAATGAGAGAGAAAAACTCATTGAATATTTGACAAAAAGAGGATTATAGTATATAATAACTTTGCAAATTTATTTTAAGGAGAAATAAAATGATTTTTACCGTTGATGTCGGAAACACAAACATTGTAACAGGTGTTTTTGATAATGATGAAAAACTCGTTTTCACTGCGAGAATGGCAACTCAATCTTCAAAGACTGCGGATGAGTATGCAATTGACTTCAAGAACATTTTAGGTCTTTATGATGTAGGTATAAACGGCTTTGACGGTGCTATCATCTCAACCGTTGTTCCGTCTTTGATGCCTGTTCTGAAAGAGGCTATCAAAAAACTCCTCAAATGCAGGGTTATCATAGTTTCATCGGGCATAAAAACAGGGCTTAACATCAAGATTGATGACCCTGCGATACTCGGTGCTGACCTTGTGTGTGGTGCTGTCGGTGCTATGGCGAAATATCCCTTACCTCTCATAGTTTTTGATATGGGAACGGCGACAACAATTTCTGCTATCGACAGAAATGGATGTTTCCTCGGAGGAACTATCTTCCCGGGCGTTAAGGTTTCATTAAAAGCACTTTCATCAGGAACAGCACAGCTTCCCGATATCAACACAGAACTCAACGGAATGAGTGTTATCGGAAAGAACTCGGCTGACTCTATGAAATCGGGTATTGTTTTCGGAACGGCTTGTATGGTTGACGGAATGATTGAAAGATACAAGGAGGAAATAGGCGACGATGCTACTGTTGTTGCGACGGGTGGAATAGCTCCGACTATTGTTGCACACTGTAAAAACGATATTATCGTTGATGAAACTCTTCTTACCGATGGTCTTTTGATTATCTATAAGAAAAACTCTCCCGAAAAGTAAATTTGACTATTTATTACGCTTCACCTTGAATTCAAGGGAGGCAGTAGGAGGTCAATATTATGACAAAAAACACAAAAACACTCGTAGGAACAGCACTTTTGACAGCTCTTGTAATCGTGCTTCAGATGCTTTCGCTGGTTATTCCCCCGATTGGTCCTTTCAGAATTTCGCTCGTTCTTATTCCTATTGTAGTAGGCGCTGCGATGTATGGCTATAAGGCAGGGGCATGGCTCGGTGCTGTATTCGGAGTTGTCGTTCTTTTGACAGACGCAGGTGCTTTTCTTGCTATAAACATTCCCGGAACAATAGTAACCTGTGTTTTAAAGGGTGCTGTTGCAGGTCTTATGGCAGGGATTGTTTATTCACTCGTTGAAAAGAAAAACAGAACTCTTGCAGTTATCGTTGCTGCTATCGTTACTCCGATAGTGAATACAGGGCTCTTCCTTTTGGGATGCAGTATATTCTTTATGGACACTATAACACAGTGGGCAACGGGCGCTGGTTTTGAATCAGCAGGCGCTTATATGATAGGTGGGCTTGTAGGATTCAATTTCCTTATAGAAATGGCTGTAAACATTGTTTTGAACCCCGTTATCATAAGAATTCTTGATATAGTTAAAAAGCCTTCAAAGGCTAATGCATAAAAGAGAAAACCTCGGAATTATTTCCGAGGTTTTTGTTTTTTAAAACTGATTTTCCGAAGAAATGCAGTGGCTCGCCGTAAAACAAAAAGATTGTGTTTTTTACAAGGAAGTTTCCCGAAGTTGTACTCGTGTACTACGAGGGGAACTGACACAGTAAAAAGCGCAAGATTTTTGTTTTAAACCTTGATTCCCTGATGAGAATTGCGCCTTACCATTTCTTTGTCTATTTCATTCATAACGACAAACTTTTTAAGACTCCACATTGGTCCTATGAGGTCTTCTTTCTTGCCATCGCCCGTTACTCTCTGAATGACTGTTTCCTGAGGTAAGACTTCGAGTTGGTCACAGATAACAGAAACATACTCAGGAAGCGTCATTAAAGGAAACTCTCCCCTTTCAAATTCCTCTGCGATTTTTGTCCCCTTTATTATATGAAGAAGATGGAGTTTTACAAAATCGGGGTTAAGTTTTCCGACTTCTCTTGCGGTTTCAACCATCATTTCGTGGGTTTCATCAGGAAGTCCGTTTATAAGGTGAACACAGACGGGGATTCCTCTTTCCTTTATCATATTATATCCTTTTAAAAAATCGGCATAACTATGAC
>JAZNQY010000127.1:0-2906 GCA_045590375.1 Oscillospiraceae bacterium | reverse complement strand
TAGAGAAGCGAGAAGATAACAGAGGTATAGCTTGTTATATTCTTTGATTTTCTCATATAGTAGTTGAACGCTACCCCTGATGAACCTACTTTTAAAAGCTGCATTATCATAACGCTTGTAAGTATCCATTTACGAGGAAGGTGTGCAACTATTATCATAAACGGGCTTGCAAGGTAGTATCCGTAGATACCAAGCATTTCACCGCCTAAATTTCTGCTCCATGAATATAAAAGGTCGGCATCGCCCCAGAAAACATCGTGGAGATGTTCATAGTAATAGATATACTGACCGTTAAGGTCTAAAACAAGGGGACAGTAATCTCCGAAAGGATAGTATTCAAATGCAATAAAAACAGCATAAAGAATAACTATCGGAACGAAGAATGCAATAAAGTAACTTCTCTTGCAATAAAGAAAAGAAAGAAACTTGTTGTTGTCAATATCAAGTTTTTTCACAATTATTCTCCTTTAAAATGAAATATTACATACATAAAATAGTATACCACATAAACAAGGAGAATTTCAAGGATTTTTCAATCTTTTTTGCCTATGCCGAGTATCATTGAAAACAACCCACTGACAACGGGAACAAAGACCGAAAATCCGAGAGAAATAACAAGTTCACGCATTGTAAGAGGAACATTTGTAAAGACAGAAGATAAAAACGGAACATACATTGATACAAAAAGTGCGACAGCAGAAATGATTACAGCGAAAATAAGTTTAGGATTGTTCATTAAGTTTACTGTAAAAATATTCTTCTTTTCGCTTTTACATTCAAAAACATGTATAAGTTGTGACATAACAAGGGTGACAAGCGCAGATGTTCTTGCGATTTCAATTCCTGCGCCTGATTTTAAGAAAAACGCAAATGCTGAAAGAGTTGAAAGCCCTATAAAAATCCCTCTTATAAAAATCTTTGACATAAGACCTTCTGAGAAGAAACTTTCATCTTTAGACCTTGGCTTTTCGTTCATAACATCATCATCGGCAGGTTCTAGACCTAAGGCTATCGCAGGAAGACTGTCTGTAACAAGATTTACAAGAAGTATCTGCGTCGGAAGAAGAACGAGGGGAAGTCCTGAAAGGATACCTAAAAACATAGTGATAACCTCGCCTATGTTGCAGGAAAGAAGATATCTCACAAACTTTCTTATGTTCATATAAATAGCCCTGCCGTTTTTAACAGCACCGACTATCACGGCGAAATTATCGTCTATAAGAATTACATCTGATGCTTCTTTTGCAGTATCCGTTCCATCACCCATAGAAATACCAATATCAGCCTCTTTTATGGCAGGTGCGTCGTTAACTCCGTCGCCCGTCATAGCAACAATATGACCTCTTTTCTTAAAAGCCCTTACAATTTTCAGTTTGTCAGCAGGGGAAACTCTTGCAAAAACAGAAACATCCTGAATTTTAGAATAAAGTTCGGTGTCAGACATTTTTTTCAGTTCTTCGCCCGTTAAAACCTGAGATGATTTCATAAACCCTGTAATACCTGCTTGTTTTGCTATTGCAAGTGCTGTTTTAGGATGGTCGCCCGTTATCATAACAGTTTTTATTCCTGCTTTTCTGCAGAGTTTTATCGCCTTTTTCGCTTCGTCTCTCGGTTCATCAGACATTCCCATAAGCCCTGTGAAGATAAGTCCACTTTCGGTTTCTTTTTCGTTATCACATATTTTTTCAGCAAAAGCTATTACACGAAGTGCGTTATCGGAAAATTCATCGCAGACAGAGAGAATTTCTTTTCGGATAGCAGAAGCCAAAGGAACTTTTCCGTTGTCAGTAAGGTAATATGAGCATTTTGAGAGGATTGTGTCGGTAGCACCTTTGACAAAAGCCTTTGTTTCGCCGTTCTTTGACCTTGCAAAAACAGTCATCATTCTTGTTTCGCTTTCAAATGGGATTTCTGATATTCTCGTAAATTCGTTTGAGAGCTTTTCTTTTGTGATATTTCCCTTTGCTGAGGCGATCAGAAGAGCTATTTCTGTCGGGTCACCGTTTACTTTCCATTCACCCAAGGCAGAAATTTTACCTCTTTCTCTTTGCGAAATCTCATTTTCTGATGAGATTTCTGCATTTGAACATAAAACAGCGCAATTCAGGATGCCCGTCAAAGCAGGGGAAGATTTCGGATTTATTCCTCTACCATTTAACTGTATTTCACCTTTGATTTTATACCCTTTGCCATAAATATCTAAAATATTACTATTTGTATATATTTTCGACACCGTCATTTTGTTTTCTGTGATAGTTCCCGTCTTGTCAGAACAGATAACAGACACGCAACCCAGTGTTTCTACGGAATGCAGGCGCTTTACGAGTGCTTTTTGTTTCATCATACGGTTTACAGCGAGTGCAAGGGCGATAGTGACAGCAGCAGGCAGTCCTTCAGGGATAGCAGCAACAGCTATTGAAATTCCTGTCAGAAGCATTGTAAATATTTCTTCGCCCTTCAAAACACCTGCTAAAGTTACTATTATACATATAATAAGACAGATTATTGCAAGAATTTTGCCGAGCTTGCCGAGTCTTATCTGTAAAGGCGTTTCACTTTCCACTACCTCTGAAATCATATCAGAAATCTTACCTGCCTGAGACTTCAAACCCGTTGCCAGAACTCTTGCACGGGCATTTCCCCTTGTGATGATTGTTCCCGAATAAACAACCCCAGCCTGACCTATATCATTGTTAAGTATATTTCCTTTACACACAGATTTTTCCATCGAAACGGATTCTCCAGTTAAAATTGACTCATCGGCATAGAGGGAGGAGCAGGAGAGAATAACAGCATCAGCAGGAACTTTGTCGCCTGCCTCAAGCTCAATGACATCATCGGGCACAAGCTCTCTTGCTGGAATAACGCGTAAAATCGCATCTCGCCAGCATTTTGCCGTCGGAGAA
>JAZNQY010000126.1:0-24131 GCA_045590375.1 Oscillospiraceae bacterium | reverse complement strand
CTTGCGGCTGATCTTGAAGACCTCAAGAAAAGACTCGGCAACATTCTCGTTGCTTATGACTTTGACGGCAAGCCCGTTTTCGCAAGAGATATCGGTGCTTGTGGCGCTATGACTGCACTTCTTAAGGATGCACTCAAGCCTAATCTTGTTCAGACACTCGAAAACACACCTGCATTCATCCACGGCGGTCCTTTCGCTAACATCGCTCACGGATGTAACTCAGTAAGAGCAACAAAACTCGCTCTTAAACTCGGTGATTACTGTATTACAGAAGCAGGCTTCGGTTCTGACCTCGGCGCTGAAAAGTTTATGGACATCAAGTGCAGATTTGCAGGTCTTAACCCCTCTTGCGTAGTTCTCGTTGCAACAATCCGTGCTCTTAAATACAATGGTGGCGTTGCAAGAGCTGACCTTACTAACGAAAACCTTGAAGCACTCGAAAAGGGTGTTGTAAACCTCAAGACTCATATCGAAAATATGCAGAAATACGGTGCTCCTGTTGTTGTTGCAATCAACAGATTCCATACAGATACAGAAGCAGAAATTGAATTCATCAAAAAGTTCTGTGCTGATATGGGCGTTGAAGTTTCACTCGCTGAAATCTTCGCTAAGGGTGGCGTAGGTGGAACAGACCTCGCTGAAAAGGTTTGCAAGACTATCGAAACAAAGCCTTCAAATTTCAAGCCTATCTATGACGAAAAGCTTCCTATCAAGGAAAAGCTCGGCATAATCGCAAAGGAAATCTACCGTGCTGACGGCGTTATCTTTACAGCTCAGGCTGAAAAGGCAATAAAGGAAATCACAGACCTTGGATTCGGTGATATTCCCGTTTGTGTTGCCAAAACACAGTATTCACTTTCTGATGACCCGGCTAAGCTCGGCAAACCCGAAAACTTTGAAATCACAGTTCGTGATGTAAGACTTTCATCAGGCGCAGGTTTTGTTGTTGCACTTACAGGCGACATCATGACAATGCCCGGTCTTCCGAAGGCACCTGCAGCACTTAAAATTGACTGCGACAACGACGGAAACATCACAGGACTTTTCTAAGGAGAATTTTAATGACCTTTATTTCTCACTCGGCAGAAGAAACAATAGCTTTTGCAGAGAAAATCGGCTCGCTCTTAAAGGGTGGGGATATAATAGCATATAAAGGCACAATGGGCGCAGGCAAGACCACTTTTACAAGGGGTCTTTGCCTGGGGCTCTCTATGCTCGATGAGGTTACATCACCGACATTTGCGCTTGTCAACGAATACAGAGGCGATAAGATAACTCTTTATCACTTCGATATGTATCGCATAAACGGTGAGTTTGACCTTGAAACAACGGGATTTTACGACTATATGTCGGATGACAGCATTATTGCTGCCGAATGGTCTGAAAATATTGAGGACTGTCTGCCTGAGGGGACGATAACAATATCAATAGAAACTCTCGGCGAAGATACAAGAAAAATAACTGTTTTTGGAGATGAACGATTTGAATCTCTTGGGGATTGATACATCGGGTAACATAGCATCTGTTGCCGTTTGTAATGAAAATACCGTTATAGCACAGACAACCGTTATGACAAGACTTACCCATTCTCAGATTATCCTTCCTTTATGTAAGGATGTTCTTATGAAAGCCGAAATGACACTTGATGACATTGACAGAATAGCCGTTGCTGTGGGTCCCGGCTCATATACAGGACTTCGCATAGGAATATCTGCCGTTAAGGGAATGTGCTTTGGTGCTGAAAAAGAATGTGTAGGTATTTCAACCCTTGAGGGACTCGCTTTTAATATGTCGGGAACAGGGAAGAAAATCTGTTCTGTTATGTCGGCAAGACAGAACCTTGTTTATACAGCGTTTTTTGAAGATAATAACAGTGTTATAACAAGACTTTCTGAGGATAGAATTATCACAGAAGAAAAACTTTACGAAGAAATTTCTGAAGGGACGGTAATTGTAGGCGATTATGCAAAGAATTTTATTGAAAAATTTTCTGACAAAAATCTTCTTTTAGCGCCCCCTCATTTAAGATATCAGCTTGCAAGCAGTCTTTGCTTTGCAGGAATGACAAAAACACCGATAACTGCTGATGAACTCGATGCAAGTTATCTTCAGCCGACAAAGGCTGAAAAAGACCTTGAAGAAAAGAAAAACGGAGGAAACGCGTAATGTTGGCAATAGGATGCGACCACGGCGGATATGAGCTTAAACTTGAAATAAAGAAATATCTTGACGAAAAGGGCATAGAATATAAAGATGTCGGATGTGACGGAGAATCATGTGATTATCCCGATATTGCAAAGGATGTCTGCACACTTATTCAGAATGGCGATGCCGAAAATGGAATACTTATCTGTGGAACAGGTATAGGTATTTCGATCGCTGCGAATAAGCACAAGGGAATAAGAGCGGCTCTTTGCACAGACAGTTATATGGCACAGTTTACAAGACTTCATAACGACTCAAATGTTCTTTGTATGGGTGGAAGAGTAATCGGTGGGGGAGTTGCCACACAGATTACAGAAGCTTTTTTAACAACAGAATTTGAGGGTGGAAGACATCAGCGCAGAATAGATAAGATTTCGGCGCTTGAAGAAAACTAATTATATAATCCGGAGGAAATTTTCTTATGTGTGGAATAGTAGGATATGTCGGAAAACAGCAGTGCGCTGATATTCTTGTTAACGCACTTAAAAAACTTGAATACCGTGGATACGACTCTGCAGGTATCGCTGTTCATTCTGAAGGAAAGATAAAGACAGTAAAGGCAAAAGGTAAGATAGCCGAAGGTCTTGAAGCGAAACTTACAAACGAAGGAAAACCTGTCGGTACTTGTGGTATCGCACACACAAGATGGGCGACACACGGTGAACCTTCAGATATAAATTCACACCCGATAGGAAACGGAAAAATTACAATAGTTCATAACGGAATTATTGAAAACTACCGTGAAATCAAGGAATTTCTTATTTCAAAGGGCTATGTTTTTGAAAGTGAAACAGATACAGAAACTGTTGCGAAACTTCTTGATTATTACTATGAAGGAAATCCTAAGGACGCTATTATAAGCGCACTCAACGATATTGAAGGTGCTTATGCTTTAGGAATTATCTTCAAGGATTTTCCCGAAAAGATTTTTGCTGTAAGAAAAGAAAGTCCACTTATTGTCGGAAAAGGAAACGGTGAAAACTTCATCGCTTCTGATATGACAGCGATCCTTGAACACACAAAAGAATACTATCTTTTAGAATACGGCGAAATCGCTGAACTCGACGGCGAAAACATAGTTTTCTGCGATATGCACAAAACTGAAATCACAAAAGAACTTTCTGTCGCTGACTGGGATCTTGACGCTGCTGAAAAGGGTGGATATGAACACTTTATGCTCAAAGAAATCCACGAACAGCCCGAAGTTATCAAGACAACCATAAACCCCAGAATTAAAGATGGTATGCCTGATTTAAGCGAATGTGGAATTACTCCCGAAAAGCTTAAAAAATACAACAAGATTTTCGTTGTTGCCTGTGGTACTGCTATGCACGCAGGTCTTGTAGGAAAATATGTAATAGAAAAAATAGCAAGAGTTCCTGTTGATGTTGATATCGCATCTGAATTCAGATACAGAGACCCCATAGTTTCAGAGGGCGACCTTGTTATCATCATTTCACAGTCGGGCGAAACAGCAGACAGCCTTGCAGCTATGCGACTTGCTAAGAAACTTGGTGCTGAAACACTCGCTATTGTAAATGTTAAGGGAAGTTCGATAGCAAGAGAAGCAGATATGCTTATCTATACACATGCAGGCCCTGAAATCGCAGTTGCTTCAACAAAGGCATATATGGTTCAGATTGCAGTTATGTATCTTTTGGCGTTTGAAATTGCTTTTGCTATGGGTAAGATTGATGAAGCAGAATGCAGACGTCTTACATCACTTTTAAGAGAAACCCCCGATGTTATCGAAAAGATACTCGAAGATACAGAAGATGCACAGTATATCGCATCACAGCTTATTACTGCTGACAGCCTTCTCTACATAGGCAGAGGGCTTGACTATGCGCTTAGTATGGAAGGTTCACTCAAACTCAAAGAAATCTCGTATATTCACAGTGAATCCTATGCAGCAGGTGAACTCAAACACGGAACAATTTCACTCATCACAGACAATATGCCCGTTATCGCTGTTGCAACTCAGACAGACCTTTTTGATAAGACAATAAGCAACATAAAGGAAGTTAAGACAAGAGGCGCAAAGGTTATTATGGTATGCCGCGAAGGATATAATCCCGATAAGGATATCGCCGATTTCAAATTCGGTCTTCCTGATGATGTCGAAAATCTTATTATGCCGATGGCTGCTGTTGTTCCTTTACAGCTTATCGCTTATTACACATCTGTTTTGAGAGGAAACGATGTTGATAAGCCAAGAAACCTCGCTAAGTCGGTTACTGTTGAATAATATACAAAAAGTAAATGTTTTGTAGAAATATACAAAATGTAAAGGAGTGAAAAGAAAATGGAACTTATATCTATCGTTGTTCCTTGCTATAACGAAGAAGAAAGTCTGCCCTTATTCTATGATGAGATAAAGAGAGTTTCTGCTGAAATGAAAGAAAAGAACGATCTTTCTTTTGAATACATTTTCGTTGATGACGGCTCAAGGGATAAGACACTTTCGATACTTCGTGAGATGGCGAAAAAAGATAACGAGGTAAGATATGTTTCGTTTTCGAGAAACTTCGGTAAAGAATCAGCGATGTTCGCAGGTCTTGAGGCGACAAAGGGTGATTATGTTGTCATTCTTGATGCTGATTTACAGCATCCACCGAGACTCATCCCCGAGATGCATTCTTATGTAAAATCGGGCGAATGTGATTGCGCTGCTACAAGAAGAATTTCAAGAAAGGGAGAGCCTAAACTCCTTTCATTCTTCTCAAACCAGTTCTATAATGTTATAAACAAAATCTCACAGACATATATCGTCAACGGTGCACAGGATTTCAGATTTATGAAACGCCAGATGGTTGACGCTATACTTTCTATGAGTGAATATAACAGATTTTCAAAGGGTATTTTCAGTTGGGTAGGATTTAAGACTAAGTTCATAGAAGTTGAAAATACAGAACGCGTTGCGGGAACTACAAAGTGGAGTTTCTTCAAACTTTTAAGATATTCTTTTGAGGGTATTCTTGCTTTCTCAACAGCACCTATCGAGTTCCCCGTTTTCGCAGGAATTTTCTCCTGCTTCTCAGCGTTTGTTCTTCTTGTCATCCTTCTTCTTGACATATTCTTATGGCATACGGGATGGACACAGACACTCACACTTTTGACTGTTCTTCTTTTCGCTGTGGGCGTTGTTCTTATCTCACTCGGAATTATGGGACAGTATATTGCAAAAACTTATATGGAGGTCAAGAAAAGACCTATTTATATAAAAGCAGAGGACGAAACCTCACAGAGATAAAATTCTATAACAGCCGTTTCTTGATAACCGGCTTAAAAAAACAAGGAGAGATTTAAATGAAAAAGAATAATACTATTGACATTATAAAAATCGCAATCGTCGCGGCTATCTATGCCGTTATGACGGTTGCGATTTCTCCGTTATCATATGGACCTATACAACTGAGGTTTTCTGAAATACTCGTCCTTCTTTGTTTCTACAACAAGAAATACTGTGTTTCTATGACAGTAGGCTGTCTTATTGCAAATATTTTCAGCCCGATGGCACTGCTTGATGTTCCTTTCGGAACACTCGCTACAATACTTGCTGTTCTTTTTCTTTCAAGGAGCAAAAATCTGTTTGTCGGGTCTTTATGGGCGACGATATTCAACGGAATAATTGTAGGAACGGAACTTTATATTGCTTTCAAAGAACCGATTTTAATTTCAATTGGAACGGTGGCACTTGGCGAATTTATTGTCGTCAGCATTATAGGAGTTCTTGTTTTCAAAGCACTCGAAAGAAACAGGCATTTTATGAAACTTATCGGTAATGAGAGAAAGTCTTGATTTTTCGGGAAAGATAGTGTATACTTTTAAAAAATAAAAGGAGGCGTTTTCAAAATGGTTGATGTTAAAGGAAAATGGGCGTTTATAACAGGTGCATCGAGAGGACTTGGATATCTCGCTGCTAAATTTCTTGCTGAAAGAGGATGTAATCTTATTCTTCACAGCAGAAAGAAGGAACACACAGAAAAACTTATTGAAGAAGTAAAGGCTATGGATGTAGAAGCCTATGCCGTTTCGGCAGAACTTTCAGATATTCCTTCTGTTGAAAAGATGCTTGAAGAAATCGACGCTTTAGGCGTTACTGTTGATTTTGTTCTCAACAACGCAGGTCTTCAGATTGCTTACAGAACAGAATACTTCAAAACTCCCGTTTCTGACTATACAGAAAGTTTCGTTATCAATACAGTTGCCCCTGCAGTTATCTGCTATCACTTTATGGCCAAGATGATAGAAAGAGGTTTCGGGAGAATTGTAAATACAACAAGTGGAATTGCTCTTGAACCACAGCAGGCAGGATATTCTGCAAGTAAGGCAGCACTTGACAAAATCACAATCGATTTAGGTTCAACAGTTGCTGATACAGATGTTATGATAAATCTCGTTGACCCGGGCTGGTGCAGAACAGACCTTGGTGGCCCCAATGCACCAAACAGTCCTGAAAGCGCAATCCCCGGTGTTGTTCTTGGCGTTTTCCTTGATGATAAAATTTCAGGAAGAATTTTAAGAGCACAGGATTATGCCGGTATGACTTTGGAAGAAGCTGTTAAGGCAGCATCTCCTTCTCTTTATTAAAACTGAATAAAAAGTAAACCAGCCTCCGATAATTCGGGGGCTGTTTTGGGGGAAGGAGAAAAAATGAAAAAAATCAAATTTTAGAATAGCCAAAGCTGTTAACAATGGCGTCAATTTTGTGGTTATTTCTGCAGTGAGGACATTCTGATGCGGGATATGTTTCGTATCCCTCGATTTCCTTTCCTGAGAAGATGCTGTCAACCTTGATATCGCTTTCAAAAGCTGACGAACTGAATAATGCGGATACACCGCTTACTATTCCTCCATAATATTCGATACATTCGATAGAACGCTCGATTGTCTTTCCTGTTGTTGCTGATGCAATGAGAAGAAGGACATTCTTATCGATTACCATGGGCTGAACATTATCTCTGAACAACATCTGACCGTTTGAATTGATTTCGGGTGTGATGATGTTTATAGGTCTTTTACTGTTTACAAGATACATATCTGTCTTTGAAAGCTCTGTCGCCATATAAGCAGCGATAATCTCACATCCGTCAAGACAAACTATTGTGTCGATAGGGGTGTCTGTATATCTTGCGGCAAGGGTTTTTGCAGCCTCCATAGCGTTTGATGAATTATATTTAACGCCTGACATATCAATATAATAATTGATATGTGAATGGTTTGTCGCGAAATGACCCTGCATTACATTTATAGAAATTTTAGGATTCTTTTCAGAAAAAATTCTTATTCTGCCTGTTTCGAGCATAAACAATCTCTCCTTGTTTTCGTCTTTTCAAAGTATACCATAACTCTCGCTTTAAAGCAATAGCTTTTTTGCAGAATTGTCAAAAAACCCATTTAAAAGACTGTCTATTTGTGCAGGATTAACAAACTTTTGAAAAATCACATCAAAAACGGATTTTTTTCCAAAAACTGTTTACAATTATGTTGAAATGTGATAAAATTGTAATAATAATAGGTGTAGTATACCTATTTTTATAGTTTCTTCCGAAAGAGTCGGAGGAAAAACAAAACGATTTATCATGGCGCAAGGAGGTGGCAGCGTGGTAATTCAGCATAATCTTTCGGCTATTTCAGCCAATAACCGACTGCATACCAATCAGTCGGAACTTCTGAAAAGACTCGAGAAATTATCTTCGGGTTATTCGATAAACCGTGCAGGTGATAACGCTGCCGGTCTTGCAATTTCAGAAAATATGCGTGGAAAGATAGCAAGTCTTTCTATGGCAACAAGCAACGCACAGGACGGCATATCGCTTTTACAGACTGCCGATGGTGCCTTGGGGAAAACACATACTCTTTTACAGGTAATGTCCAAAATGTCTGTTCTTGCTGCTAACGCAAGTTATTCCGATATTGTCGACAGAGCTGCTTTACAGCTTGAGTTTGAAAATATGATGGAAGAAATAAACGACATCGCAGGAACTACCGACTTCAACAGAACATATCTTTTAGACGGCAGTCTTTCAGGAAATGCAGCACTTAAATTCATGATGTCACAATCAACTATGACCGAAGAAGAAGCTTTCTCTCTTGAAATCGATGATATGAGCTGTGAGGGACTTGGAATTGAAGATTGCTCGATAGAAACGGCAGAAAAGGCAAATCAGTCGATAGACATAATAAATTCTGCTATTGACAAGGTTTCTCTTCAGAGAGGAGAAATCGGTGCTGTTCAGAAGAGAATAGAACACAAATATAATGTTCTTTCGACAACAAATGAAAATCTTACAGCATTTGAAAGCAAGCTTCGTGATGCCGATATAGCAAACGAAATGATGGAGTATACTAAATACGAAATCCTTTCGGGAAGCGCACAGGCTATGGTTGCTCAGGCAAATGCAGAACCTATGAAGGTTGTTGACCTTTTAACGAATTCTGCAGTGAAAGCGCCTGAAAGAACAGCGAAAGCTCCTGAAGTAAAGCAGGCTCCCACTAAACCTGTAAGCACAGAAAACACAGTTACAGAATAGTTTCAACCCCGTGTATTTTTATACACGGGGTTTTTGTTTCAAAGTGGGGCTTGATATTTTGATAAACATTGTCGAAAATGTCAATAGTATAAAACTTTAATATCATATATAATGTTATTTGAAGGTATTTATCGGTTGAAACCGACACAGATTTTTAAAAAAGGGGAATTTTAAGTATGAACATCAATTCTGAAATTTCTTTCAACCCTAATCTCAGAGTTGCTCCTTTAGGGGTTATCGCTATGGAAGGTGCGAAAGAACTTGGCGACAAAATCAATGATTATCTTATGGAATGGGCTATTCCCGAGCATCGCCCCGAAAAGTCATTCCTTATTGAATCAGATTGTCCCCGTTTCTCATCAGGAGACGGTAAAGGTCTTATCAAACAGACAATCAGAGGAGATGACCTCTTTATCATAGTTGACGTTGGAAACTATAACTGCAAATACAAAATGTTCGGTGAAGAAAACTCAATGTCACCCGATGATCATTATCAGGATTTAAAGCGTATCATTCAGGCAGCAGGTGGTAAGGCACACAGAATCAATGTTATTATGCCTATCCTTTACGGTGGAAGACAGCATCGCCGTAACTACCGTGAATCACTCGACTGTGCAGTTGCTTTACAGGAACTTGAAAGAATGGGTGTTTCAAATATCGTTACATTTGACGCGCACGACCCCCGTGTCCACAACGCTATTCCTCTTATGGGATTTGACAATGTAATGCCTACATATCAGGTTCTTAAAGCACTTCTCGGAAAGCATCCCGAACTTGAACTCGATAAGGACCACTTTATGATTATCTCACCCGACGAAGGTGCTATCAACAGAAATATGTATTATGCTTCTGTTCTTGGCGTTGACCTCGGAATGTTCTATAAGCGCCGTGATTACTCACAGGTTGTAAACGGAAGAAACCCCATCGTTGCACATGAATATCTCGGAAATTCAGTTGAAGGAAAGGATGTTTTCATCGCAGACGACATCATTTCATCAGGTGAATCAATGCTTGACATCGCTTATGAACTCAAGAAGAGAAAAGCAAACAGAATTTTCTGCTATGCAACATATCCCATCTTCACAAACGGACTTGATTCATTCGATAAGGCTTACAGCGAAGGCATTATCGCAGGTGTTCTCGGAACAAACCTCACATACAGAACAGACGCTCTTAAATCAAGAGAATGGTTTACAGAAGTTGATGTTTCAAAGTATATCGCATACTTTATCGCTGCTATCAACCACGATGTTTCAATCAGCACAATTATCGACCCACATGAAAAAATCAAGTTCCTTCTTGAAAAACACAAGCAGAACAAAAAGTAAGAAAATCCATAAAAAAGCAGTACAAATTTCTTGTACTGCTTTTATTTTTGGTGTATAATCAAATCGGGTGATGAAAATGAAAAAGATAATTTCTATGATGATATGCTTTTCACTGTTTTTGTTTGCAGTGAAACTTGATATAAATGCAGAAGAAAAAGTAAGCATAATGGTTGGAAATACAGATATAATATCAACTTCTGTTGATGGCATAAAATATGAAAACGGAAAACTTTATCTTGATAATTTCGTTTCAAGCGAAAGGCTTGTGATAAAGGGAATTGACAGGTTAGAAATCGTCGTCACGGGTGAAAACAGGATTGAAAGCGACAGCAGAGTTCCTTTTTTGGCGATAGACACTTATGTTACTTTTTCGGGTGGTGGAAAACTTACTATCGTGAACAAAACGCAGAGTGGCGTTCCTGCTTTGTATTACGGAAATGAGTCGGGATGTGGTATGTGTACTATCGGAATGATGGTAACGGACAACACATCTGTTTTTGCTGAAACAAATGTAAAGGACGGAACGGCTGTTCTTATAGGCTTTAATTCCGATGCTTCGAAAAAAGACAGAGGATTTCTTGTAAAAGACGGTGGCAGACTTATAGCAAGAGCGAAGGGTGGCATAGCTATAGACGCTGACGATATAACCATAGATAACGGATATGTTTATGCAAAGGCTGACAAAGCAGGTCTTTATGGTGGAACAATTACAGTAGAAAATAATGGCATAATTGAGGCAGAGGCTTGTGAATATGCGATATATTCAGCAAGAATGAGCGTTCTTTCGGGGTCTGAGGTTACTGCGAAGGCTGATTTTTACGGAACATATATCCATAACGGAGATATTATTGTTTCGGGTGGAAAACTTACAGGTATCTTAACGGGTAAATATGAACATTCAAACAGCGATAAATATACTCTTGCAATATGTTCTTTGAATGATATAGATGTGAGTGATGGTGGAACGATTATCGGAAAGAGTGATAAAAAATATTCCGACTGCGGAGTCTATGCGGGAAGATATATAAAACAGTCAAGCAGTTCGACAATAAAAGCAGGGGAAAACTGCAGAATAGCGACAACTCCTTTAGAGATAGATTTCTATGAAGATTTATCATCGGGAGAAAGCATAACGGTTACAGAAATTCTTATTTAAGGAGAATTATATGAACGAAAGACTTCCTTTTTTAAGGGATAAGACAAAGAAACTTACAACTTCGCCCGGAGTTTATCTTATGAAGGATAAAACGGGAAAGATAATATATGTCGGAAAAGCGAAAAATCTTAAAAACAGGGTTACAAGTTATTTCAGAGAACACCCTGACCATCTGCCTAAAGTTGCGAAAATGGTTTCGAATGTTTTTGATTATGATTTTATCGTTACCGACAGCGAATACGAAGCGCTTGTTTTAGAGTGTTCACTTATAAAACAGTATAGCCCTAAATATAATATTCTTTTAAAGGATGACAAGGGATATTTCTATATAAAAATTTCGTCAGAAGAATATCCGAGGATAACTGCAGTTATGCAGAAGGATGACGAAAAGGCTGAGTATTTAGGACCTTATACAAGTGGGCTTACGACAAAGCAGTCGGTTAACGAGGCAAACAGTGTTTTTATGCTTCCTACCTGCACAAGAAAGTTTCCTCAGGAATTCAGAAAGGGCAGACCCTGTCTTAATTTCCATATAAAAAAATGTATGGGGTTATGCCGTGGAAAAGTTTTGGCAGAAGATTATAAAAAGACAGTTTATGAGGCTGTTGATTATATCAGAAGTGGAAGTGCTTTATCAGTCGAACGTCTTGAAAAAGAGATGAACGAGGCAGCAGAAAATTTTGATTTTGAAAGAGCAGCAGTTCTTCGTGACAGAATTTTTGCAATAAAAAAAGCAGCCGACACTCAGAAGATTATAACAGACAGAAAAGATACCGATGTTATAGCTTTTGCGAAAGCATCGGGGACTGTTTCGGCTGCTGTTCTCATATATCGTGGTGGAAGGCTTTATGATAAGCTCAATTTCTTTCTGGGTGAAGATGATGAGGGCGATATATGTGGATTTATAGGACAGTTTTATCAGGGAAACAATGATATTCCGAAAGAAATTTTAATTGAGGAAGAATTCCCCGAAAAAGAAATCGTTGAAAGAATGCTCAGGGAAAAATCAGGACACGCAGTTAATATCGTTACGAGAATAAAGGGAGATGGAGCTAAACTTATCGCTATGGCAAAATCAAATGCGAGCGAATATCTTTCTTTTAAAGCAGGAAGAACAGGAAAAGAAATAGTTGCTTTAGAAGAACTCGGAAAACTTCTCGGAATGGATAAAATTCCTGAATATATCGAATCCTATGATATATCGAATTTAGGCTCAACGGGAATGGTTGCGGGAATGGTTGTATTTAACAACGGAAGACCTTTGAAATCTGCTTACAGAAAATTCTCGATGAAAGAAAATATCATTCAGAACGATGTCGGCTGTATGAAAGAAGTTCTAAAAAGAAGATTTACCCATTATGTAAATGGCGACGAGGGCTTTGACAGAATGCCCGACCTTATTTTAGTCGATGGTGGGACAAATCAGGTTAACGCTGTTAAGGAGGCATTATCTGAACTTTCACTTTCGACGAATGTTTTCGGAATGGTAAAGGACAACAAACACAGAACAAGGGCTATCGCTACAAGTGGAGAGGAAATTTCTGTTTCTGATATGAAACCTGCTTTCTTTCTTCTCACAAGAATTCAGGATGAGGTCCACAGATTTGCTATTACCTATCAGAGGAGCACACGAAAGAAAGGCTTACAGTCGGACCTTTTAAGCGTTAAGGGAATAGGCGAGAAAAAAGCGACAAAACTTATGAAGCATTTCAAGACGATAAAAGCGCTTTCTTCAGCACCTGTGGAGGAAATTTCAAAGGTCGCAGGGGTATCGGAAGAAATCGCAAAAGAAATCCTCTCTGCTATGGACAAAAGATGATTTTTGTGGTATAATATGAAAGTTATAGAAATTTAGACGGGAGAGTCTGATATGAGAGTTATTACAGGAACTGCGAGAGGCAGAAAACTCATAACACTTGAAGGAAACGACGTAAGACCGACGACAGATATGGTAAAAGAAGCGATATTCAGCATAATTCAGTTTGATGTTCCGGGAAGTGTTTTTTTAGACCTTTTCTCAGGAAGTGGACAGATGGGGATTGAGGCTTTGAGCCGTGGCGCTAAATTCGGGTATTTTGTTGACAATTCAAAGAAATCTGTTGATGTTACTTCTGAAAACTTAAAGAATGTCGGATTTGACAGTATTTCAAAATGCTATCTTATGGATGCTAAATCATTTTTGTCAGCGACAAACAATACATTCGACATAGCGCTTTTAGACCCACCTTACAGCAAGGGTATTTTACAGGAGGTTTTACCTCTTCTCACTAAAAAAATGTCTGACAGAGGGATTATTCTCTGCGAACATCCTGTGGGGGAAGAAATGCCTTGTGAAGTAGAAAATTTCTATGCCAAAAAAACATATCGTTATGGAAAGATAGAAGTTACACTCTATAAAGTAAAGGAAGATTGATATTATGCGTATTGCTGTCTGCCCCGGAAGTTTTGACCCCGTAACATACGGACACAGGGATATTATAAAACGTGCCGCAAAGATGTTTGACAAGGTTATTGTTCTTGTTGCAGTGAATTCTGCTAAAACACCATGCTTTACAGCAGAGGAAAGAGTTGAACTCATAAAGGTTGTTACAGAAGGAATGGATAATGTTGAGATAGACACATTTGACGGTCTTCTTGTTGACTATGTAAAAGAAAAGGGTGCTGTTGCTATCGTTAAAGGTCTGCGTGCTGTTACAGACTTTGAAAACGAATTCCAGCAGGCACTTGCAAATAAAATTCTTTATGACGGCGCTGAAACTGTCTTTTTAACAACAAGTGCTGAGAATATGTATTGCAGTTCGAGCATTGTAAAGGAAATCGCGAAATACGGCAGAAACATCGACTCTTTTGTTCCGAGCAAAGTGCGTGATGTTGTTATAGAAAGACTCTGCAAGACAAATAAAAAGGAGGAAGAAAAATGAATATAGATGAAATTCTCGAAATGATTGACGATACTCTCGATAAGGGTGCAACAGTTCCTTTTTCAGGAAAAAAGGTTATGGTTGACGCTGACAAGATAAGAGATCTTCTTAACGAAATCAGAGTTAATCTTCCTCAGGAAATCAAGCAGGCAAAGCTTATTGTTATGGACAGAAAGACAATTATTTCTGACGCTAACGAAGAAGCAGAAACTATCGTAAGAAAAGCAGAGGAAAGAGCAAAGACAATTATCTCAAACGAAGAAATTGTTAAAGAAGCAAGATTAAAGGCGACTGAAATTCTTAGTCAGACTCAGGACAAATGCAAGCAGATGAAGATTGAGGCAAGAGAATATGTTGAAAAAATTCTCGACCAGACAGAAACTCTTCTCAGCACAAGCATTGTTTCTGTTAAAAAGACAAAGCAGGCTGTAAGAACAGCAGGAAAGTCGACAGGCGAAAATCAGCAGTAGAAAATAAAAATAAAGGGTATCAGATTTTCTGATACCCTTTTGTTTTTCTTGTTATGTGTTGTCTTCGATATAGCTTACGATATCTCCGACAGTCTTTATATTTTCAACAGCCTCATCGGGAATTTCCATTTCGAATTCGTCTTCGAGCGACATGATAAGGTCGACAACATCGAGAGAGTCAGCACCAAGGTCACTCTGAATATCAGCCGATAAAGTTACTTCGCTTTCATCAACATCAAGCTGGTCAATAATAATTTCTTTGAGTTTTTCAAAAATCATATATAATACCTCCGGGGAATGTGTTACATACAGTATATACTACTACGACATAAAGGTCAATAGTGAATTTGTTATGCAGTCAGAAATGAGAGAAGAATGCTTCCGACATAGAATATTACATAGAATATTATTATGACAACAAATATTATTGTGAGTTTTTTCTTGTATTTGGGATTTGCTTTTATAGAAGTAAGAAGGATATGAGAAATGATATATCCCCATAATCCGAGTATGAGAGTAAGAATAACGCCTAAGATGAAAAAGTCACGTTCTTTCTTTATCTGCTGATCAGATTTTGACATATCATCGATGTCTTTTTCTCTTGTTGAGAATACTTTTACCGAAGGCTCTCCGTTATGCGATTCACAGAGATGACCTGCGTCTGATTTGTATGTATTATAGTTGCTTCCACCATTGTGTGACTCGCAGAGGTGACCTGCGTTTACATCAAGGTCGTTTATATCCGATGCTAATTGGTGTGTGTCAACATAATATCCACAATCGGGACATTGTCCACCTATAAGCAGTTTCTGACAGATAGGACAATTTGTTTCTCTTGCCATTTTGAAGCCCTCCTTTTCGGCTATTTGCATAATTGTAATTTGATTTTATATGTGTTATAATATACTTGGTATAGTTTTTTGTTTTATCAATGTAAAGCGATGATACAAACTATCGTTACCGACTGAAAGAATTATAAATCTTTTGTCGGATAAAGTCAAGTTAATAATTGCAAATAAACATAGAGGGTGAATGTTATGAAAACAGCATTTTTATTTCCCGGCGAAAATTCACAGTATATCGGAATGGCGAGAAGTCTTACCGAAACATATCCTAAGTTTTTAAGCTATTTCTATGATATGAGTCAGATTTTAGGTTATGATTTAAGACTCGCCTGTTATTGTGGCGATGAAACATATCTCCAGAGGGCGTCTGTTATGATGCCTGCTATACTCATAACCGATGTTATCGCTTATGAAGTTGCCAAGGCTAAGGGAATGGCTTTTACAGCCGTTGCCGGATATGGCGTTGGTGAATATGCAGCTATGGTTGCATCAGGAATGATAAATCTTGAAACAGCTATGAAGCTTGTTATCGAAAGAGCTAAAGCACTTGAATACTGCGAAAAGATGAAACCCGGTTCTATGGCTGTCATATCAGGAAGAACAGCAGAAGAAGTTGAAAAAGCCTGCGATGAAATAGACGAATTTGTAATCCCTGCGATATACAATTCTCCTGATAACATTGTTGTTTCGGGAACAGACAGTGCTATCGACAAGATAGTTCATAAATTCAATTCAGAAGGTGCACACTGCACAAGAACGAGTCTTTCATGCGCTTATCATACAAAGCTTATGCAGGTGGCATCTGAAAGATTTCTTGAACAGATAAGATTTTTTAAATTCAACCCTCCCAACTGCAGATATTTTGCAGGTGATACAGGGGATGAACTCAAGGATTTTGATAATATGCCTGAATATCTTGCAAAGCAGCTTACATCTCAGGTTAACTTTACAAGAGAGCTTGAAGTTATGGCTGAACAGGGTTATGATACATTCATCGAATGCGGACCTATGGATATTCTTTCAAAATTCACACAGAAAACTTTACCCGAGGCACTTGTTCTTAATGTAGAGGATATGGACTCATTGAAGAAATCTATGGCAGCTCTCGGAATTCCTGATTAAAAGGTTGATGATTTTAAAATGAAATGCACACTCATAGGCCATCCTTTAGGACACTCACTTTCTCCCGATATCCATACAAGACTTTTCTCGCTTTCGGGAACAAAGGGTGAGTATGACCTTACAGATATTCCTAAAGAACTTTTAGAAGAAAAAGTTGAATATCTTAAAACACTTGATGGCTTCAACATAACTATCCCTTATAAGACAGACATTATCCCTTATCTTTCATCACTTGATGAAACGGCAGAGCGTTACGGCGCTGTAAACTGTGTTTCTGTTAAAGACGGAAAGATGACAGGCTATAACACAGACTGCATAGGCTTTATCCGTTCGCTCGAAAAGGGAGGGCTTTCTCTCTCGGGAAAGGTTCTTCTTTTAGGATGTGGTGGAGTAGGAAGAATGATGGCATGTGAATTTCTTCTTCACGGAGCAGACCTTACTGTTGCTGTTTTACCCGAAGAAATTCCTGCAGCAGAAAAAGTTATTTCTTCGATGAAAAATTCTGAAAACGCAAAGGTCATTTCTCTTTCCGATATTTCGGGTGAGTTTGATTTATGCGCTAACGCAACACCTGTCGGAATGTTCCCGAAGGTTGACGCTTCACCCGTTTCGGAAAATATAGTTTCATCCTGCAAGGCAGCTTTTGATGTTATCTATAATCCCGTTGAAACAAAGCTTATGCAGATGTTTGAAAATGAGGGGAAAAAGGCTGTCGGGGGAATGGCTATGCTTGTTTATCAGGCTGTTGCGGCACATGAAATATGGTATGGTGCAAAGTTTGATGAAAATGATATAAATTCGATTATTTCTCAGATGAATGAAAAAATAAAGAACAACTGAAATTGAAAGAAGGCGTTTTTTATGCTTACAATTTACCTCTGTGGATTTATGGGATGTGGAAAGACAACTGTCGGAAGGGCGCTTGCCGAAAGACTCGGACATAACAATCATTCTGCTTTTCCTTTTATAGACCTTGACGAATACATAGTAAAGCGTGAGGGAAGATCTATAAAGAATATCTTTGATATTGACGGAGAAGAATATTTCCGTAAACTCGAAATAAAATGTATGCTCGAACTTTCAAACAACGGTGGGGTTATCGCTTTAGGCGGAGGTACAATCCTTTCCGAAGAAGCTTCAAGAGCTGCTAATGCAAGTGGAGAAGTTGTTTTCATAAACACACCTTTTGAAGTCTGCTATGAAAGAATAATGAAAGAAGATTTAGGGAGAGGCAGACCTCTTGTTATGACAAAATCAAGAATAGAACTTGAAAATTTATATGCAGAACGTGCGTCGGTTTATGTTTCACATTCATCTTTTGCAGTTGACGGTGACGCAGAAGTTCAGCTTGTTGTTCAGAGGATAATTGATTCTCTCAGCAATCCCAGTGTTTAAAAGGAGTGAAAACCGATGCCACGTGGCAGAAAACCAAATGCAGTAAAGGCTGCTGAAAATAAAAAATATACACCCAAAGGCGAAGTTTTCTTCTCCCTTGATATAGGAACAAGAACTGTTGTCGGAATTGTAGGTGAAAAGCGTGAGGATGATTTTCACGTTATCGACTGCGTTTCTATCCCTCATAACAAAAGGGCGATGACCGACGGACAGATTGAAGATATAGAAGAAGTTTCAAAGGTTGCCTCAAGGGTTATTGCCGAACTTGAAAAAAATCTCGGCATAAAGTTCGATAGTGTTGCTATTGCTGCAGCAGGAAGAGCGCTCAGAACAAAGCGTGTTAAAGTTGATATTGACATAGAAGGCAGAGATGTCATTACAGAAGATATGGTGCGTTCTTTTGAGATGGAAGCTGTTCAGCACGCACAGACAGAACTCGATAACGAAAATCCAGAAGGCTCTGTAAACTTCTACTGTGTAGGACACAGCATAATAAATTTCTATCTTGATGATTATCCTTTAAAGAACTTTGTGGGACACAGAGGAAAAACTGTTACTGTTGATATGATAGCAGCATTTCTTCCTGAAACTGTCGTTGAAAGTCTTTATGCTGTAACAGATAAATTAGGTCTTGAAGTAAAAAGCCTTACTCTCGAACCTATCGCTGCTATGAATGTTATAATTCCCCCTGAGGTAAGACTTATAAACATAGCGCTTGTCGATATCGGCGCAGGAACATCTGATATCGCAATCTCAAAAGGTGGAAGTATCGTTGCATACGCTATGGCTACTACTGCCGGAGATGAAATCACAGAAGAAATTATAAGAAACTATCTTGTTGATTTTAATACAGCAGAACAGATGAAGCTTTCTTCATCAAAGGAAGAATTCACATATACAGATATTTTAGGTCTTGAACATACTGTTTCATCAGAAGAATTTTTCAAATCACTCTATCCGGCAGTTGACCTTTTAGCCTCTACTATTGCTGAAAACATTGTTGCTGCTAACGGAGGAGAAAAACCTGCCGCAGTGTTCCTTGTCGGTGGTGGAAGCCGTGTTGAAGGACTTTCGGCTAAACTCTCTGAAAAACTCGGAATCCCCGAGGAAAGAGTTGCGATAGGAAATTCAAAGGTTATAAGACACATAACAACAGAAAAACCATATGTTTTAAAAGGACCTGAATTTATTACTCCCGTAGGCATAGGCGTTACAGCTACTATGTCAGGTGGATATGATTTCTCGACAATTATCCTCAACGGAAAGAAAATCAGGGCGTTCAATAAAAACGGAATGTCTATGCTTGATATTCTTTCTATGGCAGGATATCGCTCGACAAGTTTACTCGGAAGGTCGGGCAGAAATCTCACATACACAATAGACGGTAATCAGAAACTCGTTAAGGGAGGAATGTCTGACCCTGCCGTTATAACAGTTAACGGACTTCCTGCAAACATAAATTCGCTTGTAAACAAGGGAGACAAGGTTGACATTGTTCCTGCTAAAAACGGTGAGGATGCTGCTATTCTTCTCTCAGAGGCTGTCGAAGGATTTAATCCATTATCGGTTAAGCTTTCGGGAATGGATTATAAAGCAGGTGTGTTTGCTGTTGTAAACGAAAAGGAAATTTGTGACGGAAACTACCGTGTTGAAAACTTTGACAACATAAGAACAGTGAAAATTCTTACAATAGGCGAACTTCTCGCAAAACTTGACGCTGACCTTGAGAATTTTGTTGTATTCAAAGGAAAGAGAATTCTTCCCATAGATTATCTTATTGCCGATGGCGATGAATACACAATCGAAGAAAGAGATACTCTTCCTGCTGAATTTGTTTCAGAAGAGGTCGCTCCCGAACCCATTGTTGAAGCACCGAAGGTTGAAGAGGTAATACCCGAACCTGCTCCTGTTGTTGAAGAAACAGCATATGAAGAAGATTTCACAGAAGATGAAATAGATAAAATTCTTTCTGAAGTAAAGGAAGAAACAAAGGCAGAAGCGCCCGTTAAACCTGTTCAGAATGAAGAAGAGCCACCTTCACTTCTTACAGAAAAGAAGGGTGTAACGGTTATTCTCAACGGAAAAACTCTTGCTATGAATCTTCAGAAAAACTGCACAGAAAACATCTTTTTAGAACTTATGGCCTATGCCGATATTGATACACAGAACCCTCAGGGCGATGATATTGATATGACAAGAAACGGCAAGCCTGCAACATATATGGATGTTCTTAAAGACGGAGATGTTTGCTCTATCAAATGGATAACAAGAAGGAAAAAGTAATGAAGATACTTATAGCATCCGACATTCACGGCTCGGCTTATTACTGTGAAAAACTTATGTCGGCGATAGAAAGAGAAAATCCCGATAAAATTCTTCTTTTGGGGGATATTCTCTATCACGGCCCACGAAACGACCTTCCGAAAGGCTATGCACCAAAAGAGGTTATTTCGATGCTCTCTCCTTTAAAGGACAAGCTTCTTTGCGTAAGAGGGAACTGTGATACAGAGGTTGACCAGATGGTTCTTCCTTTTCCTGCTCTCGCTGAATATGCCTATGTTGTTTCTGAAAAAGTAAATATTTTCGCAACCCACGGGCATATATTCAATGAGAATAATCTTCCACCTTTATCAAAGGGAGATGTTCTTTTAAATGGACACACACACATTCCGAAATGCACAGAACATAATGGATACATCTATATGAATCCCGGCTCGGTTTCTATCCCGAAAGAAAATTCAGAGCATAGTTACATGACTTTTGAAGATAAGGAATTTTTATGGAAAAACCTTGACGGAGAAGTTTATAAGACATATACATTATAGTATAGTAATTAAAAGAGTGGAAAAAATTTTTCCACTCTTTTTTATTTTTTTGAAAAAAATCACTCCTTTGATTTGTATTACATTCAGAAAGACATTCAAGGGAGGACTTAAAATGAAAAAGATAAAGTCAATAATCGCTCTTATTATATGCATAATTTCCGTTGCTGGATGTACGCCGAAAGAATCTGAACATCCTCATTATTGCACAGCTGTTCCGATTGAAGGAATGCCGACAGAAACTACTGTTCCTGCATTACCACCTTTTTCTGATGGGGAAACGACAGTTCCCGAAGAGCCTGTTTCTTCTGAAACAACATCGGGTAGTGAAACTGCTCCTGTTGAAACAACATATATAAGTGGCTCACAGCCTATGCAAAGAGCAGATATAGGTTTTTCAAATTCTGTAAATATTCTCGGTGTTTCGCTTTATGATGAAATCAAGGGCGACGAAAATGTTTTCTATTCTCCTTACAGCATTGATATAGCGCTTTCTATGCTTGTAAACGGCGCTGACGGAGAAACAGAAACCGAGCTTTTAAACCTTCTCGGTATGGCTGATGTTGGCGACAGAAACGAAGAAATCTACAAGGTTATGAAAGGCTTCAACGATAAAAAAGCCATTGTTGAAACAGCAAATTCTGTTTGGATAGACGAAGGCTTTGAAAAATCAGCTCCCACAAGAAAAGAATTCATTTCTCCTTTAAAGGAGTTCTATGACGCAGAAGTTTTCCACGAAAAATTTATGGACCCTGCTACTGTTAAAAAGGTGAACTCATGGATTTCTAAAAAGACAAACAAGATGATTCCCAAAATGCTTGACAGACTCAATAACGACACAGTTATTCTTCTTGTCAACGCAGTTTATTTCGACGGGAAATGGCAGACACCCTTTTTAGAAGATGACACAACCGACTGGACTTTTGAGGGCACAGAAGGAAACACAACTGTTGATATGATGCGACAGTTTGATAACTACTACAAATACTACTCAAAGGGAAATTTAAAGGGCGTTTCTATTCCTTATGGCGAGGGTGGAATCGTTATGGATGTTTTTGTTGCAAACGATAAATCAAAGAAAAACGCAGTTGAAATTTTCGATGCAATGACACCCGAAGAAAGACTTGAACTTTTATCATCAATGGAAAATGTGCCTTCTGAAAAGATTTTCCTTGCTATTCCTAAATTTACATTTGAAACAGAAACTTTCTCTGTCAAGGAAAATCTGAAATCGCTTGGCGTTACAGAAGTTTTTGACCCGAGTGTAGCAAATCTTCGTTCTATGAGCAAGCTCCCCGATGATTACAACCTTTATGTAAGCGATATTCTTCATAAGGCAAAGATTGAGGTTGACGAAAATGGAACAAAGGCTGCAGCTGCAACGGTTGTAATGGTTGATAATCGTTGTGAGGCGGTAGAACCTTATGACCCCAAGGAATTTATCGCCGACGAACCTTTCGTTTTCACAATAAGAGATACAAAAACAGGAACAATTCTCTTTATGGGAACAATCAGCAACCTTTCAAAATAATTTGTAACCATTTTGTAATCTATTGTAACCAAACTGTAAATAGAAAAGTATTGAATTGTAACCTTTTAAATGCTAAACTTGATATAGAACGGGGGAAGGAGAAAATGACCTCGTTCTGAAAGAAATCTGTCATATATATACTCTTCAAAGCAAAAACACCCGACAGCCCCGTCGGGTGTTTTTGTCATTTTAAATAAAATGCCCGTTTATTATCTTTGAATTTGGTATAATTTACAGTTGACTTGAAACCCTGTTTTGTGATAAAATTGTACTTGTGTTAAATACAGTTGTTTATTGGGGGTGAACATAATGCCTAAGGAAACAGAAGGAAAAAGCAGTTTTATAGTTGTTGATTCCTGCGTATTGCCCGATATATTCGAGAAAGTTCTTCTCGTTAAAAAACTTATCGCATCGGGGAAAGAGAAGAGTTCGGCTTCGGCTTGTAAAGCAGTAGGAATTTCGAGAAGTGCTTTTTATAAATATAAGGATTATGTTTATTCATATGAAGAAAAACTGACACAGAGAATTATCTCGATATCAACAGTTCTTCATGATGAACCGGGGATACTCGCAGGATTTATCTCACATCTTCATTCGCTCAATGCGAACATCTTAACAGTTAATCAGAGCATTCCCGTTGACGGTGTTGCTTCTGTAACAATATCACTTCGACTCACAGAAAATTCACAGGATATAATGGGTCTTAAAAACATTCTTTCAAGACTTCGTGGCGTTGTTGAATTGAAAATAATTTCAGGAGAGTAATATATTATGGCAAAGATAGCAGTTTTAGGATTTGGTGTAGTAGGTTCGGGAACGGTTGAACTTTTCTACCGTAACAAAGAAAGCATTATAAAAAAAGCAGGGAAAGACCTTGATATAAAATATATCCTCGATATAAGAGATTTTCCCGATAGCCCTTATGCAGACAAACTCGTTAAGAACATAAATGTAATTTTAAACGATGATGAAGTAACACTTGTCGCTGAATGTATGGGTGGTGTTAAATTCGCTTATGGCTTTGTTAAGGATTGTCTTTTAAAGGGAAAAAGCGTTGCAACATCAAATAAGGAACTCGTAGCACAGAAGGGTGCTGAACTTCTTGCTATCGCAAAAGAAAAGGGATGCAACTTCTTCTTTGAAGCATCAGTAGGTGGGGCTATTCCTATAATAAGACCTATGCATCAGTGTCTTGCTGCAAACGAAATCACAGCCGTTGCAGGCATTCTTAACGGAACAACAAACTTTATCCTTACAAAGATGATTGAAGAAAATATGAAGTTCTCTGATGCACTTTCAATGGCACAGAAGTTAGGTTATGCAGAAGCTGACCCTACTGCTGATGTTGAAGGTCTTGACGCTTGCAGAAAAATCTGCATACTTTCATCTCTCGCTTTCGGAAAACACGTTTATCCCGAAAATGTTCATACAGAAGGTATTTCTGCTATAACTCCCCGTGATATTTCGGATGCTGAAAAATGGGGTGGCGCAGTTAAACTCATAGGAACAGTAAGAAAACTCGATGACGGTAAAATTATGCCTTATGTTGCGCCTCATTTCGTATGCAGAGAAAACCTCATTTCATCTGTAAGCGATGTTTTCAATGCGGTTATGGTTTCGGGTGACGCTATTGACAAGGCTATGTTCTATGGCAGAGGCGCAGGAAAATGCCCGACAGCGTCTGCTGTTGTTGCCGATATTATTGATATGGCAAAAGCAGACAAAACAAGCATTTCTCAGGTATGGGAAGACGCCGACAATTCTTCTTTCGTTGAAAAGATAGAAAACAACGAAACAGAA
>JAZNQY010000125.1:0-3765 GCA_045590375.1 Oscillospiraceae bacterium | reverse complement strand
CGCGGATACTCATTCGATAAACTCACAAACGAAACCACACCCTCGCAATTCACAATTCCACCGGAGGAACAACTTTCAGACAGTAAGGGGATAAGATAATGAGCTTAAAAGATAATTTTAATCAGGCAGTCAAGGAACTTTTGAAGAGAGACGGTCTTGTAGGTTCAGACCTTTCTAAGAACTCGAAAGAAAAGTCAAATATCGACAGATACCTTGATACTCCAAGTGCTAATTCAGAACCTATCAAACCTACATTCGATAAACAGACTGTTCCCCCTCCTGTTCAGAGACCACAGTCACCTACAGGGTTCACTCCTCCTCCACAGGTTACACCCCGTCAGGTTCAGCAGACTCCTCCCCCTCCTCAGCAGGACTATTCACAGCAGTATCAGCAGCAGTTAAGACAGCCTGTTCCCCCGACAACAAACAACAACAATATGGGTGGTGGATCAAACCCCTATTTTGAAACAGAAGAAACAACGGTTATTTCAAGAAATACAATCGTTGACGGAAACATCCGTTCTTTCGCAAATGTTACTGTTGAAGGAAGCGTTAAGGGTGATGTTCAGATTACAAAGAACGCAAACCTCAGTGGTAAGGTTGTTGGTGACCTTGAATGTAACAACGCAACAATGCTCGGCTCTTCAATGCAGGGTAATGTTACTTCTAAGGGACAGGTAAAGATGGACAGAGACAGTCTTCTTTTAGGAGATATCAACGCTCAGTATCTTGACATAAACGGTAAGGTTAAGGGCAACGTTGAAATCAGTGGAAAGGCTGAATTCAAGACAGACTCTATCATTTTCGGAAACATCAACGCATCAACAATCACAGTTCTCGACGGCGCTACTATTCAGGGATTTGTTAATACTACATTCCTTCAGGAAAGCGCAAGCAACATCTTCCCCGAAGCTATCGCAGTATCAGAGTAAACAGACTCTTATAAAGACAATAAACACTCCCCCACAGATGTGGGGGAGTGTTTTCTTGACCAACTACGAAACGATACGGGCTGTGCGCCCTTCGCACAAACGAAAAAGTTCGATATCCGACAATGTGGTTACCGAGCCTTAAATTTATTTACATAGCAATTCCGGAACGATACGGGCTGTGCGCCCTTCGCACAAAACGAAAAGACCATGCTTTATACAAGGCAAACGAGCGACGGCATACGAGGGTATTCCGAGCGAGTTTAACACAGTAGAAAGTATGGTCTTTTTGTTTTGACACAAAAAAGGCTCTCATAAGAGAGCCTTTTAATGTTCACTTAGTCAGCTTAAATTATGACTGTGTGGGGTACTGAGGATGAACACCTACGAGTGTGCCCTGCTTGTAAGCTGCAACCTGATCGTCTTCTGAAAGAGGAACTGTAAGTGTGTTTGTATCCTGTGACCATACAGCGTATTCAACTGTGTCGCCTGAAGCGCCTGACTTGAATGAGAATGAACCCTGGAACTGATCGCCGAGGTAATCGCCGAAGTCTGTGAGTGTAGCTGAGCCCTGTGTAAGGTCGAGACCCATAGCTGAACCCTTAACTACGTCATTAGCACCGAAATTCTGTGACTTTGTGTTCTTTGTTCCGTTTGATGTGCAGTACTTTGTAAGAGCTGCCTGAGCTGCTGTGTAAACAGCATGTGCGTTCTGGTTAGCCTGTGAGATCTTTGAGTCTCTCATGTAACCGAGCATTGCGGGAACGAGAACTGCTGCGAGTACGCCGATGATTGCGATAACAACGATGAGCTCAACGAGTGTGAAGCCCTTTGTCTTAAGATTTCTCATGATAGAAACCCCTCCTGTAAATATAATATTTTTTTATAAAAAGCTCTTGCAAACGTCTTTCGCAAGAACGCTTTTCCGTAAGTGATTAGTTGTAGAATGCCTGCATAGGATAGCAGCCTACTACGTAGTATTCAAGTCTTGCTCTTTCATCTGAAGCCTGCTGCTGAAATGCATCATAATAATAACCATCGTTATCAGCAGTTCCTGTCTTGTCTAAGAACTTAGTTGAAAGATCGACAGGGTCTTCTGTGTAGAGTACATATTCTACTGTATATGTTTCCAAGTTAACCTTCGCCATCCATGAAGGATTCCAGTTGACATTGGCTGTATCTTTCTTTGTATAGATTATTCTGATTGTATCACCCATATCAAAGTCTTTTACAGTGGCAACGCGTGTCGGAGCTGATGCACGTTCTTCAAAAGCAGTAGCATCAATAGTACCGGCAGCACTTCTGGAAGAACCTGTGTCATCGAGAATATCTGTACATACCCCGATATTGATTACTTCCTGAACATCGCCATCGCTGTCGTAGTCAGAAGCATCCTGAACCTGTGTGATGTCTGAGAAGTTTCCTACATAAATGCAGGTGTTTTCTCTTTCTACACCACCTACGCCATATAAATCAGAAGAATCTGATACTTTATGACCTTCGGCATCATACTGATTGAGCTTTATCTGAAGCGCTCTGTAAACACTTTCAGCCTTGGCGTTGGCATCGTCATATTTTTTATCTCTTAAAAATGCGCCGACCGCCATTACGAGTGTTGCAGTCAGAACGGCAATTATAGCCATTACTACTATGAGTTCGACAAAGGTAAAGCCTTTTGCCGACTTGCGTATTGACTTCATTTCAAGTGCCCTCCAAGTCCATAAAATTTTTGAACTATCGGTTAGTTCCTGACTGTAACTTAATTATACTCAGCCATTCACATATTGTCAATAGTTTTTTTAAAAAATTTTGAACAAAATCTTAAATTTGTTCATTTTTTCATTAAAACCACCACTAAGGAAACATTTTCCGTCAATTTGTACAAGAGTTGTTCATAATTTGTAAACCAAAGCTGTAACCGAGATGTAACCTGAGGTGATTTTATACACCCTTCTCCCGAAAGAGAAAGGTGTATATATACCATATTATATAGTATGTATTAAAGGTCGTAACGGTTGCCCATAAATCTCTGAAGGTCAACACGGCTTGCGCATCTTTCAATAGCGCTGTCGATTGTGATTGTTCCGTCGTTAACGAGTTTAGCGAGGCACTGGTCGAGACACATCATACCCTGAGCCTTACCTGTCTGGATAGCTGAAGGGATCATATGAGTCTTTCCGTCACGTACCATTGCTGCTATTGCGTCTGTACATGAAAGTATTTCTGTTGCGGCAACTCGGCCTTCGCCGTCTGCTGTGGGAACAAGAGTCTGTGTCATGATACCAACGAGTGTTGCAGCGAGCTGTGTTCTGATCTGTGACTGCTGGTGTGCAGGGAAAACGTCGATAATACAATTAACTATATCTGCTGCTGATGTTGTATGAAGTGTTGACATAACGAGGTGTCCTGTTTCGGCAGCGGTTACTGCAGCTGTGATTGTTTCAAAGTCACGCATTTCTCCTACGAGGATAACGTCGGGGTCTTCACGGAGTGCTGCACGGAGCGCACCTGCGAATGAGTCAACGTCGGCACCGACTTCACGCTGGTTGATCATACATCTCTTATGTTCGTGAACATATTCGATAGGGTCTTCGATTGTGATAACATGTGCATTTCTGTGTTCGTTGATATAGTCAATCATAGCAGCGAGCGATGTTGATTTACCTGAACCTGTAGGTCCTGTAACGAGTATGAGTCCACGAGGACGCATAACGAAATCAGCAACAACAGGAGGAAGATTAAGGTCTCTTAAAGTAGGAATATCGTTTCTGAGGAGACGGATAGCGATACCTACCTGTCCTCTCTGGTGATATACGTTTACACGATGACGGAATCC
>JAZNQY010000124.1:0-12365 GCA_045590375.1 Oscillospiraceae bacterium | reverse complement strand
ATCAACGCCCTCAACTTCGTTGCCATACATTCTCGAGAACATTGTACTGAAAAGTTCAATTCCTTCAGGATTTTCTTCAGTTTTTTCAGTTGTATACTTATATGTAGAAAGAACTTCCCTGCATATAGGATTTTCCATAGCGTATTTCATTATAATCGCCATATCAGCAGGAGTTGAATAGTTATTTTCATCATGAAGACCGCTTGTGTTTGCGAAATGTGTGTTCTGGAGCCCTAATTCTTCGCACTTTGCGTTCATAAGTTTTACAAACTCTTCTTCAGAGCCACTTATATATTCAGCAAGTGCTATAGCACAATCTCCACCTGAAGGAAGAATAAGACCATATAAAAGGTCGATTATCTTTACATCTTCGCCTTCTTTGAATCCTGCCCTTGTCGCATCTGCATCAACGAGAGGTTTTATAATTTCATATGTCATTTCAAAAGTCGCGTTGAAATCCTTTATATTTTCAACAGCAACAAGAATTGTCATAACCTTTGTCATAGAAGCAGGGTATATTTTCGCATTTCCACTTCTGTGTGAGATAACAACACCTGATTCGGCATCAATAAGAATAGCGTATTTTGAATTCACGTCATCAGCGCTGAAATTAGATGGTGACTTTGAAAAATCGACCTCAAAAAGTTCAATTTCAGGCTCTGTCGGTATCTCTGTCGGCGTATCGGTATTTACAGGAAGATTAACAGGGGTATCATCAGGTTTATTATTCTTTATCGCAGAACAACTTACTGCTGTTATGATAATAGCAAATATCATAATAGTAAGAACAAGCGCTGCTACTGCCCTTCTTCGTCTGTATATGTATTCTTTCTTTAAACGGCCACGTTTTTTAACTGTTTTCGCCATTAAACATTCCTCAATTCAGATAATTCTGTATTTTCCCTTATCCTAAAGTATGACATACAATGCAGAAAATGTCAAGCGAATGAGAATAACCCGTAGTTTTTCTACGGGTTATTCTTACTCTGCATTCTTATAAGAAATCATAATATGACAAGGAGCAAAAATCAAGGCTGACACAACGAGCAGAATTGACCTTGACATAACTCCGCTGAAAATAAATATTACCGAGGGAATTATCGAAAGTGATAATGCTTTGAATATATTATTCTTTTTCCAGCATACAATCCACAAGATACAATATGCAACAACAAGAACAATATTAACAATAAGATAAATTGCAAATGCTTCGTCAGACCAGAATCCAAACCATGTTCCCGGAATATTGATTATCATCAATCCGAAACATCCATATCTTCCTATCTGTTCTGATATCTCAACTATTTTATTATTCCATTTATTCTGAAATCCATCTTTGCATTTTATCGCAAAAATTATATTCGGAATCATAATGATTATTATGAAAATAAGTCCGAAAACATTAAACCATTCCAAAAAATCACCTTCAATGTAAAAAATAAACACCCTGCATAAAACTGCAAGGTGTCTGGTGCGCCGGAAGGGACTCGAACCCCCGGCCTACTGGTTCGTAGCCAGTCACTCTATCCAGCTGAGCTACCGGCGCATAAGCGTTATTCTCAACGCTTAAATATTATAACATACATATTTTTATATGTCAAGTCCTTTTTTAAAAATTATGCAGTAGCATCCTCAGTTTCTTCTGTATCAATATTTTCAAGAACAAGATATCTTTCGTTTATGTTTTCTTTCAGAGTTTCTATTATAAAATCATAATCAAAATGTGAATTTGCTCTTATTCCGTGATTTGATGCAAGTTCCCTTGTATACTGAGATAAAGGATACACTCTTACATTTGAATAATTATAATCATAATGAGTGATTACAGGAATAAATTTAACATCGCTTATCATAATGGAGTCATATTCAAAATTCTTCGTAACATTAAAATCAACAACTCCACCAATCATTCGGTTTCCAACGCTTTGCGCTGAGATAAAATTACCAAGTGAATACATAACAAGAACATTTCTTCCGTCAGCAGCTGTTATTTCATCCATATCCTGAACAACATGAGGATGTGTTCCGATTATAACATCAGCGCCCCAATCCGCCATCTGTTGTGCGAGATTTCTCTGAGCATCTGTTATTATATGAGAATTTTCCACTCCCCAATGAACAGAAACAACAACAACATCAGATTGTTCACGCGCCGATTTAATCTGTTTTTCGATAGTTTCGATTTCTTCGGTATATATAACTTCGATTTCACTATCCTCGGGGATTCTTATTCCGTTTGTATGTTCTGTAAAACCGAGAAATGAAAATGTAATTCCATTAACATTTCTTGTTCTTATATTATTCATATCCTCCTCGTTGCGATATGCACCATAAACGACAGCATCTTTATCAGCCCAATAATCGAGTGTCGCTTCGACGCCTTTCATGCCTTTATCAAGAATATGATTATTCGCATGACAAAAAGCGTTAAAACCGATATCAAGCATTTTATCACCCAGTTGTGTTGGCGAATTGAAACAAGGATATGTAGAAGGCTCAAAAACATCATTACATATAGGCGTTTCCTGATTAAGAATATTAAGATCACCACAGATTAAAGGTCTTATATTTTCATAGGCGTATTCAAAATCGTATGTTCCATCATCAGAACGCTTATGTGCCTGATTGTATATAGAAGAGTGTATAAGATTATCTCCAGCAGCAGTAACTCTTACGGTAACAGGCTCAGGTATAGGCTCTGTTGTAACAATCGGTTCAGTTGTAGTAGCAATGGTGGTAGTTATAATTTCGCCACCCGCTGTGCTTTCTATTTCTTTTGCACAAGCAGAAAAAAGCAAAGAAACAACTAAAAAACAAGAAATAAGTCTGATTTTTCTCATATAAATACCTCTTTTGTCGAAATAACTCATCTTTTTAATTTTATCATATCTAAAAAAACTAATCAAGCGTATTGAATTTTTTTCTGAAATATGGTATTATTAATATATTATTAAATAAAAAGAAATAATTTAATCCATTTTAATATGGAAAGGAGAATAAGATGAAAAACAGTTATGAATTCCAGAATTTACTTCCCGAAATAATTTCTCTTGCTGATATCGCTGAAAAATCTGATGATATCAATACAGAGCTTTATTCTAAGTTTGATGTTAAAAGAGGTCTTCGTGATATTAACGGAAAAGGTGTTCTTTGTGGGCTTACCCAGATATCAGAAATCTGTTCATCAGAAGTCATAAACGGCGAATCAGTACCCTGCGAAGGTAAACTCTTTTACAGAGGATATGATATAAATGATATCGTTGACGGATTTACAAAAGATAACCGTTTTGGATATGAAGAAACTGTTTATCTTCTTCTTTTCGGAGATCTTCCTACTCCTCAGGCACTTGAAGAATTCTGTGGTATCCTTTCGAGATTCAGAACATTACCTACATCTTTCGTACGTGATATCATCATGAAATCACCCAGCACAGATATGATGAATACACTCGCAAGAAGCGTTCTTACATTATATTCTTATGATGACAAACCCGATGATACATCTACATCAAATGTTTTAAGACAATGTATCGAACTCATAGCGCTCTTCCCTCTTCTTTCTGTTTATGGTTATCAGGCTTATCAGCATTACCATGAAAACTGCAGCCTTTTTATACACATTCCCGACCCTAAACTTTCAACAGCTGAAAATATACTTCATCTTTTAAGACCCGATAGTTCATACACAGAACTTGAAGCAAAACTTCTTGACCTTTGTCTTGTGCTCCATGCAGAACATGGTGGTGGTAATAACTCAACATTTACTACTCATGTGGTTTCTTCATCAGGAACAGATACATATTCAGCGATTGCTGCTGCTCTAGGTTCTCTTAAAGGACCAAGACACGGTGGTGCGAATATAAAGGTTGTTCAGATGTTTGATGATATAAAAGCTAATATCAAAGATTGGTCTGACGAAGAAGAAATAAAAGCATATCTTGCTAAACTTCTTCATAAAGAAGCGTTTGACAAATCGGGACTTATTTATGGAATGGGACACGCTGTATATTCTATTTCAGACCCAAGAGCAGAGATATTCAAAAAATTCGTAAAGAAACTTTCCGACGAAAAAGGTCTTAACAAAGAGTATAAACTCTATTCTCTTGTTGAAAAACTCGCTCCCGAAGTTATTGCAAAAGAAAGAAAAATCTACAAAGGCGTTTCTGCCAATGTCGATTTTTACAGTGGATTTGTATATCATATGCTTGATTTACCAAAGGAACTGTATACTCCTCTCTTTGCAATAGCAAGAATTGCAGGATGGTCAGCACACAGAATTGAAGAACTTGTGGGACGAGGAAAAATTATGCGTCCTGCATATATGAATATATGCGACAGAAAAGATTATAAATTCATTTCTGAAAGATAATAAAAACCTGAGAAGATTAATTTCTTCTCAGGTTTATTTTTTATTCTTTATCCTTATTTCTGGTTGGTTTTAAAAGAATGAATGCAATTACAGCACCTACAACAAGAACTCCTACAAGAAGAATAGCTGCAGACGAAAGTGAACCCAAATCATCAAAGTTTATAAGCTGTGTTTCTTTGAATTCAATTCCAGCGCTTGATGAAAGGTCACTATTTGAAAGTTTCTTATCAGCAATTACTATTACATAGTCACTCGCATGTCTCATTGCGTAGGTTGCATATCCCTGTTTATTTACAGTAGAACAAGCAATGTGTTCAAGTTTATATGTATTTTCGTTGAGGATAAAGAGATTTGCATATCTTCCGACATGTTCTTTTCCGACATTTATTGATAAATCAGCTCTGAATGGAAATTTTCCGTCATGAGCAATTCTGAATTGCTTTTTATCCTCAAATTTTGATAAAGGAACCAAAAGTCTCTCTGCTAATATATCTTCGCCGGTTGTTACGCCAAGATTAATGTTTTTGGTTGCATTATCAATATTCTTTCCGTAAATTGTCCAGTAATAATCAGAACCATCAAATTTAATACCGATATTTTTCCCTTTTATAGCAGCAAGAGCATCAGTATCAATAACTCCACTGGTGGACATAGGTGTTCTGAAAATACATGAATTATATTTTGATACAAGGTCAGGTATATCTTCAGCGCTCTTTACAGAAACAATCGTAACCCCACTATTATCAACATCGACACTGATTATATTGTCAGTTGCCGCAATAAAAGTAACATCAAGTTTTTCATTGGTAGTTACTCTGCCTGTTCTGTATCTGTAAAGACCAATGCTTTCAAGATCAGAACCTGTATAAGAAATATTATCAAGTTTGTAATCATCATCAGGAATTATTCTGAATTCAACATAATCCCCTTTGTTTACCTGAACATTCTTTCCTTTATCAAGCCAAAGACCACCGGTTTGTTCGATGGTTCCACCTGTTTTGTTATTGATTGTTATTTTATAGGTTTCAACTTTTTCAAAAACAGCAGCAATCTTTATATCTTCAGCGAGATAAGAGATTTTGTATGTATCTGAAGCTGTTTTAGCAGTTCCGTTTACAGATATATAATCAAATTCATATCCCGAACCTTCGTCTGTATATGCCGAAACTGTAATAGTTGCATCAGCAGAAACTCTGTTTACACCAGGCGAAAGCTTAACTCCGTCTGCCTTTACGGTCATATAACAATTCTTTTCTGAAGGTTCTTCAACTACAACCTCGTAGCTTGAAGCGTCAACAAAAGTCGCTCTTAAAGTTCCACTTCCCAGAGATTTTGAAATAACATAATATCCACCATTCGCCTTAACTGTTTCAGCAATTCCTGTTGCATCAGGAATATATACAACCGAACCGACAGAATAAAGTGAACTTACAGGAGAAACCTTGAATTTAAAGTCGTTTACAGCACGATAAGAAGTTTTATCGTCAGAATTTACAGTAACATTTCCTGCAGCACCTGAATATGAAATGCTTCCGTTTTTTCCAACATCAAAAGAGATCTTTATATATTCATTTACAAATTCTGTTTCAATGTAAATATCATCAGATTCCGAATCGCCCACTGTATATGTAGTCTTAGCTTCAGTATTATCATCAAATGAACCTGCATCTGATTTATATTGAGAGAAAACATATAATGTCTGAGAATCAGTAATAACTGTATTCAGTTCTATTTCTTCACCAAACTTAACTCCTACAAGAGTACAAGGTGCAGTATATTCATTTCCGTAATATGTAACCTTTGTAGTTCCTATTGTATCCTGACCTGAAACATAATCAAAATACAAGTTATATGTTTTTTCTGTAAAATCAGCACTTATTTCCGTATCCGAAACTACCGTAAAGCTTCCATCATAAATTTCTCCGTTATTATCAGGGGCAAAATCTGTATCTTCATATACTCTTGATACCTTATAACCACTTTTAGGAGTAATTCTGTAATTTACTGTTTCTCCTGATTTTATTCTGAGAATACCATTCTTATCAGCACCTGAAATAGTTATAGTTCCCTTATCTGTATCTATTTCATCATCGACAGATATTGTAAATATGCGAGAAAATTCTACAAAAAGAGTTCCGTTACCATCACCATTCTCACTTTTGAGAACATATTTCATTCCACCTGTCATCGAAGAAGATGACATTTTTCTGATAGCACCATCATCAAGAACATATTTGACACTTTCGATTTCGTATCCTTCGTCAGGAACTATTTCAAAATTTATTGTATCCTCGGTAACATCAGAAACCGTTCCGCTTCCTGTAAAATTATAATAGTCGGTAGCGTTTTTATACACCCTTACATTACCATTTCCACGAGAAATATTTACGTTTATATTATAACTTGTTAAAACAGGTTCATTTTCATCCTCTGCATCAACAACTATGCCACAAAAACATAATAATATAAAAAGTGCGGAAATAATGGTTATAATATGTTTTTTCATCTTTGTAAACGCCATATATTACCCCTCCAAACAAAGCAAAACACTATATATAGTATAATTGTAACACAAAAGCCTTGATAATTCAAGGCTTTTTTATTATTTATTCAATTTTATCAACGCATAAGCGACAATCCCACCAACACCGATAAGAAGGATAACGAGAACAATGGCAAACACAAGTTGTTTTGATCCTGTATCAACCTTTCCTTCTCTTTGCATAGGATCAATATCTTCATCTGTAATCACATTATCAGATATGACTATAATATAGTTTCCACCTTCGGATAATACAAAAGATGCGTTGCCTTCTACGTCTACAACAGAAGAATCTTTTGAAGAAACCGAATAATCTGTCATATCAACCTTGAATATAGTCGCTGTCTTACCTTCTCTGTTAGGATTAAAACTCAGGTTAAGTGTGGCATCAAACCCTAATAAACCTTCTTCAAGAATATGAATCTGATATTTATCTTCATAAGGAAGAAGCTGTGTAACATAAGTAATTGCATACTCATTTTTTCTTGAAACAGAAAGATTTTTATCCTTGAATTGTGAACCCTTGACATTAAGCCCGTTTATATTCCATGAATAATCATCTGAATAAAAATCAAGCCAGATGCTTTTTCCTATAAGACCATACTGTACTTCAGCAGGAAGAATTCCGTCGCCTACGGGCGCACGGATTATATTCCCATTATTTTCTTCAAAAACTTCTTCAGCACCATTTATGCTGTAAAGTGAAACCACTGTACCCTTATCAGTAACCTCAATTCCTGAGATATTATCAGTTTTCCCTTTAAAAACAACCTCAAGGGTCTGATTATCAGAAATAGGTTCTGTGGTATATGTTCCGTCTTCATTCTTGTTAAAACTTGTGCCTGAATACGAAAGGCTTTCTAAGGTACAGCCAGGTTCAGGAATTATCTCAAAAGTAATAGTATCTCCCTTATTTACCTTTACATTAACATTATTAGGTGAATACCCACCCTTCTGGGTTATCTTTCCACCACCATCACATATAACAGTAATTGTATATGTTCCTACATTTTCGTAAACTGCTTCAACTTTTGTATCATCGGTTATCTGAAATGTTATTTCATTCTCTGTAAAAATCTGCTCCTCTGATGCAGATGTAACCTTAAAATGTTTGAAAACATACCCACTTCCCTCCTCTGTAGAGGTAGCGAAAGATAAATTCGAATTCTTCACAATAGTCTGCTTACCTGTCGGAAGAATATCTGATCCCTTTTTGGCAATCAGCTTGCATCCTTTCGGAACATTTACTATCTCGAGATTATATGCGGGTTCGAAAGCAACATAAACCGAACATTCAGAAGAAACGGTATAAACTCCGTTTGAATCGGGAGTGAGTTTCTTTATTGAATTTCCGTAAGAATAAGAAATACTGCTTATTCCATATCCTTCATCTGTTTCAACCTTGAATTTGAATTTTGAGCCTTCAACAACCTCAACAGTCCCATCAATAGCGTATCCTTCAAGGTCAACTATAACGCCTTCGTTTCCGACAATAAACTCTATCGGATAATATTTGTCAAATGTAACTGTGAGGGTATCATTATATGTCGGTGTTACGGAATAAAAATCATCCACATCAGGAGAAATTTCTTTTCCACCGAATTTAACGCTCTTAACGCCGTATCCGTCTATCGGCAAAACCCTGAATTTGAACTTCTCGCCTTCATCAATCATCACAGATGAATAAACAGGATTCCCACGTTCATCGACTATAGAACCTTCAAGTCCGACATTTAAAAAAACCTCAAAAGATTGTTGTTCTTCAAAAGTTACATAAAGAGTTGTATCAGAAGTTACTGCAGGGGTTGTATATAAATTTCCACTTTTAACAATACTTCCTCCTGAATATTTTACAGTCCCTACCTTATATCCATAATTCGGTTCTATAAAAAACGGAGCCATAGTTCCACTATCAATCGAAACAGTCGTTCCTGACATTTTTGAAATTCCGTTATAAGAAACACTTCCACCCTCTGGATTTGTAACATAAACAGTAATTTCGAATGATTCAGCATTTACAGACACTCTATAAAAGAACATAACGACAAACAGCCCTGCCAAAAGCAGAGCTATTTTAAGTATAGATTTTTTTATGTTTAAAACCATAAATAACCTCTTTAAACATTAAATCTGAAAAGGACTATATCGCCATCCTGCATGACGTATTCTTTACCTTCAAGTCTTACAAGACCCTTTTCCTTAGCAACAGCCATTGTTCCACAAGCCATAAGGTCATCATAAGAAACAACTTCTGCCCTGATAAATCCCTTTTCAAAATCGGTATGAATTTTTCCTGCTGCCTGAGGAGCCTTTGTTCCTCGTGTGATTGTCCATGCTCTTACTTCAGGTTTACCTGCTGTAAGATATGAAATAAGTCCAAGAAGCGAATATCCTTCTTTTATAATTCTGTTAAGTCCTGAAACCTCAAGCCCTAAATCAGCAAGGAACATCTGCTTGTCTTCAGCATCCATATCAGAAATTTCTGCTTCTATCTGAGCACATATTGGAAGAACAGCAGATTTTTCTTCAGCAGCAATCTTACATACTGTCTTATAATTTTCATTTGTATCAACATTATTTACAAAATCTTCTTCACAAAGATTTGCTGCATAAATAACAGGTTTTGCCGAAAGAAGAGGGGTTGTTTTTATAATTTCAAGTTCTTCTTCTGAAAAATCATAAGAACGTGCTGATTTTCCTGCTTCAAGATGTGTCTTAAGACTTTCAAGGAAATCAATCTCAACCTGATATTTCTTATCGCCTTTAACAAGTTTCTTATTTTTATCAATTCTTCTTTCGAGAATTTCAATATCAGAGAAAATGAGTTCGAGATTTATAGTTTCAATATCTCTTTCAGGATTGATGCTTCCGTCAACATGAACTATATCGACATCTTCAAAACATCTTACAACATGAACGATGGCATCAACTTCACGAATATCGGCAAGGAACTTGTTTCCGAGACCTTCACCCTTTGATGCGCCCTTTACAAGACCTGCTATATCAACAAACTCAAGAGTTGCCGGTGTGAATTTATCAGGTTCATACATCTCAGCAAGTTTGTCAAGTCTTTCATCCGGAACAGAAACTATTCCTATATTCTTCTCAATAGTGCAAAAGGGATAGTTTGCAGATTCAGCCCCTGCGTTTGTAAGTGCATTGAATAATGTACTCTTTCCGACGTTCGGAAGTCCTACCATACCTAATTTCATTTGTTAAAAATCCTCCTTAAAAGCCTTTAAATTCTGTCAGATATCTTGTAAAAAATCCCTTGATTCCTTTGATTATAAGGCTTTATCGGAATATATCAAGACACATTAAAACAGACTATATTATTCTACATCCTCGATAATATCATCTGTGAAGAAATCATCATCAAATCCAAGAGAGTCATCTGCATCGTCAATAACTGCATCTGTCTTCTTCTTTGAACCAAATATAAGTGATCCTATTAAAACGCCGAGTGCGAGACCGCCTACTGCACAAAGTAATGCCAAAATTCCGTTTTTCATATTAAAAGCCACCTTTCAATAAAAATATTACACAAATATTATATATCCTTTGTAGAAAAAAGTCAAGTTATTGACAAAACTATATTAGTATGATAACATTTTAACAAAGGAAGTGATATTTTGAAGAAACAAGATAAGGTAAACGCCGTAATTACAGCACTTGAAAAACAATATCCCCATGCAAAATGTTCATTAGAATATAATCACCCTTATGAACTTTTATTCGCAACCGTTCTTTCAGCACAATGTACTGATAAACGAGTGAATATTGTGACTAAAGAACTTTACTCAAAATACCCTACCCTTGAAAGTATAGCAAATGCAACTCCTGAAGAGATAGGAGAATGCATAAAATCCTGTGGATTATATAAAACAAAGGCTAAAAATATAGTGGCATCAGCTAAAATTCTTATTGAAAAATATAATGGCAAACTCCCCTCTTCTATCGATGAACTTACAATTCTTCCGGGCGTAGGAAGAAAAACTGCCAATCTTATTATGGGTGATATATTTCATCAACCTGCCGTTGTAACTGATACTCATTGTATAAGAATATGCAACAGATTAGGGTTCACTAAAAATACAGAGCCTTATAGTGTCGAAAAAGACTTAAGAAAAATTCTCCCTCCCGATAAATCTTCTGACTTTTGCCATAGATTAGTCCTTTTCGGAAGAGAATTCTGTTCTGCAAGAAATCCCAAATGTAATGAATGTCCGATAAAAAATGAATATAAAAACCAAATAAAGTGTATAATAAAAATTGATTAAAGTTTACTATAAAGAGGTGTTTTAAATGGTCAATATCCAGAAATGTGCAGTTATAGGTTGTGGATTTGTAGGTGCGTCAATAGCCTTTTCTCTCGCTGAAGGTGGTCTTTTTTCAGAACTTGTTCTTATTGACTCAAATAAAGAAAAAGCTGAGGGTGAAGCGATGGATATTTCTCACGGCATTCCCCTTTTCAAACCCGCAGAAATATATGCAGGAGATTATTCCGATCTTGCTGATTGCTCACTTATCATTATAACAGCAGGAACAAGCCAGAAGCCAAACGAAACAAGACTCGACCTTGTTCACAGAAACGTTGATATAATGAAAGATATTGTTTCTAACATAATAAAATACAATACCGAAGCTATTCTTCTTGTTGTATCAAATCCTGTTGATATACTCACATATGTTGCTATGAAATGTTCAGGTTTTCCTAAAAGCCGTGTAATCGGTTCGGGAACTGTTCTTGACACGGCAAGACTCAAATATATGATAGGAAAGCATTTAGGCGTTGACAGCCGAAGCGTTCACGCCTTTATCATCGGCGAACACGGCGACAGCGAACTCGCTGTATGGAGCAGTGCGAACGTATCAGGGGTAAAACTTTCAGGCTTCTGCAATGCCTGCGGAAAATGCGTTGAACGCGAAAATATGATGAAGATTTACGATGATGTTGTAAACAGTGCATATCATGTTATCGAAAGAAAAGGCGCAACATATTACGCAATCGCTGCTGCTGTAAGAAGAATTGCCGAATGTATTGTTAGAGATGAACATTCAATAATGCCGATAAGTTGCTATGTTGCAGGACATTACGGACTTTCTGATATATGTCTCGGTGTTCCTGCCATTGTCGGAAGAAACGGTGCAGAGCAGGTTCTTGATATCGAACTTGATGATAACGAAAAAGCGTTGCTTTTAAACTCTGCTAAAACCCTTAAAAACATCCTTAACGGAATTGAAGGAATAGAATAAAACAAAAGGTGCTTTCTTATAAAAAGCACCTTTTGAATTGACATCATACTGACCGTTTTTGTTATAATGAACCCAAATCCAGTTTATCGGAGATGATAAAAAATGAAACTTCTTAATCCCATCGGACAGTTTGTTGAGGTCGATGGAAAAAATATGAATGTTTATATAGAAGGAAGTGGAAATAAAACTATTGTATTT
>JAZNQY010000123.1:0-5001 GCA_045590375.1 Oscillospiraceae bacterium | reverse complement strand
GAGAAAATGACAAGCCGTAAATATGAATATATAAAAGGTTTTAACGGACATTCGGAAATCGCATTATATGTTGATACGTTTGAAGAAGTCGATAAGGTTTATAATGATGTGATTTCTAAAGGCGCGGTATCTGTACTACCGCCTGAAGATGAGCCATGGGGACAAAGAACCTGTTATATATCAGACCCTGAAGGGAATCTCATAGAAATAGGCTCATTCAATAAACCGTTCAGAACTTAATATTACTGAAATAAACCCTTTCTGTTTGTAAAGTGTTTATTTTTTTATCAACCCCTTGACAACAATAAAAAATAGTTGTAATATACAAATAGGCAATATATTGCTTATTTAAGAGGTGATAAAATGAATGCTAATGAAGTTATAAATATGATGGATGCTAAATATGCCTTGTTTGGTCTGTTTTTTGCTTTTAATAACAGACTTCAGGTAGTAGGGGATATGTTTTATGAAGAAATAACCTGTAAACAGTTTTTCTTGCTTGCCTGTATGAATTTGTATACAGAAGAGGCACCTACAGCGAATGAACTTGCAAAAACAATGGGAACAACAAGACAGAATGTCAAAGAAATTCTTTCGAGTTTAGAGAAAAAAGAAATGATTTATTTTGGTCAGGATGAGAAAGATAAGCGCAAAAGACCTGTGTATCTTACAGATAAAACAAAACAGATTGCAGGGAAATATATTCAGAAAGAAACCGAATTTATGAACCGATTATATAACGGCGTTTCTGAAGAAGAAGCAAAAATAGTTTATAATTTGATATCGAAAATAGAAGACAATCTTAAAAATATCGAGGAGGATTTCAAAAAATGAAAACAGTTGTAATTTATAATTCTCAGACAGGATTTACAAAGCGTTATGCAGAATGGATAGCAGAAGAAAGTGGTGCGGATTGCTTTGAATTAAAAGAAGCTAAAAAGAAAAATCTTGATGAATATGACGCTATTGTTTATGGTGGATGGGCTTGTGCAGGAAACATAAGCAAAATAGGTTGGTTTAAAAGCAATATCAATAAATGGGCTGATAAAAAACTTATAGTATTCTGCGTTGGTGGAAGTCCTGAAGATAACCCTGATATAGATGCTTTTCTTAAGAATGCTTTTAAAGATAGTGAAAAGAAAGTTGATGTTTTTTATTGTCAGGGTGGATTCAATTACGAAAAAATGTCTGTATCTTCAAAGGTTATGATGAAAATGTTTACTAATATGCTGAAATCGAAAAAGGATAAAACTCCCGAAGAGGAAAATATGATCAAGATGATTTCGTCATCTTATGATATTTCTGATAAAAAATATATTAAACCTATTCTGGAGTGCCTTAATAAATAAAAGATTGGAGATATGCTATGAAAATTGATAATTTTTATTTTGTTGTAGATAATATAGAAGAATCTATAGCATTTTATACTGAATTATTAGGTGAGAAACCGACTAATATAACAGATGACAGATGGGCTGATTGGAAAAATGAAAACAATCAGATTTATTTCGGGATAATCAGCAAAGAGGCAACAGGGAGTAAGCAAATAAAAGGTAATAATGGTGTTTTAGGTTTATATACAGAAGATATAGAAGGTGCATATAAAAAATGTATGGAATTAAATGCGAAAATATTGTATGAACCTGAGGCGATTCCTGACTCAAAAGATAATTATAAGTGTTTTGCTATTGAGGATTTGGATGGAAATAAAATTGAAATATCGTATTATGATAAATAGTATAAATTATAAAGATATAAAAATAACTCGTGGAGAAAGGCTTCACGAGTTATTTTATGAATTTCTGCTATCTTTTTTTGATTTCCTTTATCAATTTATCAGTGAGTTTATTGATTTTTTCAAAATCAATTGCCGAAACATAGAATTTTTCGAGTTCATCGTGAATTTCCTTCGCTTTTTTCATACATTCAGCAGCTTCATCTGCCATATTTGATAGTGCTTTTTTAGAAAAGTTAAGTCGTTCTTTCTTTTCAGAAACTTTATTGTTAAAATAAAATCTTGAGAAATTGATTTTTGTGACATCGGGTTCGATTTTGTTAAGCGGAGTAGATGAGATAAGTGCCATATCAAGTTCGGGAATGGCTATATGTTCGTATAACACATTGTTACATAGTTCGCATTTGCTGACTATAATATCGTATCCTCTATCGGTAATGCATTTTTCTAACTTCCTTAACATAAAGTCGGAACCTGCAAATAAACTATCGCATAAAAAGAATTTGTTTTTATATGGTATTTCCTGGGAAATATATCCGTTTTGAGTCATTACTGAATATTTTTTGAAAGATACTTTACCTGTGTCTGATTTTTTATCAGTAATATTCTTTTTTAAAAATCTTTCTATAAAACCTGATAATTTGTTTTTGTTGAGAGCCGATAAACCTATTGAATATATATCTGAATTTATTGAAGATAAGGCTGTTATATATCTTCTGCATCGTTTATGCCATTCTGAATTTTCTTTTGTTGCAAATATTATATCTTCTTCGTTTTTTTTCAGAGCGTCTGCATTCCATAAATCTCCTAAATGGATTATAGTTTGCTTTACTCCGGGGTATATAGGATCAAAGGTATGAGGAGATGTACCGTCTATTATTATGATTCCTTTTTTATCGAGTACAACTGCATCGAGTGATTTTTCGTCGCTTGAACAATAATATAAATCAATATCATCGTTATCAGAAAAAGTTTCGGCGACTTTTTTCATTATGGTTGATTTCCCGGTTCCTGGACCACCTTTTAGTATGTAAGTAAATTTGTTTTCTGAGTATAACGTTTCTCCGAAATCTGTTTTAAATCCTTCGGATGTCATTCCTCCTAAAAAATAGCAATTCATATATTTTCCTCCATAAAAAATATTGTATCTTGTCAAAAAACTTATATTTCATCTTATGTATATTCAAATAATTTGCTACTATACAAAAAGGCTTGCATTTTGTTTTCAAAAGTAGTAAAATGTAAATTGATAAAATTATTTAGGAGGCTTTTGCTATGTCAAAGGAATTTATTGTTGAAACATCAGCAAGACATGTTCATGTTTCACAGGAAGCATTGGAAACACTTTTTGGAAAGGGTGCAACTCTTACTCATAAGAAAGACCTTTCTCAGCCCGGACAGTTTGCTTGTGAAGAAAGAGTAACTGTTGTAGGCCCTAAGAAGGAACTTCCTAATGTTTCTATTTTAGGACCTGTAAGACCTGCTACACAGGTTGAACTTTCTGCTACAGATGCTCGTTCAATCGGTCTTTCAGCGCCTATCAGAGAAAGTGGAGATGTTGCTGGCTCAGCACCCTGTAAACTCGTAGGACCTTGTGGAGAGATTGAAATTTCTGAAGGGGTTATTGTTGCTAAGAGACATATTCACCTTACACCTGCTGATGCTGAAGAACTTGGCGTTAAGGATAAAGATGTTGTATGGGTTAAGATTGATACTCCCGAAAGAAAAGCAGTTCTCGGCGATGTTGTTTGCCGTGTATCAGATAAGTTTGCAAGAGCAATGCATATTGATACAGATGAAAGCAACGCAATCGGTGCTGGTTCTAACCTTACAGGTATCATTGTTGAAATGTAATTTAATACATATAAAACCACTTCTGAAGTATATCGGAAGTGGTTTTTATTTATGTTGAAATTTATATATTGATATGGTAAAATGTTTTTATAAAATTCATTCAGAGGAAATATGTAATGTTAAAAAGGAAAAAGACAATGGAGATAGTCAGAATAATTTTGATGATATTGATGTGGTTTTTGATAATAGAATTTTCTTGTAATTTTATTATGCAGACTGTCAGTTATTCTTTTTATAAAAATGCAAAAAATACAGAACAAGTGTCATACCAACCACAATTTATCCGATTTAATGATACATTGACGGGATATGGGTATAATCTTGAAAAAGCATCAGATAAAGTGATTTTATTTTTTGGTGGTTCAGGATATATTGCGTATAATTCTGTTGCTACCTATTCAGGAAAATTTGATTGTCCTTTTATATCAGCAGATTATTATGGAACACAGGATAGCAAAGGGAAAATAAATCTTGATACTATGCAGAAAACTGCCGTTGAAATGTATGATTGGGCGAAAAAAGAATATCCACAATCAAAGATTGTGATTATGGGACATAGTTATGGAACGGGAATAGCCACATATCTTGCGAGTGTGAGAGAAACGGAGTGTCTTGTTTTAGCTGCGAGTTATCGTGATGTTTCAGATTTATATAATAAAATGACTCCTGTTTTCTTTGGGCCTTTAAAAATTTTTATTTCAAACAATATAAAAACATCAGAGTATGCAGAAAGCGTTTCTTGCCCTGTATATGTTATAGGTTCTGATACGGATACAACATTGAATTTTTCTTTACAGAAAAAAGTTTCTGAATGTTTTGAAAATTCAGAACTGAAAATTTTTGATGGAATTAATCACGAAGATTATTTTATAAACGATAATGTTATTGATTATATAAAAGAAAAAACAAGCGTATGATTTACATACGCTTGTTTTTTATTCGGTTATTTCAATCTGATTTCCTTCGATTCCTATTATGCAGCTTTCATAGTAGCCATCGCCGGTTGTTCTCGGACCACTGACAACGTCATATCCATCGGATTTGAGTTTTTCTGTGAGCTCGTCTACGGCTGCTTTACTTCCTAAACTGAAAGCGATATGAATAAATCCTGTTCTTGTTAATGATTTTTCATCATCTTTTAATTCAGGTTTATTCATAATCTCAAGCCTTGCGCCACTATCAAAACTCAGAAAATAAGAACGGAATTCTGTTGATTTATTGCGATAACCATCATTCGATTTTGCATTAAAATATTTAACGAAAAAATCTTTTGTTGCTTCTAAATCGTTTACGTACATTGCTATATGTTCTATTATCATTAAAAATCCCACCTTTATTAACTTGTTTTCAAGATTATAACAGTTACTAAAGGGAATGTCAATAAAATATATGTATTATTTTACATAATTGGG
>JAZNQY010000122.1:0-9345 GCA_045590375.1 Oscillospiraceae bacterium | reverse complement strand
ATAAGTAACCGAAACGTGTTCAAATTCTACCACCGTAGTTTCTCCTTCCGAAAAGAAAAATGTGTCAAAAACAAATTATAGGGCAACAAGGGCTTTCGGTAAAAACCGATGCCCTATGCTACCCCTTTTTTCATTTTTTTGCGACTAAAACTTTGTCGGATTAGCCGAAAGATATTTTCTTACCATAAGCGCTATCTTGAAGATAATAGCGTGGTCAAATTCTCTGAGGTCAAGACCTGTAAGCTTCTTGATTTTTTCAAGACGATAAACAAGTGTGTTTCTGTGAACGAAAAGCTTTCTTGATGTTTCAGAAACGTTGAGGTTGTTTTCAAAAAATCTCTGAATTGTGAAGAGAGTTTCATGGTCAAGTGAGTCGATAGAACCTCTCTTGAAAACTTCATGAAGGAATGTTTCACAGAGTGTTGTGGGAAGATGATAGATAAGTCTTGCGATACCGAGGTTATCATAGCTTACGATTACCTTGTCTGTATCAAAAACCTTACCTACTTCAAGGGCAATCTGTGCTTCCTTGAATGAACGTGCAAGATCCTTAACGCCCTGAACACATGTTCCTATACCAACATTGACTCTTGTATAGAATTCGCTTGAAAGTGTGTCTGAAATCGAACGAGCGAGCTTTTCTATATCCTTTGATTCAACATTGTTCTTAACTTCCTTAACAAGAACAATATCACTTTCTGTTATGTTGAAAACAAAATCCTTGCTCTTGTCGGGGAAAAGGTTCTGAATGATGTCATAAGCAGAAACATCATTTGAAGATACTATTCTTATAAGAAGAACAACTCTGCTGATGTCAGCGTTGAAATGAAGCTCTCTTGCCTTGATAACAACATCTCCGGGAAGAACGTTGTCGAGAACGACATTCTTGATGAAGTTGTTTCTGTCGTATTTTTCATCATAATACTGCTTGATGCTTGAAAGAGTGATAGCCATGATTGAGGCATATCTCGATGCGTTTTCATCTGTTCCTTCAACAAAAACAGCATAGTCCGATCTCATATGTGTTCCGAAAGGCTTATATGTAAAACCATCACGGATGAAAACATCATGAGAATCGCTGAGGTCAAGCGAAACGAATTCGTTTGTTGTTCCGATTTTTGTAAGGTCACTACAAGCGATGATTGTTGCTGTTTCATCAACAACACCGATAACACCGTTTACAGTATCCTTCATCTGATGAATAAGTCCCTGAAAAAGTCTGTTAGACATAACTTTTATCTCCCTCGTCATTTAAAGTCTGGCTTTAAAGCCACTTACCTTATTATTATACATAATTTTTTAGGCTTCTGCAATAGTTTCTTGGCATTTTTACTTAACTTTCATCTTTTAAATTACAGTTTTTGCAATATACTTACAAAACAACCACATTACCACTATAAATTTTACATCATTTCAGGACAAAAAGTGTTAACAATTTATTAATTTTGTAGAAAAACCACCATTTTCCTTGTTGATTTCTCACAAACAAAAGTCGATTTTGTTACTTTTCTGTAATATATTAAATGGCAGGAAATTTTCTGTTAACAAACTATGAACAAGGTTAAAAATAAAAAAATATCCGATAGCCATAAGGTTATCGGACGATTTCTTATCGTTTAAATTACTTGTTTTCGTTGAATCCACTTTCAACAAGTTCAACGAGTTCGTTAACAGCTGTTTCTTCATCTGCACCATCAGCGATTACTCTGATTGATGTTCCGCCAACGATACCGAGTGAAAGGATACCAAGAAGGCTCTTTGCGTTAACTCTTCTTTCTTCCTTTTCTATCCAGATTGATGACTTGAATTCATTTGCTTTCTGAATGAAGAAAGTAGCGGGACGAGCGTGAAGACCAACCTGATTCTGAACCATTACATCTTTAACAAACATAGTTTATACCTCTCCTAATCAAATCTTATCTGCCATAGACCAATGTCTTAACTACATTATACTCTCAAAGAAAATTTCCGTCAATGTCATTTTCCACACAAAACGCTCACCAACCACTTTTTTCTTTCTTTTAGATAAATGAATATCAACTTTTGAGGTCGGCATTTGTGCATTTTGCTATAACTTTTTTAACGATTTTATGAATTTTCACATTTAAGATGCCATTATTTTACAAATTTATTCTCAAACGGCAATTTTTCTGCATTTTTTTATCATAATGCACAAAAAACATACTTAACAAAAATCAGCTCTTACCCTCTTTTTCAAGTATATATCTTTCATACATATCAGGACGGTTTTTCTGCGTAATTTCAAGTGATTTCTGCATTCTCCAGTCGTCTATGTTCTTGTGATGTCCCGATAAAAGAACAGACGGAACCTTCATCCCTTCCCATTCCTCTGGCTTGGTGTATTGTGGATATTCTAAAAGCCCGTTATAATGGCTTTCATCCTCAAAACATACATTTGCCGATAAAACACCCTCACAAAGCCTTGCAACAGCGTCTGTAACGATCAAAGCAGGAAGTTCTCCACCCGTCAAAACATAATCTCCGACAGAGATTTCCTCATCAACAATCTTGTCAATAATTCTCTGGTCAACACCCTCATAGTGCCCACAGATTATAAAAATATTCTCTTTTGTGATAAATTCCTTTGCTTTCTGCTGGGTAAAGAGTTTTCCCTTCGGCGACATATATATGGTATGTGGCTTTTCAGCCATATCTTTTGTTATATCAAGAAAACAGCGATAAATCGGCTCTGCCTGCATAAGCATCCCCATTCCACCACCATATGTCGTATCATCAACCCTACGGTGTTTATCGGTAGACCATTCTCTTATATTATGACAGTTTACAGTTATTTTGCCTGCTTTTCTCGCCCTTCCTATAATGCTTTCATCCAGAACTCTTTCACACATTTCAGGAAAAAGCGTTGCAATATCAATCCTCATCGAAAAGCCCTCTCATCTTGTGTATAAGTATTTCACCTTTTTCAATGTCAACCTTTTCTATAACATCGGGAATAGCAGGAATAAGATACTCCTTCTTCTCTGCCTTTATGTGATATACATCATTAGCACCCGTTTCCGTAACATCCGAAAGAACGCCGATTTTCTCATTGTTATCGGCGTCAATAACCGAAAGACCTATAAGGTCCTGAACGAAATAGCTTCCTTCAGGGAGTTCAACATCATCTCTGTCCATATAAAGAATACTGTTTCTCATTTCCTGCGCTTTTTCAACAGTATCAATCCCCTTAAGTTTCATAACAACAACATTTTTCTGAACAAACGAGCGTTCTATTTCTATCGTCTTTTTACCCTCGTCAAGATAGAGCATATCGAATTCGCATAAAAATTCAGGGCTGTCCGACCATGGCTGAACCCTCACCTCTCCTCTTACTCCTCTTGTCGCAACGATTTTCCCGATTTCAAGAAACTGTTTCATAAAACTCTCCTTAAAATGAATATACCAAAAAACGCCCCAGAGGGCGTTTTGTTTTCTTAGTCAATTTCAACCATTATTTTCTGGTTGACCATACCTGCGCCTGCGCGCATAACTGTTCTGATTGCCTTTGCAATTCTTCCCTGTTTGCCGATTACCCTTCCCATATCGTCGGGTGCAACATGAAGATGATATACGATAACGCCCTCGGCATCGGGCTCGTCAACGGTAACTGATACGGCCGTTTTATCATTTACAAGGCCGCAAGCGATAGTAGTCAAAAGTTCTTCCATTTTAAATCTCCATTCTGTAATGCGGTCGTATTTTCTCTGGATTTTGTAAGGAGTGTTTAATCCCCGTCAAAACTCTCGGTTCTGACGGTAGATTATTCCCCTTTGCTTTGTGGATTAAAGAACACCCTTTGTCTTGAGGATACCCTTTACTGTTTCTGTGGGCTGAGCGCCGTTAGCAATCCACTTCTTTGCCTTTTCTTCATCAACGTTGATTACAGAAGGTTCCTTTGTAGGATCGTAGTATCCGATTTCTTCAATGAATCTACCATCACGAGGATATCTGCTGTCAGCAACAACGATACGATAGAAAGGAGCTTTCTTAGCACCCATTCTTCTGAGTCTGATTTTTACTGCCATGTTTTTCACCTCCGGAAATATTACTCTCTATCTAATGCGATATTTGCATTATAAGCTAAAATTTCATTCCACCCATATTATTCATAAATCCCGGTGGAAGTCTGAGTTTATTGCGTTTACCCTTTGCATTCTTACCGATAACGCCCATCTGCTCCATCATCTTCTGCATCTGTTCAAACTGCTTTAAAAGACGATTAACATCAGCGACGGTAGTTCCGCTACCTGCAGCAATTCTTCTCTTTCTTGAAGGATTTATAATCGAAGGCTTTTCTCTTTCTGCCTTTGTCATCGAAAGAATCATAGCCTCAAGTCGACCAAACTGACTTTCGTCAATATCGTCTTCATTTATCTTACCTGCAACACCCGGAAGCATTCCGATAATCTGCTTCAAAGAACCCATTTTCTTTATCTGACGCATCTGGTCTAAAAGGTCATCCATACCGAATGTGTTCTCTTTAAGTTTTGCAGCAAGCTTCTTTGCGTCATCCTCGTCAACGGCTGTCTGCGCTTTTTCAATAAGTGTCAGAACGTCGCCCATGCCGAGAATTCTCGATGCCATTCTCTGTGGATGGAACTGCTCGAAATCGTCGAGTTTTTCGCCCATTCCGACAAACTTTATAGGCTTACCTGTAACAGCAAGAACAGATAATGCCGCACCGCCTCTTGTGTCAGAGTCAAGTTTCGACATAAGAACGCTGTCGATGCCAAGTGCTTCATCAAAAGATTTAGCAACGTTAACTGCGTCCTGACCTGTCATTGCGTCAACAACAAGCATGATTTCGTCAGGCTCAGTAACAGACTTTATTTCTTTAAGCTCGTTCATCAGAGCCTCGTCTATATGAAGTCGGCCTGCTGTATCAAGGATAACTATATCGTTACCATGGTCCTTTGCGTGTTTAACAGCTTCTTTTGCAATGGTAACAGGATTTATCTGTCCCATCTCAAAAACCTTTACACCTGCTTTTTCACCGACAACCTGCAACTGATTGATAGCCGCGGGACGATAAACGTCACATCCTACAAGAAGAGGTCTTTTTCCTGCGTCTTTAAAATGCTTTGCGAGTTTCGCAGAGTGTGTTGTTTTACCCGAACCCTGAAGTCCACACATCATAATGATGCAGGGAGGTTTAGCCGGAACATTTATTCTTGAATTCTCATTACCCATAAGGGCGATGAGTTCTTCATTAACTATCTTTATAACCTGCTGTGCAGGAGTAAGACTTGCGAGAACTTCTTCTCCGACAGCTCTTTCAGAAACCTTAGCGATAAAATCTTTCGCAACCTTATAAGAAACGTCGGCTTCAAGAAGCGCCATTCTTACTTCACGCATAGCCTCTTTAACGTCAGCTTCAGAAAGTTTTCCTCTACCCTTAAGACGTTTAAAGACATTATTCAGTTTTTCAGAAAGTCCCTCAAACGCCATTGTTTTTTCTCCTTAATATAACTTAATTAATAATCTCCGTAAATATCTTCGTGTGTAAGTGCTGTATAAGGAATTTCACCGAGCTTAACAGCTGTTCCACTTGCGATAACAGTAACAGTTTCGCCGACCTGAATGTTGAAGCGTAATCCGACAATAGCGTCTGCCTTCAATTCATGAGCAGCGAGTTCAATATCCTTGAGTGCTTCTTCGGTCGCCCATCTGATAAAGTTCTTAGGGCCATAAACCGATGATGCAGCGTTTTCATAACCAAGACCCGTTACAACACCTATCGGGATATGTTCTCTTCTTTCGTCAACCTTTTCAGTACTTACTATCATAAACCCAACCATACAGACGCCTCCGTATCAAAGTCAGATTATATGCTTACTTTCCTTAACACATTCCATAATCATCTCTGCCCTTATGGAAATATTCCTCGAATAATTATATGTTGTACTTTCTTTATTTATATCGTTTGCAAGATTGTCTATCTTTTCAAGAAGATCAGAGATTTTCTGAAACTTAGCAGCAAGCCCCAACTTTTCTTCATATTCAAAAAGCTGCTGTTCGCCACGCTTTATGCTGTCTCTTACACCCTGTCTTGTTATCTTTGCCGTTTCGGCAATTTCTCCGAGGGATAAATCCTCGTCGTAATAAAGTTCTATCATATCCCTTTGCTTTTCGGTAAGAAGTTCACCGTAAAAGTCAAGAAGAAGCGCTATGTTAAGGTCTTTAGCCAACAAGAACACCCCCGTAATTTCAAAGGATATGTAAAGTCACAAAACTTTACATTAACCATTATACAATTTATTTCTCCCCTTGTCAAGCCCTTTTCTGACATTTTTCAGAATTTTTTTGCACAAAAAAGAGGGACGCCATGTCCCTCCTTTTATCTGATTATTTAACAAAGTCAAGAGGATTTCTGAATACACCGTTTTCAATGACTTCGAAATGGAGGTGGTTACCCGTCGACTGACCTGTACTTCCGACAGCAGCAACAGGTTCTCCCTTGATAACCTTCTGACCGGTTGAAACATAGATGGCACTGCAATGCGCATATCTTGTTCTTCTTCCGTCGTTATGCTGAATGATGAAATTGTATCCGTATCCGTATTTTATCTTCTGAACAAGAACAACCGTTCCTTCTTCGGCAGCGAATATTGTTGTTCCGTAAGGTGCTGCGATGTCAATACCCTTATGGCCTCGTCCGTCACCCATATAAGAACTGATATACCCACCTGCAACAGGCCAACTGTAAATACCCGTTCCACTTATCTTTATACCTGTAATAGGAGCAAGAGGCTTTGTTCCTACCTGAACTTCAGCAGCCTTGGGTTCCGAAAGAACAGCACTCTCAAGAACATCTCTCGAAAGCTCTATGCCGTTGTGATAAACAACATCGGCAACAACTCTTCTTTCACCCTTTATACCCTTTACAACAGTTCTTGTATCACCTTTATAAAGAGTATCCGTTTCCGTCTTTATTGTTTCATACGGAATTTCTTCGTTATATGTTTCCTGCTTAACGACATTTACCGAAAGATAAGGTTCTTCAACACTTACCATAACATCATCACCGGGACGGAGATTTGTAAGAATTCCGGGGTTCATAGCAGCAAGCTCACTTGTCGAAAGGTTATACATCGAAGCAATTCCACTCGGTGTATCTCCCTTTTCAGCAGTATAGTAAACTGCCGTTGCATATGATGAGCCGAATGTATCTATAATATCCTTGCTGTCAACAACCGAGTTCGCAAGGAAAAGTCCGTCTGAAAGTTCAACTTCCTTATCAAAGAAAACTTCCTTTACATCTTCGTCAATATATCTCGAAAGACGTCTCGAAAGCATACTGTCAACCGTCTGTCTGTCCTCGATAGCACCGAGGAATTCTCCGTCAACGAAAACCCCGCAGGCTTCAACAATATCAGCGTCAGAGTTCATAAGAAGCTTGTCGACTAAAGCGTCAGGCTCAACAATATCCTTTTCGTCAGTTATAAGTCTTACAGCGAGTTTAGGAGTGATAACGACCTTTTCGTCGTCTTCCGTATAGGTAATTCTTTCCTGCAAAGCCTTTTCCGTTTCGTCGTATTTGCTTTCGGTGTCAAGAATACCGAGCTGCTGACCCTTGTATTCAACGCCAACACCATAAGCAAGGTCAGAAACATTACTGAGAACCGAAATCATAAAAACGACCGATATAACGGGAAGCACCCAGTTGAAAGCTCTTACAGCATATCCTCTTGCGTGCCATAATCCCTTTGCGAAATGAACAAACCCTACTCTTAAAGCAGAAATAAGCCCGTCATTGACATAAGTTGACTCTGTATCTTCCCTCAGCCAGAAGAAGAAATCATAGAGTTTTTCTTTTTCTTCGATAAACTCTTCTCTTCTCTTCATCATATAAGTTCTAAACGAACTTTTTTCGCCGATTTTATTTATAATTCTTCCGAAAATTTTAAGGAAGAACTTCTTGATTCCCCTTCCGAGTGTAACAAAAAGGAAAACAACATAAGCGCCGAGTTTTGTCATGAAACGACAGAAGTTATAATTCATTTCTTCAAAAAGCTCAGCGATAAAACTCTGCTTTTTCTCTTCATTTACCTGCTCCATGACACAACTCTCCTTTCCTTAAAAATACATTTATAAATATATTGCTTTAAATACAACAACCTTTAATTATACGGAAAAATCGCAAAAAATCAACCTAAACAAACTTTTTTTCGCAAACTTATCAAAATTTTTGTGCATTTCGCACTATTTTTAACGCGTGTTTTCGTCATTATAACTATGCCTTCATTACTCCGATAACCTGCTTTTTCCATAAAAACTGCGTAGAATAGGACTTTATCCCACTACTACGCAGAAATAATTTATTACAAAACGGTAACAAATCTACTTAAAAAGTGACGCCATATCATCGGGAATTTCAGAATCGACAACAACCTTTTCTTTCGTAACAGGATGTATAAATCCGATAGTCTTGCAGTGAAGTGCGTGTCTTTTCATAACACTCATATCCCCACCATAAAGCTCATCACCCACAAGTGCAAAACCAATGTGCGAAAAATGAACTCTTATCTGATGAGTTCTTCCCGTTAAAAGTTTTATTTCAAGTAAGGTATACCCATTTTTTCTCTCAACCGACCTGTATTTCGTTATCGCTTCTTGTCCCGTTTCATCAACTTTTCTCTTGATGATAGTTCCGTCTTCTCTTGCAATAGGAAGATTTATCTCTCCCTCATCATCGGGATTTCCCTTGACAACAGCATAATAAATCTTGTCAACGCTTTTCTGTAACTCTGCTGCTGCAAAAGCATTTTTAGCAACAACACAAAGCCCCGAAGTATCCTTGTCAAGACGATTTACGGGTCTGAATGAAACACCCTTGAAAAGTGCAGAAAAATAGTTTCCTAAAGTGTCGTTATAATGCCTTATCGAAGGATGAACGGGTGTCCCGTAGGGCTTATTGAAAACAACAATATCATCGTCATCATATGCTATCGGAATATCAAGCGACAGATTTTCCTCAAGACATTTTTCATCCTCCATAACAACAGAAATATTGTCGCCCGATTTTATGATGTCAACAGTTCTTGAAACAACGCCGTTTATCATAATTCCTTCGGAATATTTTATCTTTGTGATAAGCTTTCTCGAAAGCCCCTTGACAGACATAAGGTATTTTTCAACAGTAAAGCCGTCATAAGACGGCTCTACAACAAAATCTATTCTTCTCATAAATTACTTCTTTTCGTCAAGACGCATAGTGAGAGAAATTCTCTTTCTCTTAACATCAACATCAAGAACTCTTACCTTAACTATTTCGCCTACCTTTACAGCTTCAAGAGGATGCTTTATAAATCTGTTGCATATCTG
>JAZNQY010000121.1:0-6898 GCA_045590375.1 Oscillospiraceae bacterium | reverse complement strand
CGGAACTTGATGAGAAAATTATCGGCCTGAATCCGCATAAACTTATGCTTGATTTTTCTGATGTAAGTTTTATGGATAGTTCGGGTATAGGTTTTATTATGGGAAGATATAAACTTATGAAAGAAAACGGCGGGGGAGTAGAAGTTGTAAACGCCCCACGCGGTATAAACAAAGTCTTGAAAATATCGGGACTCGACAAAATCATAACTATCGGGAGATGTAAAAATGAAGATAATCAATGAGATGAAAATTTCTTTTCTTTCAAGGTCAGTGAATGAAAGTTTTTCAAGATCGGCAGTAGCGTCGTTCGCAATCCTTCTTGATCCAAGAATGGACGAGTTGTCTGATATAAGAACAGCGGTTTCTGAAGCGGTAACAAACTGTATAGTCCATGCATACGGAGATACAGTAGGAACAATAGAGATAACCGCAAGAATTTTAGAAGGAAATATTTTTTATATCAGAATAAAGGATAAAGGTTGCGGAATACCCGACATAGAAAAAGCACTCGAACCTATGTTCACAACAGCGCCTGAAGACGAAAGGGCAGGACTCGGTTTTGCTGTTATGGAAAGTTTTATGGATAAACTGACAGTCAAGAGCAAAGTCGGTGTCGGAACAGTTGTTACAATGCAGAAAAAAATATCAAGGCGGTAATACATATTTTTCAAAAAGGAGGCAGAATTTTGGATACTGCTAACGCCGCTTTCATAGAACAGAATTTAGGACTTGTCCATCTCTGCGCAAACCGTTTCCGTGGAAAAGGAATAGAATATGAAGATATGTATTCAGCAGGCTGTATAGGACTTTTAAAAGCTGCAAAGGCTTTTGATGAATCAAGGGGAGTTAAGTTTTCAACCTATGCCGTTCCTGTTATTTTGGGAGAAATAAAGCGTCTTTTCAGAGATGGTGGAACGATAAAGGTAAGTCGTAGTTTAAAAGAACTTTCTCTTAAAACTGTAAGACTGCGTGAAAAGATAATTAAAGAAACAGGTAAAGACCCGACAGTTTCAGAACTCGCCGAAAAACTTTCAACAACTCCTGAAATGATTTCAGAAGCGCTTTGTGTCAGTGCACCACCCGTTTCACTTACAGCCTGCTATGACGACAATAGTTCTGAGGTTGATATTCCTGTTCCTTCACCCGATGAAGAAATAGGTGATTCTATTTCGCTTTCTCAGGTTATGAGCGAACTTCCTTCAGAGGACAGAAAGCTGATTTATATGCGATATTTCGAAAACAAAACTCAGTCTGATACAGCAAAAACTCTCGGAATGACTCAGGTTCAGGTGTCAAGAAGAGAGAAGAAACTGCTTGGTCAGATGCGTGAAGTACTACTCAGATAGCCTTTTTATAAAATTTAAGCTCTAAAATTTGTATGATATTACAGCAAATAATCTATTGTAATTTTTATATAAATATGTTATACTTATCAAAAGATTATTGTTTAAGTTTAACATAAAGGGGGCTTTCGTTTTATGGAATCAAAAATTCTCCTCGAAAGTGGAACAAACGAACTCGAACTTCTTGAATTTATGGTTGGTTCAAATTCGTTCGGTATAAATATCGCAAAGGTAAACGAAGTCATGTTCTATCATGAACTTACTCCGATACCCGAATCTGCGCCCGAAGTTGAAGGCGTATTCATTCCCAGAGATAAGCTTATCTCTGTTGTAGACCTTCACAAAGTAGTAAAAGCGCCTATGCCAGAAGGTAGTCAGGGTATGTTTATTATATGCCAGTTCAACCGTATGGATATCGGCTTCCATGTTTCAAGCGTAAAGGGCATTCAGAGAATTTCCTGGAGTGATATTTCAAAACCACCCAGCGTTGTAACGGGTGATGGAATGTCATTGGCATCAGGTATGGCAACAGGTATCGCAAAGGTAAATGGCAGAATTATCGTTATTCTCGACTTTGAAAAGATAGTAGCAGACCTTCATCACGGCGCAGCACTCGATTCAGAAGGTATTGACCTTATTGAAGGCCCAAGCCTTGCAGACAGCACAAAATGCATCGTTGTTGCAGACGACTCACCGCTTCTCAACCGTCTTATCGTTGATGCACTCAAAGATAAGGGATTTACAAATATCCATTCATTCGGCGATGGCGAAGAAGCATGGGAATTTGTCAGCCAGTATAAAGACTGCGATGATATCCTTTCACATATTGCCTGCGTTGTAAGTGATATTGAAATGCCCAAGATGGACGGTCATCATCTCACAAAGCTTATCAAGGATGACAGAACTCTCCGTCATATTCCCGTTATGCTTTTCTCATCACTCATCAATGACCAGATGAGACTCAAGGGCGAATCGGTAGGTGCCAACGCACAGTACTCAAAGCCACAGATCAAGGAGCTTATAAAGAACCTTATCGAACTTATCAAAGACTAAACACAAAACCCTGAGAGGAAATCCTCTCAGGGTTTATTTATTTTCTGTTTCCGTTTTCATCAAATGTCTTTTTAAGGGCGTTTTCAACGGGTATCAGACTGCATAAAAGCACAATTATCTGAATCGTGTTTATAACTATGCAAAGTGTGCTTAAAACGTCTTCCGAACTTTTATAATAGGGGATCTGTATAAGTATTGTTATAGGAATCATTATAAGACCTGTTTTTATCCATAACTTTCCACAGTATTCATTTGCGAATTTCCAGGTATCTTCGTTTTTCATCGCGCGTTTTGTTCTGTAACCTACTGCGCTATTGATTTTTTTAGGATAATATTTTTTCAGAAACCACCCACCGAGTATAAATATCAACGGCAGGATAATGTTACAGATGAAGAAAGCCCACCATACTCCCATAGAAAACACTCCTTGAATTTTAGTCTTTATTTTGTGTAACCGTTTTGACAATGAAGATGAAAACAGGGTAAAGAACGCCTGCAACAGGCCATACAATCCATGTATAATCCCATAAGTTTGTTATAAAACTGATAGCAAGATAAATTGCTGTTGCAATAAGCCAGTATGCAGTTGCTATTCCACCAAATTTTCTTCTGTTGCTTTTTCTTTCCTTGCTGTAATCGCCCTCTTCGAGAAGCGAATCATAGGCTGACATAACGTGATTTACCTGAATAATAAGGAAAACGCCTACTGCTATCATAAAGAGAAGAAGACCAACCATTGAGCATACAACAAGTGCATTTTCAGTAAGTATTGCCGAAACAACAAGGGGAATAACTGCGATAACGCAAAGCATAATGCCTATTGTGTTGAATATTGTGTATTTCGGAGTGAATTTTTCTTTAGCATCCTTCATAATTCCCGAAACACCATAAGCTGTTTCAATTTTTTCTTTTTCAAGAAACTCGAATTTTTCTGATTTTCCACTGTTTATTATAAAGATGGGAATTGCTGTGAATACAAGTGCTAAAAGAACACCTATTCCGATGGCTGCAGCGACAGTTTCGGTTATCACCGAATTTTCCATTTCAGAAACTGCTGCAAGAACGATAAGTGTTATAGGCGAGATTATGCAGAGGAATGTTGCTATTCCTATGGGTAAAGCAGTTTTCTTTCTGTAAGCGATAAGTTCGTTTGCTTCTTCAACAGAAACTTTTCTTACAGGTGTGTCATCATTATCATATTCAACAACATCAGAGTATGTCGGTTCTTCGTCTTCGATTTCATCTTTTATAAGATAGTCTGTTGTAACACCGAAAATATTGCTGAGCTTTAAGATTTTGTCCATATCAGGAATAGCCTGCGCACTTTCATATTTAGATACAGACTGTCTGCTTACTCCTAACTGATTAGCGAGTTCTTCCTGTGACCATCCGTTCTTTTTTCTAAGGTTTATTATTTTGTCTGCAAGTATCATAGAATACTTCTCCTTTCGTTGAAAGATTTTTCTCTTTCTATGAGCAAATTATACCATTTTTCATCGGTTGCAGTCTACCAACAGGGCTTGGAAATTTGTCAACCGATGGTTGCATTTCCCGATTTTTCGGTACTTTCAGCTTTACTCACAGATGTAGTCTTCAACTTTGTAAAAAATCTTTATATCAACGAGAGCATCAATTAAAGTTCCGTTTTCGATGTATTCTTCAGAGAAAATTTTGCCATCTTCACGGATAAGATTAAGGAGCGAAGTCTTATCATAGGGAATAAGAAGTTTTACTCTTCTTGCAGTTTCGGGAAGATTTTTTGCGATACAAGAGAGAAGACTGTCAAATCCTTCTCTGTTTTTGGCTGAAATCTTTACAGTTGTATCATTTTCTTTTATACATTCAGGTTCAGAAAGACAATCACATTTGTTAAGAACATCGATAACGGGTATTCCGTCGCATCCGAGTTCAGAAAGAAGTTCTTTGGTAACTTTTGCCTGCTCTGCTGCATCATCCGAACTTATATCCGATATGTGAAGAATGATATCTGCATTCGCTGCTTCTTCAAGTGTACTTTTGAAAGCTTCGACAAGATGATGAGGAAGTCTGCTTATAAGACCTACTGTATCGACCAAAAGAACAGACCTTCCGTCAGGGAGCTCGATAGAACGTGATGTTATATCAAGCGTTGCAAAAAGCTTGTTTTCAGCGATAACACCTGCATCTGTAAGAGCGTTTAAAAGCGTTGATTTCCCGACATTTGTGTATCCTACGATAGCGGCCGTTAAAACGCCGTCTTTTTTTCTTCTTTTTCTGTGAAGTTCTCTGCGCTTTTCAAGTTCTTTAAGCTCTGCTTCAAGAAATTCTATTCTTCTTCTTATGTGACGTTTGTCTGTTTCGAGTTTTGTTTCACCCGGCCCTCTTGTACCTACACCACCACCGAGTCTTGACATTTCAATTCCTCGCCCTGCAAGTCTTGGAAGACGATATTTCTGCTGAGCAAGTTCAACCTGAATTCTTCCTTCTTTTGAAAGTGCTCTTTGTGCGAAAATATCGAGAATAAGCGTTGTTCTGTCAATAACTCTTATGTCAAGGATATTTTCTATATTCCTTGTCTGATTTGCAGTAAGTTCGTGGTCAAATATAGCAAGATTTATTCCCGTTTCTTCAATAAGGGGGATAACCTCCGAGAGCTTTCCGTCACCAATACAAGTGGCTGTGTCGATAGCAGGTCGTTTCTGTGTGAGAACAGCCTCAACCTCAACTCCTGCTGTCTTTGCAAGCTCCTTGAGTTCTTCTAAAGAACGCTCGTTGTCAAAATCATTTGTATCAACAGAAACAAGTAATGCTTTTGTGATTTCTATTGTATTTTCAGTCATATCTATAAATCCTTTCGGCTTGTTTACATAAGGTAAATATACTTTATTTTATTGTTAAAGTCAATAGATTTGAGTGCTGTTTTTTATGTAATATGCAAGGGTGACATTTTGCTCAAAACGGTTGAAAAAGCCTTGAAAATATAGTATAATAAAGGTTAGTAAATTTTCGGGAGGTTATTTATTATGGCATATATGGTTCGACAGTCTATTATGGATGCTAACCAGAAAGTTCTCGGATATGAAATGCGTTATTGTGATGATAATCTTAACGCAACAGATGATGAAAACGCAGCTGCCAACGCAGTTTCAAATATGCTCACACAGGTGGGAAACGATAGTCTTACAGGAAATAAGCCTGTTTTCCTTAATTTCACATGGAATCTTCTCGAAAGAAAAGTTCCTGAAATGTTCTCACCCGATAAACTCATTATGGTCGTTGAAGATTCTATTCTTATCGACCCCAAATCAAACGACACAATAATAGAATACCGTAAAAACGGCTATAAAATCGCAATAACCGATTTCCAGTTCTTCCCTAGATATTTCGGTATTCTCGATAGCGTTGACTATATCAGACTCTGCTTCAGTTATGGTGATACATCAACCTTCGGAAGCATTATACAGATAGCAAAGGCTTTCAATAAAAAGATTATTGCTTACGGTATTGAAACAAAAGAAGCCTATGATGAAGCAACAGAACTCGGATGTGACTATTTCGAAGGCTCATTCGTTGCCGAAAAACTTCCTACAACCATCAAGAAGACAGACTTCTTACAGGGCAACTTCTTTCTTCTTATGGTTGCCGTTACAAAGCCTGAAATTGACTATGACGAAGTATCCGAAATAATTTCGCGAGATGTAACACTTACATTTGCACTTCTCAAACTCGTAAACTCAGCATGGTTTGCTTTAAGAAACAAGGCATCAACAGTAAAACAGGCTCTCGTCGTTCTCGGTATAAGCCAGCTCAAACAGTGGATTTATCTCCTCAGCTTCAGACAGAGTGACGGCTCTATGCCCGATGAACTCATAAAACTTTCATTCCTCAGAGCAAATTTTGCAGAACAGCTTTCAAAGCACGCTAAGGACCTTCCAATAGACAACACAGAAGCCTACCTTCTCGGAATGTTCTCAACTCTCGGAAAACTCACACAGATTCCTCTTGAAGATGCTCTTCGTGAACTTCCTATTTCAGAACATATAAAAACAGCTCTTATTTCAAAAGAGGGAAGATGTGGTCTTCTTTATGATGTTATCCTCTGCTATGAAAAGGCAAGCTGGAATGCGATGGCAGAATCTGCCGAAAAACTTGAAATTCCTACCGATAAGATAGCACAGATTTACTTTGAATGTGTTGAAAAGGTAAACGACATCTGGACAGGAATTATGACAACATAACCTATAAAGCACCGAGTGGATTTTCCCTCGGTGCTATTGTTGTAATATCCATATTTTTTTGTTACATTTTCGGGATAGTGTATATATTTCACAATTATTCGAAAATGAAATTAATAGGTCAAAAAACCCTTGAAATGAGTTTTGGTTTGTGATATACTTTATAAGGTATAAATTTACGGAGGTGAACAGAATGTCAAAGCTTCTTGAATCAGGGGAAAACTATCTCGAAACAATCCTCGTTCTTCGTGAGAAAGGCATTTCTGTCCGTTCTATCGATATCGCCAA
>JAZNQY010000120.1:0-14181 GCA_045590375.1 Oscillospiraceae bacterium | reverse complement strand
TGTTTCTTCGGGATCAGTTGTTTCTTCGGGAACAGCTGTTGTTGTTTCCTTTGGTGCTTCTGTTTCTTCGGGGATTGTTTCGTCAGGAATTTCTTCTGTTTCTTCTGTATCCTGTGTGTATTCAGTTAAAGCATTGGTTGTTGTGTCAGGTGTCTGTGGTTCTTCTTTCTTTGAACAAGCAGTAAATGACATAAGCATTATTACTGCTAAAGAAAGTATAAATATCTTCTTCATTTTCATTTTCCTCTTTTCTTATTAGTTGAATGTGATTGAATCCATAACTTCGTAAAAATCAGGCTTGTATTTATCAAAGTTTTCCTTTTCTGCTGTAAATGTAACTGCATACTGATATGTTCCTTCGTAGAATATGCACATCTGCGCTTTCATATCAACAGTTCCTGTCATAGATGCAGGTGATTCAATAGTGATAACAAGACTAGGGTTGCCGTTGAATTTTTCCATCTCTGCGCCAACAAATATAACGCCCGATTGAGTAAGTTCTTTTTCAAGGTTACTTGCAAGCATACCGGCAATAATATTGTCAGAAAGGTCCATCTGACTTGCAGCTTCGCCGACTTCCATTGATGCTATTGTAAGATTAGCACCCGAAAGTGACTTATAATAATAAGCGGCATCGCAAGTTGCCTTCATTTTTTGTTCGAGAGCAATTGCCGCCTCTGGATTTTCTGACGTCATTTTTGAAAGTTCGAGATAGCCCTTTACATCAAGCCATTTAAGTTCGTCAATCTTTATCTTGCATCCGTTTGTAGCAAATTCTTCGATTTTAGTATCACCCTGTGATATTTCTTCAGTGGTCTCTTCTATAACAACTTCTGTTTCTTCAGGAGTTGTTGTTTCCTCAGGAGTTGTTGTTGTTTCTTCAGGAACTGTATCCTCAATATAACTCTTGAAAGTTATTTCATCCTTTACTTCTTCTTTCTTCATACAGGCAGTAAATGACATCATCATTGCCATAACAAGAGAAATGAGTATTATTTTTTTCATTTTTATTTCTCCTTAAAATACGACTTTAAGGGCGACAGTAATTTGTCGCCCTTATTTTTGAAATTAGTGATGGAAAAGTCTCATTCCGTTGAATGCCATAGCGATACCATACTTGTTGCATGTTTCGATTACATGGTCATCACGGATAGATCCACCTGGTTCAACAATGTATTCAACGCCTGTCTTGTGTGCTCTTTCGATATTGTCACCGAAGGGGAAGAAAGCGTCTGAACCGAGTGAAACCTTGTCAAGCTTTGTGAGCCATTCCTTCTGTTCTTCCTTTGTGAAAACTTCAGGCTTAACCTTAAAGATTGTCTGCCATGTTCCGTCAGCGAGAACATCTTCGTATTCGTCAGAAATGTAAACGTCAATAGCGTTATCTCTGTCAGGACGGCCGATATTGTCAACAAACTGAAGACCTAAAACCTTGGGGTTCTGACGGAGCCACCAGTTGTTAGCCTTGTTACCTGCAAGTCTTGTGCAGTGAATTCTTGACTGCTGACCGGCACCGATACCGATTGCCTGTCCGTCTCTTGCATAGCAAACGCTGTTTGACTGTGTGTATTTGAGTGTGATGAGAGCGATGATAAGGTCTCTCTTTGCTTCATCGGGAAGGTTCTTGTTTTCTGTTACCATGTTTGCGAATGTATCATCGCCGAACTTGATTTCGTTTCTTCCCTGTTCAAATGTGATACCGAAAACCTGCTTGTGTTCAATAGGATCGGGCTTGTAGTTTTCATCAATCTTGATGATGTTGTATGTTCCCTTTCTCTTTGACTTGAGGATTTCAAGTGCTTCGTCTGTGTATCCGGGAGCGATGACGCCGTCTGAAACTTCTCTCTTGAGCATTAAAGCTGTTTCCTTGTCACAAACATCTGAAAGTGCTACAAAGTCACCGTAAGATGACATTCTGTCAGCGCCTCTTGCTCTTGCATAAGCACAAGCGAGGGGTGAGAGTTCGAGGTCATCAACAAAGTAGATTTTCTTGAGTGTGTCTGAAAGGGGAACGCCTACAGCAGCGCCTGCGGGTGAAACGTGCTTGAAAGATGTTGCAGCAGGAAGACCTGTTGCTTCTTTGAGTTCCTTAACAAGCTGCCATCCGTTGAAAGCATCCATAAAGTTGATGTAACCGGGCTTTCCGTTGAGAACTTCGATAGGAAGTTCACAGTTTGCTGTAAAGATTTTTGCAGGTTTCTGGTTGGGGTTACAACCATATTTGAGTTCGAGTTCCTTGCTCATAATTCTTTCTCCTTTTCTATTAAACATTTTTGTTTACTATTCTTGATTCTGCCTTGCCTGTTTCAAGGTCAATGTATCTTGTGAAGAGTGAAACCTTGTTTTCTTCGTTGAGGTTTTCCCAAACATAGTTTGTGAAAGCGTCAATATCCATATCAGGAACAGAAAGCTTCTTAGGTTCGCCTTCATAGCTTGGAAGAGGATTTCCTGCTGCCTTATATGTATGGATAAATCTTGCTTCGCCTGCCTTGGGGTTGCTGTAAGCGAATGTGTTTCTGATGCAGCAAGCGTCGTCGCCATCATCACTCTTAAGGATTGACATAGCCATATTCATTCCACCGTTTTCAAGATGAATGATACCTGAAATTCTGGGTGTGAAGTTGGGCTTGTCATCTTCAAATTCTCTTGTTCTGAGTGACTGTTCAAAGGTAAGCTGCTTGTCCATACCTTCGTAGATAGTATCTGTCTGGTCACCGTTTGTAACGATAGTCTTGTTTCCAAGAACTCTTACAGGTGCGTAGATGATGAGGTGTGGGTCAACCATCTTTGATTCATCGAAAGCCTGTGTTCTGATTCCGTCGCCGTCTGTAACAAAAACTCTGTTACGGCTGTTTTCGCTTCTTCCCATAATGAAATAAGCGATAACGGCTTTCTTACCATCTGTTGATTTGCCGAGGATGATGCCTCTTCCGTGGTATTCGAGGCTCTGAAGTTCTTCTGCAATGTTTCTCATAGCAACTTTCCTTTCTTATTCCGAAACGACAGCAAGGCCATTTCTTATTTCTATTTTGTCATCACAGAAAAGCTTTACAGCATAAGGGAGTATCTTCCACTCAGCCTCTTCCATAATTCTTTTCTGTAAAGTTTCGGGTGTATCGCCGTTTTTAACTTCAACGGCTTTCTGAAGGATGATAGGTCCTCCGTCGCATTCTTCCGTTACAAAATGAACAGTAGCACCACTGAGTTTTACTCCCTTAGCGAGTGCTGCTTCGTGAACATGAAGTCCGTAAAAGCCTTTTCCACAGAATGATGGAATAAGCGCAGGGTGAACATTTATCATTTTATAAGGGAATGCATTACATACCTGTTCATCAAGGATTGTCATAAATCCTGCATAAACAACAAGGTCAGCATTTTCTGCCTTTAAAGTTTCTGCCATAGCCTTGCTGTAAGACGCTACATCGGGGTAATCCTTTCTTCTAAGAACGATAGTTTTTATCCCGTTGCTCTTCGCTCTTTCAAGAGCATAAGCGTCTTCTTTCGAGGAGATTACGCAGGTGATTTTTCCGTTTCCTGTTTCCCCTCTTTTTTCAGCGTCGATAAGCGCCTGAAGGTTTGTTCCTCCACCTGAAACGAGAACTGCAATATTTTTCATATCAGTTCACCTCAGTTGATAACAACGCCGTCATCGCCGTCAAAGAGTTCGCCTAAAACATAAGCTTCGTCGCCTGCTGCTTCAATAGCCTTGATAGCTGCATCAACATCTGCCTTGTCAACAACAACTGTCATACCAACACCCATATTGAATGTGTTGAACATATCTCTTTCAGGAATATTTCCGACCTTTGCGATAAGTTCGAAAATAGGAAGAACCTTAACGTCTGCTCTGTTAATCTTTACTGAAAGTCCTTCAGGAAGCGCTCTCGGAATGTTTTCATAGAATCCTCCACCTGTGATGTGTGAGATTGACTTAACCTTAACTGAATCAAGAAGGCTCTTGACTGCCTTAACATAGATTCTTGTAGGAGTAAGGAGCGTTTCGCCGAGAGTAGCGCCGAGTTCGTCATAATATTTTGAGAGGTTTTCTTCGTTTACATCAAAAACCTTTCTTACAAGTGAAAATCCGTTTGAATGAACACCACTTGACTTTATGGCAATCATAACATCCCCTGCCTTCTGGTTTTCGGGATTTAAAATCTTGGGTCTGTCAACAACGCCTACCGAGAAACCTGCAAGGTCATATTCATCATCAGGCATAAGACCGGGATGTTCTGCTGTTTCACCACCGATTAAAGCACATTCAGCCTGAACGCATCCTTCAGCAACGCCTGAAACGATTTCAGCAATCTTTTCGGGATAGTTCTTTCCACAAGCAATATAATCGAGGAAGAAAAGAGGGCTTGCGCCACAGCAGATAACATCGTTTACACACATAGCAACACAGTCAATACCAACTGTATCGTGTTTGTCCATAAGAAAAGCAATCTTTATCTTTGTTCCTACTCCGTCTGTTCCCGAAACAAGAACAGGGTCTTCCATATCCTTGCATCCGAGTGCGAATAATCCACCGAATCCACCGATACCTGACATAACGCCTTCTGTCTTTGTTCTTGCAACATGTGCTTTCATAAGTTCAACTGATTTGTAACCTGCAGTAACGTCAACGCCTGCATCCTTATAGCTGTCTGAAAAACTTTTCATATTATCTTTCCTTTCTTTTATTATCATAATGTTTTAATCTTATTCTTTGCCGTTCCAGCAGTATGTGCAGAGCTTGCAATCGGGAAGACCTATCGCCTTTACAGTTCCCTCAAGCGACTGATATTCGAGTGAGGTAAGTTTAAGTTTTTCGCATATTGCTTTTCTTAACTTCTTTCCTCTTTCTGTGTTTGTGTCACTATACTCTGCGATATATTTAGCACCCTCTTCTCCTTCAAACTCATGGATTATCTGTCTTGCGATAAGCTCCATTTCAGAGTTGCTTCTCGAGAAGTTAAGGAATTTACATCCATACATAATAGGAGGACAAGCTGAACGCATATGAACCTCTTTAGCACCGTGTGCATAAAGGAATTCAACCGTTTCTCTGAGTTGTGTTCCTCTTACGATACTATCGTCAACGAAAAGAAGTTTCTTTCCTTCGATAAGTTCATGAACAGGAATGAGTTTCATTTTAGCAACATGGCTTCTCATCTTCTGACTCTGTGGCATAAAGCTACGAGGCCATGTAGGTGTGTATTTGATAAACGGTCTTGCAAAAGGAATACCACTCTTGTTTGCATATCCTATTGCGTGAGGAACACCCGAATCAGGAACACCACATACAAAGTCAACATCAGGTAATGTTCCGTTATTTATGTCATTTTCAGCCATTATCTCGCCGTTTCTTGTTCTCATTGTTTCAACGGTAACGCCTTCGTAAACTGCGTTGGGGTATCCGTAATATGTCCATAAGAAAGAACAAACCTGCATTTCGTCTGTTCCTTCTGAAATTGTTTCAACGCCGTCAGCCTTGATTTTTACAATTTCACCGGGTTTCATTTCCCTCTCGGTTTCATAGCCGAGTTTCTGGAATGCGAACGATTCAAGTGAAACGCAATAACCGTCATCTCTTTTTCCGATTATTATAGGAAGTCTTCCGTGTTTATCTCTCGATGCTATCATATAGCTTTTTGTTATGATAAGAAGTGAGAGTGTTCCGTCTATTCTTTCCTGTGCGTATTTAATGCCCTCTCTGAAAGTGGGTTTCTGTGCTATAAGTGCACCTATAAGCGATGCGGAATTTATGTTTCCACTACTCATTGTTTCAAAGTTAAGGCATCCGTTTTCAAGAAGTTCCTTTGAAAGTTCTTCGGCATTGTTTATGATACCAATAGTACAGATAGCATAACTTCCGAATCTCGACCTTACAAGGATAGGCTGTGGGTCTGCGTCGCATATAGCGCCTATGCAGATATTACCCTCCATTCCTTCTACATCCTTCTCAAACTTTGTACGAAAAGGTGAGTTTTCAATGCTGTGAATACTTCTCTGAAAACCCTTGCTTTCGGAATAAGAGGTCATACCGCCTCTTTTAGTTCCGAGATGCGAATGATAGTCTGTTCCGAAAAATACATCTGTTACGCAGTCATTTTTTGAAACAGCACCAAAAAATCCGCCCATTTAATTTCAACTCCTCAAATATAAATCCTTTTGCTTTATTGTTTGTTCAGTTCTTCAATATACTTTATAAGTTTATCTTCAAATTCTTTATTGCCGAGATGATAATAAGGCCAGCTCCTGCTATGATAAACCCTGCCGTGTAGAAAAACAATATCTTTTTCTTCTTTGTAAACCTTATCAGGAGACTCTCTGACTATTTTGTATCTTGTTCCATCTGATATTTCTTCGGTTTCTGATTCAACAAATTCCGTATCTGTTTCTTCAATAGTCTCTATTCTTTCAAAATATCCGTTTGAAAAGCCTTCTATCTTAACCTGTTTATCATCTGATACAAGATAAAAATTGCAGTCTGTACGATTTTCGTAATAACTGGTAATATAATCATAATCTTCTGATGAACAGTGCACAAACCCGTTATATTCCAGAAGTCTTTTACCAGAATCGTTTTTGATTTCATATATATTCATTTTTTTACCTTTTGCATTTGCAACAGGTGTCTTTTCGTAATCCGCGTTTGTAAATCCCGGATAATATGACCAATTTATCTCGTTATATCTCACTCCGTCAAGAATAAAACTATCATTATCTACTTCCGTTTCAACACCCGTATCAACATATTTTTCATCCGGACCTAACATCTGAGAAACACTCACAGCCGCATATGTAGCAGGAACAGCAACAGTAAGTATCGAAAGCGAAAGATAGATTATAAACGAAACCTTAAAGACTTTCTGATAATCGAGTTTGTTTCTCTTTCTGTGAATCCAGAATCCGAGAAAAATCATCGAGATAATGAAAAATGTAGTCGAAACAACAGAAATAACCGCAACTACAAAACCCAGAGCCGCCAAAATAATTCCGCCGATAAACGCCCAGAATCCGACATTTGCTATAATCATAATAAATCCCCCGAATTACTCTTCCGTTAAATCTTCGTCGTAATTATGCTTATATTTTATTGCATAATTCTTGAGTTTTCTCTCAAGTTCTTCATTTCTCAGATCATAACTATAACTTCCTGACGATTTATAAACCTCATAAGAAGGGGTAACGCATATATCTATCTCCAGTGAATAAACCCCATCGGGAGAGCGTTTTTCTATGCAGTAATATTTTGTCCCGTCGGGAACGCCAGACGAAGCGCCATAAGCGTTTGCAGTCAGATTAAATTCTTTATCCAAAAAATCGTCTATCTTCATCTTTTCGTCTTTATAGGCATAGAAATAATAATCGTAATCATCAAGCGTTGTATAGAATTTCTCCAAAAACTCCATATCGCTTTCTTTGCAGTAGATATATCCTCTGTATCTTAAAAGTCTTTTGCCCGATGCGTTTTTAACTTCATAGATATTCCTGAATTCATCCTTAACTTTAGCAACAGGAACTTCATCCTCACGGTATTCATAGAAATCATAACTCATTCTCTTATAGAAGACGCCGTCAATTTCAAAACCTCTCGCATCATCTATTTCAGACGCCGTTACAGAAAGCTCAACACCGGGGTTAATATAATCTTCGGGAGGAGTATTTCTCTCTGCCTTAGAATCAGCCATTGTAATTCCGACGCATCCAACAGGAACACCTACAACCGTTATCGATAACAGAAGATAGATAATAAACGAAACTTTAAATACTTTCTGATAGTCAAGTTTATTGACTTTTCTGTGAATCCAGAACCCGAGAAAAATCATCGAGATGATAAAGAATACAACCGAAGCCCCGATTATTATAGCAGCCATTATCCCTAAAAGACCAAGTGCAAAAACTGCGCCCATTCCGACATTTATCATTTTCTGTCTCCTGTTTTGTTAAAGTTTGGCAACTTCTTCCTGGAGCTTCTTATCCTTTTCAATAACGCCTGCAACCATATCTTCCTTCATCTTACGGAGCTTGTCTGCAATTTCGTTATCTGAAAGTGCAAGCATCTGTGCTGCAAGTATCGCTGCGTTTCCTGCACCGTTTATAGCAACTGTCGCAACGGGGATACCCTTAGGCATCTGAACTGTTGCAAGAAGTGCATCCATTCCGTCAAGTCTTGAACCACTTATGGGAATAGCGATTACAGGAAGGATTGTGTGTGCTGCTAAAACGCCACCTAAATGTGCAGCCATTCCTGCTGCTGCGATGATAGCACCAAATCCGTTCTTTTCAGCATTCTTTGAAAATTCAGCAGCCATATCGGGAGTTCTGAGTGCCGACATTACTCTTACTTCATAGGGAATACCGAGTTTTTTTAGTTCGACAGCAGCGTCCTTAACAACGGGAAAATCGCTGTCACTTCCCATAATTATTGCAATCTTTTTCATACTTTTCTACCTCCGTATAAAAGCTTTGATGTGTTTTAAAAAATCAAAAATAGCTGCGAAAATCCATCCGCAGCTATTCATTTTACAAGGTTTGCTTATAATGGCGTGAATATGCACTTAACCCATAACCGTAAAAGCAGTAAAGTTTTCCTGTTACAGAATGCATATCATTCACCCCTTTTAAAGTCGCTGTAAAAGCTATACCCCTATTTTACTATATTTCAAAACTAAAATCAACCATTTATGAAGCTCTGCATAAGAGTTGGTCCCTTTTCGACAAAAACCCCAGTACCACCTGCTGTTTTTTCGTTGAAAGTGTCTACTCCCTCAACTTCGTCGTTCTTATGATAAATCATAAAAGGAACAGCATCGTTTGTATGAGTTTTAAGACAGAGTGGTGTCGGATGGTCAGGACAGATAAGAACCTTGAAATCTTCTCCTGTGCTTTCAAGATATGAAAGAACGGGGTCTAAAATAAGCTTATCTATAATGCCTATCGATTTAACCTTATTCTGAACTTCATTTCTGTGTCCACACTCATCGGGTGCTTCAACATGAACATAAACAAGTTCACTGCCATTCTTGAATTCGTTGATAGCAGCGTTCGCCTTGCCTTCGAAATTTGTATCAATATATCCTGTTGCACCTTCAACCGAAACAACATTCATTTCAGAGAATTTGCCTATGCCTTTCAAAAGGTCAACAGCTGAAATCATCGAGCCCTTAACACCGAATTTTTCCTTGAAAGGTTCCAAAGCTGCTCTCTTTCCCTCTCCCCAGAACCACATTGAGTTAGCAGGGCGAAGACCTTTTTCTTCTCTCTTCTTGTTAACAGGATGGTCTTTCAGGAGGTCATAAGACTTCTTCATCATTTCATAGAGTTTCTGTGCATTTTCGTGCATAGGAACATACTCAGTAACCTTTCTTCCCGTGATGTCATGAGGAGGTGTGAGACTGCCGAGGTCTAAAGTTCCCTTATGCCAGATAAGACAATGACGATAACTTACGCCACTATAGAGATTAAATTCTTCGTTATCAAATTCTTTAGCTAAAAATTCGATAAGTTCTTTCGCTTCTGCTGTTGAAATGTCATCAGCACAGTAGTCAACGAGAGTTTTGTCTTCATATTTTTCTTCGTCAGAAACAGTAACAAGATTGCATCTGAATGAAACATCATCATCAGCCATGTCAATTCCTATAGAACCTGCTTCTAAAGGAGAACGACCTGTATAACAAACCATAGGGTCATAACCTAAAACAGAAAGGTTAGCAACATCACTTCCCGGTTTAAGTCCGTCAGCAACAGTTTTAACAAGCCCTACCTTTGATTTTTTCGCAAGTTTATCCATATTAGGTTTTTCAGCACATTCCATAGGTGTTCTGTTTCCCAGTTCTTCAACAGGATAGTCAGCCATACCGTCGCAGAGAAGTACAAGATACTTCATAAAAACCCCTCCTTGATAAAAAAATTATGTCAATTAAAGTATATCATCAAACGGTATTTTTTTCAATGATATTTTCCTACAAAAAGAATACTCACACAACATTCTGCTTATGCAATTTTACAATACTAATAAACTACTCTTTCAAGTATTCCGTTCATCAAAGCAAGAGCCACCCCGAAATTAGTCATCGGAATATCATTTTCTTTAAAATACTTCTGCTTTGAAAGCATAGTCTTTCTGTTTATCATACATCCACCACAATGAATTACAAGACTAACATCAGAAAGGTCGGGGTATGCATTCTGTCCCGAAATGTTTACGATTTCAAGTTCCTTACCCGTAAACTTTTTAAGCATCATCGGAATTTTTATTCTCGCAATATCATCCTTCATAATATGGTGCGCACAGTTTTCTATTATAAGAACCTTATCGCCGTCAGATAGGTTTCTTATAGCCTCTGCACCCTTCACAAATTCATCTATATCGCCCTTATTCTTAGCCATAAGCATAGAGAAGGATGTCAGTCTTATTTCTTTCGGAAGAATACTGTTCACCTTACCGAAAACCTGCGAGTCGGTTATGACAAGGTCGGGTGGATTTTTAAGTTTTGATAAAGCGTCAGAAAGCTTATCGGTAGTAACGCTTACGATGATACATCCATTATCGAGCAAATCTCTTGTAACCTGAACCTGAGGCATAATGAGTCTGCCTTTGGGTGCAGCAGAATCCTGAGGCATAACAAGAAGAACAGTGTCCCCTTTCTTTACTAAATCAGCAGTAATGGATTTTTCTTCATCCTCACCCGAAAGTGCTGTTATAATTGAGTTTTTAACAATATCAACAGAGTTTTCAACCGATAAATCCGTTGAAATCGTTTTAAATCCGAAGTTTTTTCCCGACGGAGATGAATTTCCTTTTAAATTTTCTATAACGATAACAGGAATTTTTCTCTCTTTGAAGATAGAAAGATTTTTCTTTACCTTTTCTTCGTCCTCATCGGGAGCAAAAACATAAAGTGCCATATCGCAACTGTCAAGCTGCTTTAATGTCTTGTCTGTTCTTAAACTTCCGAGTTCGGTGTTATCGTCAAGACCTGCTGTGTCTATTATGACAACAGGCCCTACGGGGAGAAGTTCCATCGGTTTGAAAACAGGGTCAGTCGTCGTTCCTGCAACACTTGATACAAGAGAAACCTCCTGCCCGGAAATAAGATTTGCAAGCGTTGATTTTCCTGCATTCGCCGAACCGAAAATGCCTATATGTTTTCTAAGTGCCTTGGGTGTCTGATTGAGTTCATTTATCATAATTCCACCTCATCGGTTAAAATCTGAAATCTCTCTTTCCGTTTGCGATATTAACGAGATTTTCCTTGCAGATTTCTCTTACCTTATCCTTAGGAATGTTAGAAAGTTCTTCTTCTATAATCTTTTCGCCTATTTCTCTTGTTTCGGGAGAAGCATAGTCAAGTAAGAATTCCTTGAGTGTCATAAGTGCGTTGGGATGACAACAGTTCTGAATCTGACCTGCTTTGCAAAGGCTCATAAATCTGTCGCCTGTTCTTCCCTCTCTGTAACAAGCTGTGCAGAATGAAGGAATATATCCCATTTCCATAAGCCAGCGAACAACTTCGTCAAGGGTTCTCTGGTCTGAAACATCAAACTGTTCCGAATCGTGAGGTCTTTCTTCTTCTGTGTATCCACCGACAGATGTTCTTGAAGCACCACTTATCTGTGAAACGCCGAGTTTAATAACCTTTTCACGAACAGCCTGACTTTCTCTTGTTGAGATAATCATTCCTGTATAAGGAACAGAAATTCTTATGAGTGCGCAAAGTTTTTCAAATATTTCATCTGAAATACCATTATCAAACTGGTCGGGGTCAATATCATCTGCTCTCTTAAGACGAGGAACGCTTATTGTATGAGGACCTACTCCGTGAACAGCTTCAAGGTGTTCAGCATGCATAAGAAGTCCTGCAAATTCATAACGATAGAGTTCGAGTCCAAAAAGAACGCCGAGACCTACGTCGTCAATTCCACCCTCCATCGCTCTGTCCATAGCTTCTGTGTGATAAGCATAGTCGTGCTTTGGTCCTGTCGGATGAAGCTGTTCATAACTTTCCTTGTGATATGTTTCCTGAAAGAGAATATATGTGCCTATTCCTGCTTCTTTGAGCTTTCTGTAATTTTCAACAGTTGTTGCTGCGATATTTACATTTACTCTTCTTATAGCACCATTCTTATGCTTTATCGCATAGATAGTCTTTATACTTTCAAGAATGTATTCAATAGGATTGTTTACAGGGTCTTCACCTGCTTCTATGGCAAGTCTCTTATGTCCCATATCCTGTAAAGCGATAACTTCTTTTTCAATTTCTTCCTGAGTAAGTTTCTTTCTTGCGATATGCTTGTTTTTAAGATGATAAGGACAGTAAACACATCCGTTTACACAGTAGTTTGAAAGATAAAGAGGAGCAAACATAACTATTCTGTTTCCGTAAAAATCCTTCTTTATCTGTTCTGCAAGCTTGTAAATTTCCTGATTTTTTTCTTCAATATCGCAGTCTAATAAAACTGCAGCCTCTTCGTGAGTAAGACCTTTTCTTTTTTTTGCTTTTTCTAAAATTTTGTCAATCAATTCGACATTATTTTTGTTTTCTTCAGAAAACTTTAAAGTTCTTAAAATTTCCTCGTGACAGATAAATTCCTCTGCCTTATTTGATTTTGGATTATACATACTCTTTTCTCCTTTTTGGGGTCAGATTTCTCTTTCCCTTTAAATTCCTCATTAATATATATTTTATTTTATACGGAATAATGCTGCACATGCAGTAAAATCATCCATTTTGTCAACTATTATTTTTCCGTCTGATACAGATATATTATCTACTCCGAATTTGTCGACCAATTCAAGATTTTCTGAATTTATATCAAAACACCCTCCTGCATTTTCAAATGTATGACAAATAACCAAAACTTCCTTGTCAGTTTTTCTTACAGCAATCTGCGTACCCTCAGGATAACGCATATTAACTCCTCATCAAATCAATATTTCTTAATTCTTTCGATATACATCTCATAAGATTTTTTAATATCTTCAACACAGTCATTTCCAAATTTTTCCAAAAATGCATTTGCGATTTCAAAATTTACCACTGCATCCAAAACAACAGAAAATGCATAAATTGCACAAACATCAGACCTCTCAACAGACGCTTTTTTCTCTTCCTTTGAATTAATTTCAACAGTTGATAACGGCGAATACAAAGTCGGTATCGGCTTCATCGCAGCACGAACCACAATCGGCTCTCCGTTTGACATTCCGCCCTCAATTCCGCCTGCGTTGTTTGTTTTTCTTGCAAAGCCTTCTTCTTTATACAAAATCTCATCATGAACAGATGAGCCGAGAGTTTTTGCACACAAAAACCCCATTCCAAATTCAACACCCTTTACCGCCTGAATGCTCATAGCAGAAAAGGCAATCTTGGCGTCAAGCTTTCTGTCATACTGAACATAGCTTCCAAGTCCGGCAGGTACGTTTTTCACACTTACTTCTGCAATTCCGCCAACAGATTCTCCTGTTTTTTTTGCATCTTCAATATATTCAATAGCTTTTAGCTCCGAACTCATATCTCCAAAGCCTACAGGCGATGCTTTTGCACGCTTGTAAAACTCTTCGTCAAAAACAGTTGATTTATCCTCAATTTCTCCGACACATACCACTCTTGCATCAGAATAAATAGAAAAGCTTTCTAAAAGCTGCTTGCAAACTGCACCAACAGCAACTCTTGCCGCTGTTTCTCTTGCACTTGCACGCTCTAAAACATTTCTCAAATCCCTGTGATTGTATTTCATTCCGCCTGTTAAATCTGCGTGTCCCGGGCGTGGAGTTGTTACACTTTTTTCATCGGTTGCTACCTCATCACCCATTATATTTTCCCAGTTTTTCCAGTCACGGTTTTCAATTTTTATGGTTATCGGACTTCCTAAGGTATAGCCACCTCTTACGCCTGACAAAAACTCAACAGTGTCCTTTTCTATTGCCATTCTTCCGCCTCTGCCATATCCCATCTGACGACGCGCAAGCTCCTCATTAACCTTATTTTTATCTATTTTTCTAGTAATAACATCAACAAAAAACTGTGCACCTGATTTAGGGTAACTAAAAGAACTATTATATGTCTGAACATTTGATTTTTTCATGTTTGCAATTATCTGTTCTGGTTTTGCATACGGGAAAAATCTCCCCATTGCATCTGTATCCAAATCATTAAGATTGCATGCATATAATTTCTCATTGTATGGTTT
>JAZNQY010000119.1:0-4268 GCA_045590375.1 Oscillospiraceae bacterium | reverse complement strand
TTCAACATTTTTATCACCTCAATAAAATTTTTAACACAAATAAAAAAGCCTGCCCCGTTTCAACAAACAGGACAAGGCTATACTGCACTTGTTTATAAACCACCCGATTGTTAAAGAAGCTATCACTTCCCCGACTATAACGCAGTCATACGTTTTCCCCTACTCGCTTTATGCTTTAAGGAAAACCACTCGGGAGTGAAATTCATATTCCGTAGTGCGAAAAGCTCGCAGCAAATGCTTTTCTCTCTGAAACTGCACCATAATCGGAAGACTACTGTACTCCGTCTTTGTGTTTACTTTTACATTATATATAATTTTTTTGCCTTTTGCAAGTCTTTTTCTTGAAATCTCTGAAAAAATATGCTAAAATATCTCAGATAAAGGCAGGAATGTTTTTATATATTTTTCACAAACCAAAGGAGAACCCGATAAAAATGGATACTTATGCAGAACAGCTTGTAATCAAGGAAAACACAACTCTTGACACTTTGAAAAGAGTTCTTATAATCGCAGGAGGATTTATTCTTGCAGTAGCGCTTTTCTTATTCTTTTCGATTTTAGGTCTTTTGCCCGTAGGCGCAATTCTTGCACTCGGAATAGCAGTAGGTGCTTATTTTCTTATTCTCAATCTCGGTGTTGAATACGAATACATAATAACCGAGGGCGAGCTTGACGTTGACAAAATTGTTGCTAAAAGAACAAGAAGCAGACTTCTCACAATAAAGGTTGAAAAATTCACAGAATACGGCATTATAACAGACGCAAAGGAAAAAGAAGGTCTTACTGTTTTTATGACAAACGGAAAAGGTTACAGCGATTATTATGCCGATTTCACCCACAAGACACACGGCGAATGCAGACTTATCTTCTCTCCCGATGAGAGAATCAGGTCTTTAATTGAGCCTTATCTCACAATAAACAAAGAATAATAAAGGGGAATTTTTATGTATCTTCTCACTCCACAGAAAATGAAGGAACTGGAAGCGTTATCAGATAAAAACGGCGTTTCTTATGCAGAACTTATGCAGAATGCAGGTGAAAAGCTTGCTGAATTCATCTATTCTTTACCCATAAACCACTCTTACGGAATTGTGTTTTTCTGTGGAAACGGAAACAACGGTGGTGACGGATTTGTTGCTGCCAAAATGCTTTCTATGGGTGGATACCCCGTTACCGTTGTTCTTATGTGTGGCGAACCCGAAACAGAGCTTTCGATGAGGGCTTATCTCGAACTCGGAGAAAGTGATGCTGAGGTTTTGAATCTTTATGACAACAACGAAAAAATCTTCTCAAAGCTTTCATCATCGGCGCTTATTGTTGACGCTGTTTTCGGAACAGGTTTTCACGGAGAATTACCTCCTCAGGTCAAGGCTTGTTTCTCATTTGCTGCAAGGTCGGCTGCTAAAAAACTCGCTGTCGATGTCGTGAGTGGTGGAAACTGCACCGACGGAAAAGTATCCGAAGGCACAATGAAATGCGATTATACAGTTACATTCGCTTATGAAAAGGTAGGAATGAGAATGAAGCCTCTTTCTGACTATCTCGGCGAAATAACTGTTGCTGACATAGGAATTGACAAATCGCTCATAAGAAAAGTTATTCCCGTTATAAAAACAGAAGATGATTTCATAGAAAAAGTAATCCCAGAAAGAAACCCTTATTCAAACAAGGGTGACTACGGCAAACTCGTGAACATTGCAGGCTCGAAGCGTATGCCGGGCGCTGCTGCGCTTTCTACTATGTCAGCACTCAGAACAGGTGCAGGGCTTGTGACTCTCGCTTCTGCACGAACAGTATGCGAAAGCCTTTCGGGAAACATATATGAATGCACATATCTTCCATTAAAAGAAACAACTATGGGAACAATATCGCAGACAAACGAAAAGGAAATCCTTTCTCTTTGTGAAAACGCAACTGCCGTTTCGATAGGTTGTGGAATGGGAAACAGTGAGGACACGCTTTCAATTCTCAAAGCACTTCTTAAAAATCTCTCCTGCCCGATTATTATTGACGCTGACGGTCTAAACGCTATGGGAACAGGAATAGATATATTAAAGGACATAAAGGCGGATGTTGTAATAACTCCTCACCCGAAGGAACTTTCAAGGCTTCTTGGTGTTCCCCTTGAAGAAATTCTCGAAAACAGATTTTCTGTTGTAGAAAAGTTATCGAAGGAATATGGCATAACTGTTCTTTCAAAGGGAAATCCCACTATAATATGTGGTGCCAACGGATATTCTTTTATAAATGAAAACGGAAATGCAGGTCTTTCAAGAGGTGGAAGTGGAGATGTTTTAACAGGCATAATAGCATCACTCGCTGCGCAAGGTCTTTCAGGAACAGACGCTGCTGCTGCCGGGGCATACATATTCGGAAAAGCAGCTGATATTACTGCTGAAAAACTCTCTATGCAGAGTATGCTTCCTTCTGATGTTATAAAGGAATTGCCGACGGTTTTTAAAATGCTTAAAAGATAAAAATAAAGCCTTTTTTGTCCTTAAAAGACAAAGGAGGCTTTTTCTATGAAAAAAATGAGAAATTTGTTGGTTTTAGTGGTTTCTATGACCATTATCCTCTGTGGATGCGACAGGACACCATCGGAAGATACACCTATGACAAACAGACTGTTTAATGTATGTGCTGAGATAGACTATGGTGAAAACAGTATATCCTGCAATATGACAAGGCTTGGCGACGGAATATGGAAATCAGAAATAAATTCTCCCACCGAACTTGAGGGTGTAAGCATTTCTTTATCCGATAACATCATAGTTACCGAATATCACGGAATGACTGTTGCGAATGAAAAAGAAAATTCACCCGATGATAATCTTTATCTCATTCTTTCGGAATGTATCGACCACAGCGCTAAGGCAGTATCTCTTCCCTGCTCTGAAACGGATGACGGAAAAAGAATTTTTACGGGCGAATGTGAAAAGGGAGAATACGAAATAACAGTTGACGAAAACGACAATTTATGTTCACTTTATGTAAAAGACAGAAATATCAAAGCAGAGTTTTCAGAATTCTGTGTTTTAGAATAAAAAAGGAGGGGTTATCCCCTCCCGTTTTTTATCTTAATTTGTATTCAACGCCGTTGATTTCAAGAGAAACAACATCTTCTGCCTTCAATCCTTCGGGAAGTCTGCCTGATAAAAGAACAAGGTCGCTGTGATTATTCTTTTCATCGGGATGAGTGGCGTTCATCCAGCCGTCAAGTCTTATCTTTTCGCCATCTGCCTTAACAAAATAAATTCTTATATTATCATATTCTTCATCGGGCAAAATCCATCTGTTGCCATAATGACGCGGTTCTGAAAATGTTTCGTAAACGCCGTGCTGCATAGCATAGATAACGAATGAAAGGTCTGAAAGTTCCATATATGTCGGTGTGAAATATTCACTTGGTATTTTATCTGACGCAAGAGAAAATTCGCTCACGGGAACATTACCCTTTGTATCAAGATAAACTGTTTTTGTGCCACTTGGCATAGGGTATGAAAAAATCCCCTTTGCCGAATCATAATCACGGCCTGACGCTTCATAGAAGGTAACAAAAAAACGGTCTGTTTCTGTTGAGGATTCTTTCAGTTCTTCTGTGTTATAAGAATAATTCACTCCGTGGATTATTGTATTATCCTGCATATCGGGGTGTATTCCGAAGCCGACGTTTCTGCCTACTCCTATTGAGCGTGAGGCTTCTGCATCGTTCTCAAAATTACGGTTTATGAGCCATTCTTTTCCCTCTTCGTCAAGCGCCTTATAATGAACTGTCATAAGAACATTCATTTCATCCGAAAGAAATTCCTCGACAGTAATCTTTATATGGTCATCGCTGTCTTCATAAAAAGCATACTGGATATTTTCGGGCATTGTTTCTGCTTCAGGGAATTTTTCACGAAGATGCGATTTTACGCTCTCTGCAACAACGGGAAGTGAGCAGGCGAAAACGCAGGCAGCTGCTACTACTGCTATTAAAGGTCTTTTGAAAAATCTTGATTTCTTTTCTTTCTGTTTTATAAAAATTTTTCTCCCTATCTCGTTTTTAGCACTTTCATCGGCTACGATTTCTGAAAACGCTGTTATAAGGTCTTTTTCTTTCATTATTTTTCCTCCAGTTCAAGTTTTAATAATTCTCTCGCTTTGGCAAGGCGCGTCTGTATTGTTGATGGCTTTTCACCGAGCATTTCACCTATCTCCGAGGTTTTATATCCCTCATAATAATAAAGATAGGTAGGAATTCTGTATTTGTCTGAAAGATTAAGAAC
>JAZNQY010000118.1:0-11596 GCA_045590375.1 Oscillospiraceae bacterium | reverse complement strand
TTTCTGTAATTTTCAACAGTTGTTGCTGCGATATTTACATTTACTCTTCTTATAGCACCATTCTTATGCTTTATCGCATAGATAGTCTTTATACTTTCGAGGATGTATTCAATAGGGTTGTTTACAGGGTCTTCACCTGCTTCAATAGCAAGTCTTTTGTGTCCCATATCCTGTAAAGCGATAACTTCCTTTTCGATTTCTTCCTGAGTAAGTTTCTTTCTTGCGATATGCTTGTTTTTAAGATGATAAGGACAGTAAACGCATCCGTTTACGCAGTAGTTTGAAAGATAAAGAGGAGCAAACATAACTATTCTGTTACCATAAAAATCCTTCTTTATCTGTTCAGCGAGAGCATAGATTTCCTTGATTTTTTCTTCATTGTCACAAGCAAGAAGAACCGATGCTTCTCTGTGTGAAAGACCTTTTCTTTCCTTCGCCTTAGCGATTATCTGGTCAACAAGTTCCATGTTATCCTTGTTTTTATCGGCATATTCAAGTGTCGATAAAATTTCCTCGTGTGAGATAAATTCTTCTGCTTTGAGTGATTTCGGATTATACATTTTTCATTCTCCTTTACTTTTTCTGGATTGCCGATTTCGCAGAAACTCCGTCTATTTTTCCTAAGTTCCCTGCAAGTGCACTGATTTTATCAGCGTCAGCATCAACTATGATTGATATTACCGAGCATTTTCTTTCGTGATAAGGAAGCCCCAGTCTTGCTGCAATTATATCACGATATTCGTGCAAGGTTTCGTTGACCTTGCTCACAGCCTCGTCAGACTCGATTATTATCCCTATAACACCTATACGATTTTCCGTTTTCTCCACGCTCCTTTCAAAATAAAAAACGCCTTTTTCCCGAAGAAAAGGCGTGGCAAAAAACGCATAGATGCGTTGTTTTCTTATAAAAGCCTGCCGATTATCCGGAAAATCCAAACAACCCGATGGTTTGTTTTTAAAACCGACCAATCCCACAGAACATCTGCGTTATCCGTCATATATATTATACACCATTGATATTATAATGTCAATAAAAAAGCACCACTTTTAAAAGTGGTGCTTAAAGTTCTGTAATTAGTCGCTAACGTAAGGAATAAGTGCAAGATGTCTTGCTCTCTTGATAGCGATTGTGAGTTCTCTCTGATGATAAGCGCATGTGCCTGTTACACGGCGAGGAAGAATCTTTGAACGTTCTGTCATGCACTTCTTGAGCTTTGCGATATCCTTGTAGTCTATCTTTTCAGCACGGTCAACGCAGAACTGACAAACCTTTTTACGAGGCTTTCTCTGCATACGTCCGCCCTTGTTTTCTCTTTCCTGTCTTTCCATTACAAAACCCTCCTTTTCAAAATTTAATCGAATCTTTTTTAATTAGAACGGCAGGCTTCCGTCTCCGATAATTTCCTCAAATTCGCCGAGATTTCCTATTGTAAGAGTCTCTGAATTTTCAGGTAATGGAGCTGGTGCTTCCTGCTTGGGTGCCTGGAAGTTTCTGTTTTCAACATAGTTTCCTGTGCTTTCTGATTTCTTTGATTCACCGAAGTAAACCTGATCAGCATAAACTTCCGTTGTGTAGTGCTTTACATCGGGGTATTTCTTATCTGTGTAAGAACCTGTTCTCAGATTTCCTTCAACAACAATCATACTGCCTTTTCTGAAGTATCTGCTTACAAATTCAGCAGTCTGTCTCCATGCAACAACAGTAATAAAATCAGCCTGTCTTTCCTGTCCCTGTGCAGAAAAATTTCTGTCGCAGGCAACTGTGAAACGACAATTTGCTGTGTTCGACGCTGTCTGTCTGAGTTCAGGGTCAGCAGTGAGTCTGCCCATGATTATTACCTTATTCAACATAACCAATTACCCCTTTCTGATTACTTTGCTATTACGAGTGAACGAAGAACTCCGTCTGTAATCTTAACGATTCTTTCGAGTTCAGCAGGGAAATCAGGCTTACATGTAAATGTGTAAAGAACATAATAACCCTCTGTTTCGTCCTCAATAGCATAAGCGAGCTTACGCTTGCCCCAGTCATCGATTGAATCGATTGTTCCGTTAGCTTCGATTAAAGACTTGAACTTTTCAACGAGTGCCTTAACACCGTCTTCGCCAAGCTTTGTGTTGAATACGAGCATTGTTTCGTAAGTAGCTGTTACTTTTGCCATTGTGTTACACCTCCTTCTGGATTTCGCCCACACTCATTGGTATGAGCAAGGATACTAAATTATTTTATCAGACTTTGTAAGGTTTGTCAATACCCTTTTCTGAAAAATTATGCAGAAATTCTTATTTCCCTGCCGAGCCTGAATGAATATATAACAGCCTCTTTTACCCTTTTTCCGTAAACAGCCTCAAGTGCTGCCTTATAGAGTATAAGCTGAGGTGCATATTCTGCTCTTAACGCAGCTTCATCCTTTGATGAGTCTGTCTTATAGTCGACAACAACAATACCGTCATCCTCTTCAAAAAGACAGTCAATAACACCCTGAATCATTCCGTCGGTATTTTTATAGACATTTTTCAGTTCATCGGGAACATCGATATCAGAGATGCGAAGAAGAAATTTTCTTTCTCTCTCTAAATTTTCTGCCGATTTCATACGTGAATAAAGTTCTGACCGGAAGAATTTTTCTATAAGTGGAATTTCAATGGCCGTGCTTTCCTTGTTGCCTAAAAGTCCGTTTTCATAAAGCCTGTCTCTTTCAGAAGAAACATCCTTTTCTGCAAGACTCATATCGCAGTACTGCATAAAAAGGTGTGTGGCAGTACCCTTTTCAGCGCCCGAAAGTTTACCCTCAGATGTAACAAACTTAGGTCTTTTGAGAGTCATTTCTCTGTTTTCGGCAGCAATTTCAGTAACGGTAAGTTTAGCTGCCGTTTTCGAAAGTGAAAGGTCATAGTCATATTCTATCGCTTTTTTCAGTTCGCTGAGTTTTTTATCATCAGCCATAACCTTTTGTTTCTTCTCAACCGAAACAACATCATCTTCCCATACGGTGAATTTCACACCGGGAGCAGACCCGAATGGTTTACACATAAATCCGTTGCATAATTCCCTCAGGCATTTTCCATCGGGATGAAGCATAAGAACGGGTAAAATCCAGTCTGCCATACATTCTGCCCTTGCAGTAAGACTTTCGTTTATTCCACCGTTTGTGTTAAGAGAAACAGTCGCCTTTGAAAGTGCCGAACGGAACTTCTTATCATTCTTGAAAGTAATGAAAAGCCTGTCCTTTGCTCTTGTCATAGCAACATATAAAAGTCGCATTTCTTCACTCACAAGATAAGACATATTTCTTCTTTCATAAACAAAATGATATATGCTGTCATAATATTTCAGTTCATCACGGTTTCTTATCTTAAAGCCTATTCCATTCTTGCCGTCAGTCTGTATCTGCGAATTGAGGTCTTTCTTGTTGAACGCCGTCGAAACTGAACAAAGGAAAACAAAAGGATATTCAAGCCCCTTTGATTTGTGTATTGTCTTTATGCTGACAACATTATCCGTTTCAGAAGAAATAGCAACTTTTTTGAAATCTCCACCATTTTCAAAAACAGAGTTTATGTATCTTATAAATCCCGAAAGTCCACCGTTATAGTTCTGTTCATAACCCTTTGCATATTCGAGTATAAGACGAAGATTTGCCTTCTTTCTTTCACCGTCACCATAAAGTTGCATAACAGTAAGATAGTCCGTACTGTCATAAATCGTTCTTATCAACTTTTCAAGACTGTATCCCGTTGCTAAAAACCTCAGTCTGTCAAGACTATCCTTGAAAGATTTCAGCTTAGGATAATAATCCTCATTTTCGTTTAAAACAGCTTCGCATACAGCGCTGTAAAGAGGAACTTTTTTCTTACAGAGTCTTATCTTTGCCATTTCATCGGGTGAAATCATAAACATCGCCGACATCATAACCGAAGCCATAGGAATATCAAGCAGAGGATTGTCAATTATTTTGAGAAGATTTATTAAAACCGACATTTCATCCGATTTAAGATAACCTGTTACATCTTCGTTGGCAACCCTTATGCCATACTTTTCAAGTTCCTCGGCAAAAATAAGTCCTGCACTTCTTGTTCTTGTAAGTATGCAGATATCCTTCGGCTGACATCTTCTTAAAGTTTCCTTGTCAACCCTTACTGTTTTTTCATCTGATGAAAGCATTTCTTTTATCTTTGATGCAACTGCCGAAGCCTCTGATTTAACAGCCTTGACATCAATCTTTTCTTCATCCGAGTTTTCGCTGTCATCATCATTTTCTTCCATAAGATTTTCTTCCTCAGCCTCTTCCTCATCTTCTTCGTTTATTATGATGATTTCCGTCGCCCTGTCCTGCTCGGGATATTCAGCCGAAGCTTTAAGTGACTGATTGTCCGAATAATCTATTTCACCTACCTTTTCGCTCATAATAAGGGAAAAGGTGAAATTTACAAAATCAACAACATCACTGCTGCTTCTGAAATTTTCATTGAGTCTTATAACAGCAGGTTCCTTTTCTCCTGCCTCGTTATACTCAACAGCCGATTTAAGAGCATCTGCAAAGATAGTAGGGTCTGATTGTCTGAAACGATAGATAGACTGTTTTATGTCACCTACAGCAAAAAGATTTTCAGATTTTTTTGATAACATCCTGAATATAAGGTCCTGCATAGCGTTGGAGTCCTGATATTCGTCTATCATTATCTCGCCGTAATATTTTGAAAGATTTTCAGAAAGTTCTGTTTTTACAATGTTTCCGTCATCATCTTTTTTACAAAGAAGATTTACAGAAACCCTTTCCGCATCAGAAAAAGTAAGAATGTTCTTTTCTTCCTTTATCGCAGAAACTTCATCGTCAATCTGCTTGACAATTTCTATAAGATAAGAAAGTATCTTTTTATGTATCTCCCTGTCGTCTTCTATGTCAGAGTTTCTGAAGAGATGATTTTTACATAAATTCTTGTATTTTTCTTTATACTTATCTCTCAGAGAACCGTACTGTGTCTTTACTGTATCCTCAATTTCATTTTCGGGTCTGAATGTCGGCATTCTTTTGAAATCAACCGAACCGAACATCGTTATCCTGTCGTCATAAGGAATTTTATCATCCGTTATTTCTTCCGACACTCTCCTGAAAGCGTTGTGTTCTTCTTCAAAAACCTTTGCAACAGCAACAGCAGAAACACTTTCAGCAATCTCCTTGCAGAAAAGCGCAGTTTCAGAAAACTCCCTTACCTGTTCCGAAAGAATTCTTGTATATTCTTTCTTTATATCATCATCGCTTCCTGAAAAACCATTCAGAATATCCAAAAGAACATCCTCATAAAAAGGCATAGAAACTGCATAATTATAGAATTTCTTCAAAACCTCAGAAAGTTCATATTCTTTCTTGTTACAGAAAAAATCCCTGAGTTCGTTTTTCATATCGGGAGATTTCAGCGATACATTTCCGATAACAGTTTTTACAGCGTCAGAAATGATGATTTTTTCTTCATTTTCATCAGCAACCCTGAAATCCGATAAAACTCCTGCAAGTTCTGCGTTGTCTCTTATCATATCAAAACAGAATGAATGTATTGTTGAAATTTTCGCAAAGCAAAGGTTTGACTGCTGAGTCATAAGCCACAAATTATCAGGCTCTTCAGAAAGCTTCTTTTCAAGCGCAACAGAAAGTCTCTGCCTTATCTGTGATGCAGCGTCTTTTGTAAAAGTAACAACAATAACGCTCTCAGCAGGTGTCTTGTTTTCTTCATCAGAAAGAATTTTTATAAGCCTTTCTATCAAAACACTTGTCTTACCACTCCCTGCGCCTGCCGAAACAAGAATACTCTGTCCTCTTGCATTTATGGCGTTAAGCTGTCCGTCTGTAAAGCCCATCAGTCATTTCCTCCCTTCAAAAGAATTTCCTTCATTTTGTTTTCGGCATCCTTGTCATAAACCCTTTCCGGCATTTTTGCCGATTTAAGACAAACGCTGTAATAATCACAGTAGTTACAGGGTGATGAATTCCCGTTGCATAAAGGTGATGCCTCTATTTTTCCGGATGTAAGATTATCTGCCATTTCGCCGACAACTTTGTCTATGTATTTTTTCATGGCAGAAAATTCATCAGCTGTCATAAGTTTTGATGATTTGGAATAAGAGCCGTCCTTATTGATGTTTACAGGAATATATTTCCCACCCTTTTCTTCTTCCATCGCCTTGACTACGTCTTCATTGTCAAGAACAACGCCTCTCATCCTGTAATTTTTTTCAAGATGCGATTTTGTCTGTTCTCTTGTTGCATTTCTGTCAAGCTCGGATTTTGCAGTATGCGAAGGCATATATAAAACTCCCGCAGGGATACTCTTGTCAACACTTTCGGCTATCGAATAAAGATAGATGAGCATCTGCATATTCTTTCCGTAATAAACATCCTTGAAAGAAAACGCCTTGTCGCCTGTTTTATAGTCAACAACTCTTATGAATTTTTCATTGTCATTATCAAAAATATCAGCTCTGTCAACATTACCGATAAAGCAGACATCAACCCCGTTCTGTGATGTTATAACTCTCGGTGAAAATCCCTCTCCACCTGCCGAAATCGAAGCTTCATAAGCAAACGGATAGAATGCCGACTGTGAAAATTCTTCTTTAAGATGGTTGAGTATTTCTTTTACAGTCCTTTTTATGTTGTCAGAAGAAAGCATAAAATCTGCGTCTTTTCCATACTCTCCACCCATGCTCTTTTCAACATATTCATCAAAATGCATACTAACCTTTCTTCCGATGTCTTCATCCGTCATCGAAAGAAATCCGTTTCTGTCCGTGTTTTTCAGAATTTCACAAAGACAATGGTGAACTATATTTCCTACATTCGAAGGGTTGAATTCTATCTTTTCGAGTGGATATATAGAAAGCCCTTTCTTACAGAAATATATAAACGGACAATTCTGATAATCCTCAAACCTGCTGGGAGAGATATAAAGCTTATTCCCAAAAAGTTTCTTTGCAATATCAGGGCGCAAAGTTTCCTTTTTCTCAAAAACAGTCTTTTCAAGAAAATCAACTCTGTCCGAATATTCACTGTCGGATTTAAGATATTTTCTGAGCGTTGCAAAATCTTCGCTGTTCTTGTCAAACTCACATACAAAATTGTAATAAGCAGATTTCTTTGTGCGTGAAAAGAATATTGCACCCAGATTATCAGCAGAAATCGTTATATCATTTTCTGCCATATCTGCCGTATTCTTTATAACATTCGAAGGATACAATGATGTTCCCGATGCGTCAAGATATGAGTGTGTGATATAAAGCTTTTCCGATGGAGATGTGAGTGCTTTATATGCAAAGAATATTTCTTCGCTTACTCTGTATTTCGAGTTTATATCGAGTTCTATTCCTGCGTCATAAAGTGCTTTTATATCTCTTTTTCCGAAAAGACCGTTATCAGAAACATCAGCAGGAAAATTCCCGTCCGAAGCACCTATCACAAACACTGCTCTGTGAGAAGAAAGCCTTGCTCTTTCCGTTCCCGAAAAAACAACAGCATCAAGCGTCTGAGGAGGATTTGCTATTTCTTCCCCCGATGCTATGCATAAGAAAAGTTCGCCGAATTCCTTTGAGGGAATTTTTTCATCTCCGAGTATTATACAGAGTTCATCCAGAACATCACAGACCATATTCCAGACCTGCTTCTGTTCTCTTATTATTTCAAGACTTTCCGTGTCAAGTGACCTTTCGGCTGAAAGATAATCATAAGCTCCACTCTCTGTCATAAGTGAAAAGACAGCTTTGCAGATTTCCTTCCCTGTCGCATTTTTGATTTCTCCCCTGAATTTTTCAAGTAAAGGAATAACTTTCGCTCTTATCTTTTCAGCAGTTTCTCTTTCTTCTGTATCTTCTCTTATAAATTCTTTCAGCCATAAATCGCCATCTATGCCAAAGCGATATACAAAATTGTCAAGAACCCCCGCTTCCTCGGCAGAAACCCCTGTAAGACCTGTTTTTATGTATCTGAGAACAGTTTCTGTCGAAACCTTTTTTGATGACGCATATTCAAGTGCAGAAACAATCATAAGCATAACCGATTTGTGCATAAGAGGTTTTTTGATGTCCATAAAAACAGGAATGTCATAGCGTTCAAATGTGCTTTCTATGATACTGCAATAACTATCTGTATTTCTTGTCAAAACAGCGATGTCGGAATATTTCATTCCACCCATAACAAGATTTTTTATCTCAGCCGAAACATATTCACATTCCTTATATATATCGCCTGCAAAAACAAGCTTTATGTTGTCTGATATAAATTTTCCATCATGTCTGTTTCTGAAAATATTCTGTGAAAGAAAAGCGATATCCTCTGAAACAAAACGATGAGGAGTTTTCATAATAGTTGTTTTTATTTCACAACCACTGTTCTTTGCAATATTATGAATTCTCGCATAACTTCTGTTTACAGCAGAAAAAAGTGGGAGTCTCGACGCAGGGTTATCCGTAGTAAGACAAACAGTAAGGTTATCGGCATTTTCAGCTATAACCCCTATCATCTTCATCTGGTCAGCGGGGAATGTCTGGAATTCGTCTATAAAAACATCCGTTCCCTTAAAATACCCCTTGTTTTTTGCAACCTCTGATGCGTATTCAACATCGCTTATATTATCCTTGAGATTTTTTTCAGAAAGAAGTCTTTCGTATTCAAGAAAAATATTTGCAATATCTTTAGCCTTCGCCTTTCCCCTGCCGTCGCAGGCTTCTGATGCCGAAAGTAAATCTTCTGCTGTAATCCCTGCATAACAGAGTTCCTTTATTTCGTTCATTACAGCCTTCGCAAAAGAACCCGAACGTGACCTTTTTCCGAAATAAAGAAATCCCTTGCTTTCTCTTATGTTATTTATCGCAATATATGTAAGAGCGAGCTTTGTGCACTCGCTCGCATAACTCCCCCTTCTTCCACCGAAATGCATAAATATGTCCGATGAAAGTCTGCCGAATGATAAAACCGTAAGATTGTTATACATTTCAGCACCAAGGGCGTTATAAAGTTTTTTATCATATTCAAAAGAAAACTGGTCAGGAATTATAACAAGGCATTTTCTGCCTTTTTCCGAAGCTTCTTTTATCTTCGAAATAAGTTCTGTGGATTTTCCTGTTCCCGAACCACCAAGCAAAAATTCAACCATAAATTTCGCCCTCCTTCTACCTTTATAATTTTACACCAAAACTATACCCCCGTCAACCCATTCGGATTTTGCTGTCCAAATATTTTCTCATAGATTTCAACGCATTTGAATCTCACTTCATATCGCTTCGGATTTGTTATGATATCAATCTCTTCTTTTGTGAGATACTCCGACAAATCCGTTTCTGCAGTCGCAGGAATACAAAGTGGAGGATACATAACACACCACCAGTTTTTTCCCTCTGCGTTTCCGATTTTTATCCTTAAAGCATTATAAAATCCTTTCGGCATAGTAAAGTTTTCGTAATCTTTTTTATCAAAATCCATCTTTACAACTTCGCAGGAAACATCATAGAAAAATCCGTTTTCCCTGATGATTTTTTCTGCAGTCTGTTCTATTTCCGAAAGATGTTCTTTTGCCGTATCAATAATTTCGTCAATGCCATCAAGGTTTTTAAAAACATCCGAATACTGTGAAAGTATACCATCTCTTACAATAAGCTTTAAAGACTGGTCCTTTTCGCTGTCTGAATTTGCTATTATGTGAAGCCTTAAAACATTATTCTCTATCTCACGAAGATTTTTCTCAAAATCCATCAAATCCGAAAAAGAAACCGACATGGTAAAAATAAGTCCTGTCATCATAGCGATTAAAAGTCTGTTTGTCCTCATCTTAAAAGACCTCCCGAAATTTTTTTCAATCTGATTATTGGCATTTTGATGCGTTTTATTCAGTACATTAGGGAATATCCACCTTATGCCTGTTTTCTTGACTTGATGCCTTATTTATGATATAATTTTATGTATTATTTCAAAGAAATTCAGGAGGTGTAATATATGCCTATCAAAATACCAAGCAATCTCCCTGCTTTTTCAGCTTTACAGGAAGAACGTATCTTCGTAATGCCCGATGACAGAGCAGAGCATCAGGACATCCGTCCCCTTAAAATCGCAATCTTAAATCTTATGCCCAAAAAGATAGAAACCGAAACACAGATTTTAAGACTTCTTTCAAACACACCCATTCAGGTTGACATTGATTTTGTTCAGACAAAATCCCATGTTTCAAAAAATACATCACAGGACCACCTTGTAAAATTCTATACAACCTTTGATGAAATCAAGAATAATCGTTATGACGGTATGATTATAACAGGTGCACCCGTTGAACAGATTGAGTTTGAAGAGGTTGACTATTGGGATGAGCTTTGTGAAATCTTAGACTGGACAAGAACAAACGTCTTTTCAACGCTTCATATCTGCTGGGGCGCACAGGCAGGTCTTTATCGTCATTATAATGTTCCGAAATATGCCCTTCCCAAAAAGATGTTCGGAATATTCCCTCATTATCTTGTCAATTATTCAAATAAGATTTTAAAAGGCTTTGACGAACTTTTCTATGTCCCCCATTCAAGACATACAGAGGTTAAAAGAGAGGATATCGAAAAGGTAGAAGAGCTTGAAATCTTAACAGAATCTTCTCTTTCAGGCGTTCATATGGTCGCAAGTAAAAACGGCAGACAGTTCTTTATAACAGGTCATTCCGAATACGACAGAGATACCCTTTCAAACGAGTATTTCAGAGATAAGGATAAGGGGCTTCCCATTGAAATCCCCTATAACTACTTCCCTGATGACAACCCCGAAAACGAACCCGTTTTCACATGGCGTTGTCACGCAAACCAGCTTTTCTCAAATTGGCTTAACTACTGCGTTTATCAGGAAACTCCGTTTGACCTTTCAGAACTTAAGCCCTTTTAATTTCAGGAGGAGAAAAAATGATAGAAATTTTACTCGCAATTTTATCCCTTGTGGCAGGCTTTGTTCTGCTTATAAAGGGTGCCGACTTTTTTGTTGACGGAAGTTCATCCGTCGCTAAAAGACTTCGCGTTTCATCAATGATAATCGGTCTTACCATTGTCGCAATGGGAACAAGCCTTCCCGAATGTGCCGTTAGTATAACAGCTTCATTAGAAGGCAGTAACGGACTTGCCGTAAGTAACGTTACAGGGTCAAACATCTTCAATCTTATGATGGTATGTGGCGTATGTTCACTCTTTATGCCGATTACAGTACAGACAAACACTCTTAAAAAAGAATACCCCTTCTCTATTATCTGCACACTTCTTTTCGCCGTTCTTTCGTTTATCGGAATGGCAGTCGGCAGAATAGACGGTATTGTTTTCATAGTAATTTTCATAGCATATCTTCTCTGGATGATTTATTCAGCAAAGAAAAACCCCGTTACAGATGACGACGATAAAATCAAAATCCTTCCTGTATGGAAAAGCATCCTCTTTATCTTAGGTGGTGCAATAGCAGTCAAGTTCGGTGGTGACTTTGTAGTTTCAGGCGCATCAACTATCGCAAAGGCAATCGGATGGAGCGATACTTTAATCGGTCTTACAATCGTTGCGATGGGAACAAGCCTCCCCGAACTCGTAACATCAATC
>JAZNQY010000117.1:0-9743 GCA_045590375.1 Oscillospiraceae bacterium | reverse complement strand
GGAAACAGAACAAAATGTAAGGTTGTTAAGAATAAGGTTTCACCTCCTTTCAAGGAATGTGAATTTGATATTATCTACGGCGAAGGTATTTCAAGAGTAGGCGAAGTTTTAGACCTTGCCGTTGAACTCGGAATTGTCCAGAAGGGTGGCGCTTGGTTCAGCTATAACGGAAACAAACTCGGTCAGGGCAGAGATAATTCAAAGGAATTCTTGAAGCAGAATCCTGAAATTATGCAGGAAATCGAAGACAAGATAATGGAATCGAAAGAAAAAATCGCAATGACATCTACAAAATCAAAGAAGGTTGAAGCTGTAAAGGCTGCTGCCGAAGCTGCTAAAAAATCAGCCGCAGGTTCAATTGTAGCAGACGCTGAAGATGATTTTGAAGAATTCAACCCGGCTGATGATGAATAATGCGGAATATACCCGTGCTAAAGAACGGGCATTATACATACTTGAAGCAAGAGACCACTCATATTCAGAACTCTATGCGAAACTCGAAAAGAATTACAGCCAAGAGGTCTGTTTTGCCGTCTGCGATAAGATGACAGAGATAGGTCTTATAAACGATAGTCTTTATGCTAAAAAACTCGCAAAGTATTATTTCACCGTTAAAAAATACGGTAAATACCGTGCTTTCAACGAGATGAAAAGAAAAGGTCTTGATATAACGGATATCGAAGAAGCTTCAGAAGAATATCTTTATGACCTTAAAGACAGCATAAGAGAACTTATCGAAAAGAAATATTATAAATATCTCGATGACGAAAAGGGTGTTATAAAAGCGAAAAACGCCCTTGTCCGTCTGGGATTTACCTATGATGACATAAATTCCGTTATGGAAGAATTTTTGAACGAAGGGAATTTTTGAAATGGCGCTTAAAATCGGAATGGTATCTCTCGGTTGCTCAAAAAATCAGATTGATGCCGAAAGAATACTGTTCAAACTCAAAAAAGCAGGATATGAACTTTCAGATGACGCAGGTCTCTGCGATATTGTTATCGTCAACACCTGTGGATTTATCCAGTCTGCGAAGGAAGAAGCGATAGAAACAATCTTAGAATTCTGCACACTCAAAAAAGAAGGCAGAATAAAGGCTGTCGTTATAACAGGTTGCCTCGCCGAAAGATACAGAGAAGAAGTTTCTGAGCTTATTTCAGAAGCAGATGCCGTTATCGGAATAGGCTGTAACGAGGATATCGTTGAAATAATAAACAAAGTCGCTGAAGGCGAAAAGATTTCACGCTTTGATGAAAAGGAAAAACTCTCTCTCACAGGTGGAAGAATTATCTCAACACTTCCTTTCTTCGCTTACCTCAAGGTTGCAGAGGGTTGCGATAACTGCTGTTCATACTGCGCTATTCCTTCGATAAGAGGTCGTTTCAGAAGTAACCCTATTGAAGAAGTTGTAAAAGAAGCAAAATATCTTGTTGATAACGGCGTAAGAGAAATAAATCTTATTGCTCAGGATACAACAAGATACGGCGAGGATTTATATGGCGAATCAAAACTCCCCGAACTTCTTACAGAACTCTGCAAGATAGAAAATCTCCGTTGGCTTCGTATTCTTTATTGCTATCCCGAAAGAATAACAGATAAACTTTTGGATGTTATGGCAAATGAAGAAAAGATAGTTAAATATCTCGATATTCCCATTCAGCATTGTAACGATGATATCTTAAAGAAAATGAACAGAAAGGACGATAAAAAATCACTCACAGAAACTATTGCAAGAATCCGTGAAAAAATGCCCGATTGTGTTTTAAGAACAACTCTCATCACAGGTTTTCCGACAGAAACAAAAGAACAGTTTGAAGAACTCGCTGAATTTGTTAAAGAAATGCAGTTTGACAGATTAGGCTGCTTCCCTTATTCAGAAGAAGAGGGAACAAAAGCTGCTCTTATGACTCCTCAGGTTGACGAGGAAGAAAGACAGCACAGAGCAGATATCATAATGGAAATGCAGAATGTTATTTCAGAACAGAAAAACAATAAGATGATGGGAAAAGTAGTCGAAGCAGTTGTTGAAGGCTTTGACCGTTGGGCTGAATGTTATTTCGGAAGAACAAAGGCAGATGCCCCCGATATTGACGGAAAGATATTCTTCTCGTCAGAAGAAAAACTCGCTATGGGACAGTTTGTAAAAGTCCGTATAGACGACACTATGGATTATGATTTGATAGGAGAAGTTATCTGATATGAATTTGCCTAATAAACTCACACTTTTAAGAATACTTTTAGTTCCCTTTTTCGTTGCATTTTCCCTCATTGATTTCAGGGGACATTATTTCGCAGCGGCACTCGTTTTCGTTATAGCATCGGTTACCGACTGCCTCGACGGATACATCGCAAGAAAGCATAACCTCGTAACAGATTTCGGAAAGTTTTTAGACCCCCTTGCCGATAAGGTTTTAGTTACAGCAGCGCTTATGTGTATGCTCAATAAATCAGAAACAATCTTCTCATTTCTCGAAGGCTGGGGAAGCGTATGGCAGCTTTTCCTTATCGTTGCTGTTATAATTATTGTTTCAAGAGAATTTATGGTTTCGGGCCTTCGCCTTGTAACAGCAGGAAAAGGCGTTGTCGTTCCTGCTGATATATGGGGAAAACTCAAAACTGCATTCACAATGGTAGCTATTGTTTTCATCTATCTTTTTATGGAACTCTGCGAAAAAGCAATCATTCCTTTCTCACAGACATTTTTTGATGTCGGGGTTTATATTTCGTTTGCCCTTATAGCGATTTCAACAATCCTTACAATCATTTCGGGAGTGCGCTATCTCTGGCAGATGAGAAAATACCTTGATATGAAGTAATTTTCCTTAAAAAGACTTGCATTTTTCTTGTTATTGACATATAATAAGGTGTGAACCGAATATTTCAAAGGCGTAGCAGTCAGAGTAGCGTTCAGCTTGTATTTTAAGAGAGTGCCCGTTAGGTGTGAGGGCATAATGCAAAGAATGTGAAGTGCGGCTGTCAGCTTAAAGGGTGAAGATAAAAAGTATCCCTTTGCGTAAAACCTGCGTTAAAGGTTTTAAGGGTGTATATTAGTTACACCGAAAACGGAGTGGAACCGTGGCTTGAAATAAAAGTCGCCTCCTTTGACAGAAATGTCACAGGGAGGCGTTATTTTTTTACTATAAAAATATAGGAAAAGGAGAGAGAATATGGCGAATATTATCGAAGTTATAAAAGAGGATATCCGTTCCGTTCAGGAAAGAGACCCGGCTGCTCGTAGTGGTTTTGAAATAATGCTTACCTACTCTGGTATTCACGCAGTTATTATGTATAGAGTAGCACACGCTTTTCAGAATATGGGGCTTAAAACAGTCGCAAGAATTATCTCACAGTTCGCGAGATTTTTAACAGGAATAGAAATTCACCCTGCTGCAAAAATCGGAAAAGGTCTTTTCATAGATCACGGTATGGGTGTTGTTATAGGTGAAACAACAGAAATAGGTGATAATTGCCTTTTGTATCAGGGCGTGACCTTAGGTGGTACAGGTAAAGACACAGGTAAGCGTCACCCGACATTGGGCGATAACGTTATGGTCGGCGCAGGGGCTAAGATTTTAGGGCCTTTCAAAGTAGGCGACGGCGCTAAAATCGCAGCTAATGCAGTTGTTCTTCACGAAGTTCCCCCTAACTGTACAGCAGTCGGCGCACCTGCAAGACTTGCAAAATGCAACGGAAAGAAGGTTCAGAAAAACGACCTCGACCAGATTCATATTCCCGACCCCGTTTCACAGGAACTCTGCAAGCATCTTGTAAGAATAGAAAAACTTGAAAAGAAAATAAACGAACTTAAATAAGGAGAAATAAGATGAAAATATACAACAGCCTTTCTCATAAGAAAGAAGATTTTATCCCGAGAGACGGTAACAAGGTTTCAATGTATACCTGTGGGCCTACTGTTTACCACTATGCACATATCGGAAATTTAAGAAGCTATATTATGGAGGATATTTTAGAAAAATATCTCCGTTATGCAGGATATGATGTTACAAGAGTTATGAATATAACCGATGTAGGCCACCTCACAAGCGACGGCGACACAGGCGATGATAAAATGCTCAAAGGCGCTAAAAGAGAGCATAAAACAGTTATGGAAATCGCAAAGTTCTATACAGACGCTTTCTTTTCAGACTGTAATAAACTCAACATCAAAACTCCCGATGTCGTTAAACCTGCAACAGAATGTATCGACGAATTCATAAAGGTCATAACATCACTTCTCGAAAAGGGATATGCCTATGAAGCAGGTGGAAATATCTATTTCGATACAGCAAAGCTCGATAAATATTATGTTTTCAGCGATTTCAAACAGGAAGACCTCGAAGTAGGTGTCCGTGAAGGCGTTGAAGAGGACAGCAACAAGAAGAACAAGGCTGACTTTGTTCTCTGGTTTACAAAATCAAAGTTTGACGATCAGGAACTTAAATGGGATAGCCCCTGGGGAATAGGTTACCCCGGCTGGCATATCGAATGTTCTTGTATCAGTATGAAATACTTAGGCGAATATCTTGATATCCATTGTGGTGGAATTGATAACGCATTTCCTCATCATACAAACGAAATCGCACAGAGTGAGGCTTATATAGGACACGACTGGTGTAACTACTGGTTCCATGTTCACCACCTAAATACAGAGGGTGGAAAGATGAGTAAATCAAAGGGAGAATTCTTAACTGTTTCTCTCCTCGAAGAAAAGGGATACAATCCCCTTATTTACAGATTTTTCTGCTTACAGTCACATTACAGAAAATCACTTGCATTTTCATTTGAAAATCTCGATAACGCAAAGGTTGCATATACAAAAATCATTCAGAGAATAGTTCCGCTTCTTTCTGCAAACGATAGTGTTGACGAAAACGCTTTCGCAGAAATCAGAAAGTCATTCGATGAAGCGCTCGCAAATGACCTCAATACTTCTCTTGCAATAACAGCACTTTTAGATGTTTTCAAGGCAGATACAACAGCTGCTACAAAACTTGCTCTCATTAAGGATTACGACAGAGTTCTTTCATTAGGTCTTATAGAAGAAGCCGGAAAAATGGCTGAGGCTGAAAAGGGCGAGGAACTTCCCGAAGAGGTAGCAAAGCTCGTTGAAGAAAGAGCTAACGCAAGAAAAGAAAAGAACTTTGCCCTTGCCGATGAACTTCGTGACAAGATTTCAGAAATGGGATATATCATCGAAGAAACAAGACAGGGAACAAAAGTTACAAAGAGATAACGAGGTATAAAAATATGCATGATCTGCGTGATTTAAAAGATAACGGAAGAGGACTTCTTCTTAAAACACTTTTCAAGGTTACTGCCGTTTTAGCAGTAGTTTCGGCGTCAATCCTCATCGCGATTTCAATCGTCGAATGGCGTGCTGCCGAAAGTAAATTCGGAGGGCTTGATATTGACCTTGCGAACGCAACCTTCACACAGCTCGATGAAATCGAAGAGGGAAGACAGATAGCTGTTGTAAAAACCGACAGGGGAGAGTTTAAAATCGCACTTTTCCCTGAGTTTGCTCCCAATACAGTTGATAATTTCATAAAGACAGCAGAGAGTGGTTTTTATAACGGAACAACAATCATTTCAGGAATTTCAGGTGTTTATTTCATAGGTGGAAACCCCGAAGACACAACAGCTCTCCCTCATGAAATCACAGAACATATGTGGACATTCAAGGGCGCTGTGTGTGCTGTATCTCCGAATTATGATTCATCCGATGTCGGAAACAGACTTCTCTTCGTAAACACGATAGAGTATGATGAAGACACGATAACTCAGCTGAATCAGCTTAAAAAAGACTATGGCAACGAAGCGCTCATAGATAACTACATAGAACACGGTGGTGTTCTTAACTTCGCAGGAAAATATACAGTTTTCGGTCAGGTTTTTGAAGGAATGGAAGTTTACGAAGAAATCTGTGGTATCGCAAACGATGCCGAAGCGAGAACAAAATTTACAGAAGAAGTTAAAATCGAAAGCATTGAAATAACAACATATAAAAAATAAAGGAGAAAAGTGAAATGAAAATCTTTAAGAAAATAGCAGTTACAGCTTTGTCTTTATCAATGATTACAATGATGTTTTCAGGATGTGGAAAAGAAGACCTAGTTGGAGAAAAAATAGCTGAAACAACAGCTCCCGTAAACTTTACAATGCCCGAAGTCGGAGAAAAGATTGCTGTTATCAAGGTTAAGGATTATGGCGAAATCAAGATTAAATTCTTCCCCGAATATGCAGCCAAGGGCGTCGAAAACTTTGTGGGGCTCTCAGAAATGGATTATTATGATGAACTCATCTATCATCGTGTTGTAGAAGATTTTGTAATTCAGGGTGGCGACCCCAGAGGCGACGGCACAGGTGGAAACAGCGTATGGGGGCAGGATTTCGCAGTTGATGCAGCTCCCAACCTCTACCACTTCTCAGGCGCAGTTGCTTATGCACACGCACAGAACGGTGGAAACGGAAGCCAGTTCTATATCGTATGCACCAAAGAAGGCGAAACCTATGCCAATGAAGCCGTTCCTCTCACAAAGGAAATCATCGACCAGTATAAATATACAGACGAAGTGAAAGCTCTTTATATGGAAAAGGGAGGACTTCCTTTCCTCGATGGCGGATATACAGTTTTCGGACAGGTCTTCGAAGGAATGGATGTTGTTTATGCAATCTCAGAAGTAAAGATCGATCCTGCAACAGCACTTCCTGCGAAACAGGTTGTAATAGAAAGCATAGAAATTGTCGAATATCAGGGTTAAAACTCCTCTTTTAAATGGCGTTTGGGCAGATTATACTAAAAAAAATGTTAACCGATATTAAAAATGTCAAGACTTTTATTGAAAAAGCTATTTATTTTTCTTTAAATTTGTGATATAATACCAAAGGTAATGTCTGTCTTTTAAAACAGCCAAGCATTACGAGGGAGATGAAGAATTGGAAAAATTCGTTATTAAGGGTGGAAGACGCCTTACAGGAGAGGTTGAAATAAGTGGCGCTAAAAATGCAGCCGTTGCTATTCTTCCTGCTGTAATTCTGTCTGACGAACCCTGTATACTTGAAAATGTTCCTGATATCAGTGACGTTTCCATTATCATAAGAATTCTTTATGAAATGGGCGCAGATATCAAGACTATAGATAAAACAACGCTCCGTATTGACGGAACAGGTATAAAAGACGCAGTTGTACCCTATGAAATGGCAAGACATTTAAGAGCTTCCTATTATTTCATAGGCGCACTTCTCGGAAAGTTTAAAAAAGCAAGAGTAGCGCTTCCCGGTGGATGTGACCTCGGTGCCCGTCCTATCGACCAGCATATAAAGGCTTTTCAGGCTTTGGGTGCTGAATGTGGCATTGATCACGGAATGGTTGATGCAACAGCCGATATGCTTCTCGGTTCACAGATTTATCTTGATATGGTATCTGTCGGTGCAACGATAAACGCTATGCTTGCAGCAGTTAAGGCAAACGGTCTTACAATTATCGAAAATGCAGCTAAAGAACCCCATATAGTTGACCTTGCAAACTTTTTGAACTCGATGGGCGCTGACATTATGGGCGCAGGTACTGACGTCATCAAGATAAGAGGGGTAAGTTTCCTTAAAGGAACAACATATTCAATTATTCCCGACCAGATCGAAGCAGGAACATTTATGATAGCAGCAGCAGCCACAAAGGGCGATGTTCTTATCAAGAATGTTATCCCGAAACACCTTGAATCAATCACAGCAAAACTCGAAAAAATCGGCGTCAATGTCGAAGAATTTGACGATAGCATAAGAATTTCAGTTGATGGACCACTGGTCAAAACATCTGTTAAAACTATGCCACATCCCGGTTTCCCGACAGATATGCAGCCTCAGATAGCAACACTTCTTTGCCTTGCCGAAGGAACAAGTATCGTTACAGAAGGCATCTGGGATAATCGTTTCAGATATGTTGACGAACTCAGAAGAATGGGCGCAGATATTTCGGTTGACGGAAGAGTTGCCGTTATCAATGGCGTCGGTCAGCTTCAGGGCGCACCCGTCAAGGCAACAGACCTTCGTGCAGGCGCAGCGCTTATGATAGCAGGTCTTTCAGCAAGTGGAATTACAGAAATCGAAGATATCTATCATATCGAAAGAGGATATGAAGATTTAGATGCAAAGCTTCGTGGGCTTGGTGCAGATGTCGTTAAAAAGACAACACCTGGTGGAACAGAAGTAAGAAAAGCAATCTCATAACGGAGGATAAGAATGGCGAGAATTTACCCGCTTTTCAGTTCAAGCAGTGGGAATTGCGTTTTTATCGGAAGTAAAACAAGTGGAATACTTATCGACGACGGAGTTTCTTATAAAAGATTTTCCGTTGCTTTAGAAAAGTGTGGAATAGAAATATCGTCTGTAAAGGCGATATTCATTACCCACGACCATTCCGACCATATCGGTGGAATAAAAACACTTACCTCAAAGCATAGTATCCCCGTTTATGCACTTCCTTTAACAGCAAAGAAACTAAAAGAAAGCGAAACAGTTGTTTCAGAAATAAATTCGCTTACAGAAAGCGTTTTTATCGACGAAATGGAGGTTTCGTTTTTTAAAACCCCTCATGATACTGATGAAAGCTGTGGATACAGAATAAAAACTGCCGATGGCAAAATATGCGCTGTCTGCACAGATTTAGGTTATATAACCGATGAAGTGGATAACGCTATAACAGGCGCCGACCTTGTTTATATAGAAGCAAACTATGATGAAAATATGCTTAAAAACGGACCTTATCCTTTTTATCTCAAAAAGCGTATTTCGTCAGATAAAGGTCATCTTTCAAACTCAGACTGCGCAAAAGAGATAGAACATCTCATAAAAAACGGAACTATGCGTTTTGTTTTAGGGCATTTAAGCCAGCATAACAACACTCCCGAAAAGGCACAGACCACAATAGAAAACTATCTTTCGGGATATAAAAGAAACTGCGATTACATACTTTCGGTAGCACCCGTTGAAACAGAGGGCGAATGTTTTGTATTTTAATGTCGGGTAAAGGATAAACTGCCTTTGCCCGACTTTTTTGTAAACACCGAAAAATAATTGCTATATGAGTTGTATTATAAAAAAGGAGGTTTTTTCTATGAAAAAGATAATAATGCTTATTCTCTCGCTTTTCATCTTTTCGGGATGCACAGCTACCCCCGATACAAATACACCCGTAGCAGAAACAACAGAAATAACAGAAACAACTTCTGTAACAACAACTCCTGCTGTTTCTGAAACAGAAGAAACCATAACAAGAATGCCCTCTGAGGTAGACGAATTTTCTATTAAGTGTGTCGAAGAATTTTTCTCTGCATTAAAATCAAAGGATAAAGAAAAGATATACGAACTTTCAGAAGCAACAAAAGGATCTTCGACAGGATATTACGAAGGCTCTGTCGAATACTGGCTCGATAAGACAACCCTTTCATCATATAAAATTTTAGGCTCTTATGCTGAAACTGCCGAGAATAAACAAGTAGGTTTCTATACACGCTATTATGTTCTCGTTGAAGCTGATTTTTCTGAAACTTTCCAGTGTGTTTTCAAAGAGGGAAAAAATCTTTACAGAGTTTATCTTGATGGTGGTGCCGTTCTTTTCGGAAGAATTGTTCCCGACGGCGAAGAGTATACAGATTATCATGGCGATGCGATAGTAAACCTTTGCACCAAATATGATGTTTATTACGGCAGGGATTTTTCAGGCGATTATTCCGTTCTTTTCGAT
>JAZNQY010000116.1:0-2394 GCA_045590375.1 Oscillospiraceae bacterium | reverse complement strand
AAAGCCCGAAATCGCTGAAGTTATCTCACTAGGCGAAGTAAAGAAAGATGTTACAATGACAGTTGAAAAGGGCGATAAGGTACTTATCCAGAAGTATAGTGGAACAAATGTCAAGGTTGACGGCGAAGAATACATCATCGTCAAGATGGATGACATCCTCGCAGTTGTAAAGTAAATTCAATCTACTATTTATATATAAAGGAGAGAAATCACAATGGCAAAAGACATTATTTATGGTGAAGAAGCGAGAAAATCGCTTCAGGCAGGTATTGATAAACTTGCAGACACAGTTAAAATCACATTAGGCCCTAAGGGAAGAAACGTTGTTCTCGATAAGAAATTCGGTGCACCCCTCATCACAAATGACGGTGTTACAATCGCAAAGGAAATCGAACTCGAAAACGCATTTGAAAACATGGGTGCTCAGCTTGTAAGAGAAGTTGCTACAAAGACAAACGACGCAGCAGGCGACGGTACAACAACAGCAACACTTCTCGCACAGGCACTTATCCGTGAAGGAATGAAGAATATCGCAGCAGGCGCTAACCCCATGATAGTTAAAAAGGGTATTTCAAAGGCTGTTGATACAGCAGTATCTGCTATCGTTGCAAACTCAAAGGCAGTAAGTGGAACAGAAGATATCGCAAGAGTAGCAACAGTTTCATCTGCTGATGAAAATGTAGGTAAACTCATTGCCGACGCTATGGATAAGGTTACAGCCGATGGTGTTATCACAATCGAAGAAAGCAAGACAGCCGAAACATATTCAGAAGTTGTTGAAGGAATGCAGTTCGATCGCGGATACATCACACCCTATATGGTAACAGATACAGATAAGATGGAAGCTGTTCTCGATGACGCTCTCATTCTTATCACAGATAAGAAGATTTCTTCAATTCAGGAAATTCTTCCTCTTCTCGAACAGATTGTTCAGTCAGGAAAGAAGCTCCTCATCATCGCTGAAGATGTTGAAAGCGAAGCACTCTCAACAATCATTGTAAATAAGCTCAGAGGAACATTTACTTGTGTTGCAGTAAAGGCTCCAGGCTTTGGCGACAGAAGAAAAGAAATGCTTCAGGATATCGCAATCCTTACAGGTGGTCAGGTTATTTCAGAAGAAATCGGTCTTGACCTTAAAGATGCTTCAATCGAACAGCTCGGAAGAGCACAGAAGGTTGTTGTTCAGAAAGAAAACACAATCATCGTTAATGGCGCTGGCGATGCTGACGCTATCAAGGCAAGAGTTGCTCAGATAAAGACACAGATTGAAACAACAACATCTGATTTCGACAGAGAAAAGCTTCAGGAAAGACTCGCAAAGCTCTCAGGTGGTGTAGCAGTTATCAGAGTCGGTGCTGCAACAGAAATCGAAATGAAGGAAAAGAAACTCCGTATCGAAGACGCTCTCGCAGCAACAAAGGCAGCTGTTGAAGAAGGTATCGTTGCAGGTGGTGGAACAGCACTCATCAATGCTATCCCTTCAGTTGAAAAACTCACAGCATCACTTTCAGGCGATGAAAAGACAGGTGCACAGATTGTTCTTAAAGCACTCGAAGAACCTCTCCGTCAGATTGCTGCTAACGCAGGTCTTGAAGGAAGCGTTATCATAGATAAGGTTCGTCGTTCAAGAAAAGTCGGCTATGGCTTTGATGCTTACAACGAAGTTTATACAGATATGATTCCTGCAGGAATCGTTGATCCTACAAAGGTTACACGTTCAGCACTCCAGAATGCAGCATCTGTTGCAGCTATGGTTCTCACAACAGAAAGCCTCGTAACAGATATCAAGGAAGAAAACCCTGCTCCTGCAATGCCTGCAGGTGGTATGGGTGGAATGTATTAATATCATCCTCAAACATAAAAATCCCTGTCATAAACGACAGGGATTTTTTAAAATTGTAAACAATTTGTGAACAGTGAAATTTTTTCAAAAAAAGACTAAAGTTTGGAAAACCTCAGCCGATATAATAGACAGAAGTTGAAACACACCGGATAAACGGTGGGGCATAAAACCGAAGCGCAATAGGTTTTTGCCGACTTTCTACTACATTAAATTAGTCGAAAAGATTTCGACGGAAAAATAATACAGGAGGTATTAGTATGGTAGTACAACACAATCTTTCAGCAATGAACTCAACTCGACTTTTAGGAGTTAACCAGTCAGGTCTCGCTAAGAACCTTGAAAAGCTTTCATCAGGTTACTCAATCAACCGTGCAGGCGACAACGCTGCTGGCCTCGCAATCTCAGAAAAGATGCGTTCACAGATCGCTGGTCTTAACCAGGCATCTACAAACTCACAGGACGGTATCTCAATGGTTCAGACTTTTGAAGGTGCTCTCCAGGAAACAGACGCTATCCTTCAGAGAATGAAGACTCTCGCAACACAGTCAGCT
>JAZNQY010000115.1:0-9822 GCA_045590375.1 Oscillospiraceae bacterium | reverse complement strand
GTTATAACAGATGCTACTATGAGAAGTGATTTTATAATAATCCCTGAAACATTCATTTCAAAAAGCGGACTTAACATAAGCCCCGGAACACAAAGGAATATCACATAAGGAAGATAGCTTACATAATGATTCTGTTTTGCTCTGTTAAAATGACTTTTAAACTGATATGAATTCTGCTGTAACATATGAAGCTCACGAAAGCCACCCATATATCTTGCGATAGTAACAAAAAGCGCTACTGTTATGAACATTATAATTTCGGTCATGATAAAAACTTACTCTCCTATTTTCAAGAATGAACAGATAACACGATTGAAGATGAATTTTCCCTCAAGGAAAGAATAATGCCCTGCGTCCTTTATTGTGACAAGTCCTGAATCTTCTATGAGTTCTTCCATTCTCTTTCCGTCTGAAAGAGGGGTTGCTGTATCGTTTTCACCCCAGATTAAAAGGGTTGATTGTTTTATTTTGGGAAGAAGAGGTTCAAGGTCTTCATTGACAACCGAAACAAGAATTTTTCTCATAACGGGTGACGCTGCTTTATAATCGGCAGAGCCTGATTTATCCTGAAGCTTTTTGAGCGCATTCGGGAAAAGTGTTTTTATAGGTGGCGAAAGAAGAACTTTCTTCATAAACTTATAGCGTTTCTGTTTTCTTATCTGCTTTGGTGTTTTCTTAGGAAGAATTCCTGCGCTGTCAACAAGGATAATCTTGTCGATTTCAAAGGGAAGTGAAAAACAGGTAGCGAGTTTTATAATAACTCTTCCTCCGAATGAATGACCTAAAAAGGTTGCTTTCTTAACGCCCAGTGAAGAAAGAAAATCAATTACAAACTGCGAGTAGTCGCTTACCTGCCAATTTTCATCGGGTTCTTCACTTTTTCCGAAGCCCGGCATATCAACTGCGATTACTCTGTATTTCTGTGAAACGAGAGAGATAAGGTCGGCGAAAAGAGTGATATTTGCACCCCAGCCGTGAAGCAGGACAACCGTTTCGCCCTCACCTTTCATTTCATAATTTATTTTAAGACCGTTTATTTCGGTAATCAATATAATCTACTCCATTTTCAGATTTTGGTTATACATTTAATAGTATACCACATTTTAGTAATGTGTGCAATAAAAAAACTATGTCAGGATGACCAAAAGAGGCGTTTTCAGGAGCGCTCTTTTTTATCCCTTGGCACGCATTTTGTCGGGTAACGGAAAATATCCCGATTTTAAGGGTTTTAAACATTTTGGTGTGAATTTTATGAAACAGCGTTTTCAGGGTGTTTCTGGGAATTTTTGTAAAAATATTGACTGTGATTTTTTAAAGTGAAACATCGTTTTCTATTTTTCTTCTTGTCAGATTTTTGGAAAATCATCTTTCTTCTTGATTTAGCTTGTCAAGGTGTTACAAAAATGTATATTTTTGTAAGTAGTCAAAAAGTGGCAGTTGAGAGAATATTTATGGACAGTAATTTTTCGCAGAATTCGAGTTTTTCCCGAAATTAATGGATTTCTTAAAAAACGCGTTTTACCAAGAAAATGGTAAAACGGTTATACCACATCGTTAAAATTTGCATTTTTTTTATGAATATGATATAATCAGTCGGTGGAAAATCATTTTTATCAGGAAGTAATGGAAAAATGTCAGAAAAAGTAGTTTCAAAAGAAAATCCCAAATCATTTTTATATGGCCTTAAATGTGGAATACCTATCGCTTTGGGGTATCTCGCTGTTTCATTCGGGTTCGGAATATCGGCTGTGAATGGTGGGCTTTCTGTTTTATCATCGGTTATAATCTCGATGACAAACCTGACTTCAGCAGGTCAGGTTGCAGCGCTCGGAATTATTGCATCACTCGGTTCCTTAGGCGAAATGGCACTCACTCAGCTTGTAATAAATTTAAGATATTTTCTCATGTCGATTTCTGTTTCTCAGAAGCTTGACAAATCGTTTACAATACCTCATCGCTTTATAACATCCTTCGGAATAACGGATGAGATATTCGCAGTTGCCTGTTCACAAAAGGGCGAAATCGGAAAAAGATTTATGTATGGTCTTATCCTCCTCCCGTTTGTGGGGTGGACGTTGGGCACTCTTCTCGGTGCTTCGGCAGGAGAAATCCTGCCTCTTAAAATAAAGGCGGCTTTAGGCATTGCAATATACGGAATGTTCATAGCGATAATAATTCCCCCTGCGAGAAAAGAAAAAAGTGTTGCCTTTGTTGTTATCATCTCGGCAATACTCAGTTGCCTGCTTTATTATATTCCTTTTTTCTCAGGAATATCAAGTGGATTTTCGATTATCATATGCGCTGTTGTAACATCTGTTTTAGCAGCTGCTATTTTCCCTCATGACGACAGCGAGGAGGAAGAAAACGATGCTTAGAGATATATTTTTATACATAATCGTTATGGCAGGAGTAACCTACATCATCAGAATGATGCCTATGGTTTTATTCAGAAAGAAGATAAAATCAAAGTTTGTAAAAAGTATTCTTCACTACACTCCCTACGCAGTACTCGGTGCGATGACATTCCCTGCTATATTCTATTCAACGGGTGATGTTTTTTCAGCGTCTTTAGGGCTTGTGGTTGCAGTTGTTCTTGCGTTCTTCAATCAGTCGATGGTAACCGTTGCTTTAGGGGCTTGTGCCGCAGCATATATTTTAAGTCTGTTTATCTGAAAAAAATAAAAGACAGCAGGTATTAAGAAAATGACCGTATAGAAATAATTAAGGGTATCGAGCGATAAACTCGATACCCTTGATTTTTTATTACGGATTGCCCAAAAGGGCTCCTTTTTCCTTGCTGTCTTTTTTACTGAACTTTTAAATTTATACTCCCGTAAAGGCTTTAAACATTATCCAGACTTCAAGGACGATAAATCCTATCGCCATAAGAGTAAAGAATATGAATGCAACGCACTGCATATTAAGAGCGAGATCGGAAGGAATAGGAACCTGACTGTAACGATAACTTGAATAATAAAGCTGAGCAGACCATACTTTTCCGGGGAAAAGACAGAACGCAGTAAGATACGCCATAATGAAAGCAAGAAGAAATCCGCCGATAATAATCTCTCCGTAAGCCATATTCTTTCCCTCGAAAGGATTGGGACAGAATATCAGTATAATTGCTCCTAAAGTCATAACAACTGTTACGACAGCCATAATTATTCCGAGAACTTTTCTGAAAGGCGAAACGGGAAGGTCTATTTTCTTTTCCGCAGGTCCGCTGGATTTTGCTTCTGCAATATCAGCACTGATTTTTTTGTTTCTCTTTTCGATTTCTTCGCTTAACTCTTCGGCTTCTTTCTTGCCTATCGCCTCATCGAGTTTTGTTCCACATGATTCGCATTTTTCTGCTCTTTCGCTGTTAAAAATTCCACACTTAGAACAGACTTTTACTAAGATTTCATTTTCCATAACAAATTTCCCCCATTTTAAATTTATGATGTTTTTTTTGCTACCAAGTCAATATGCCCGTGGTGGCTCTGTGATGTCTGGTCAGATAATTAATTCTGTCGTCACCGAGCCTGTATTTAACTTTCAGAACAAAGTTCGTAACGATATGCCTGCACGGGCTCTGTGATATATGTCAGGCAATAATTCTGTTGTTACCGAGCCTGTTTTTCACTTTCAGAATAAAGTTTGTAACGATATGCCTGCACGGGCTCCGTGCCTTAGCCTGCTGCGTTTGTGAGATAGATTGTCATTCCGTCTGTGAAAGGAGCTGCGTCGCGATCGAGAACTATCGGCTGTGTGTATCCTTCATCGGCATAGGCGAAATATCCTTCAAATGTTTCAAGCGGACATAAAACACTGTTTTCGGGAATTTTAACCTTGATTTCAGATGTTTCACTGCTGCCGTCATCAGAATAGGTTTCTACAATAAAAGTTACTGTTATCTTGTTTTTCTCAAAACGATTCTTGATAAAATCCTTCTTCCCGAAATCATCGTATGTATATGTCAAAACAACGCCGTCGTCATAAGAAACAAGCCTTAAAGTGTCTTTCTCGAACTTTACGAATATAGGCTCACATTCAAATATTTCCGAGATTTTCATTTCAACCTCTATGAAATCGCCGTTTGCCTTGACATCTGTAACCTTATATTCATCAAGGAAATATGCGATGCTGATATCGTTAAATCCTATTTCTTCTCTTCCTGTTATGTAATTTGTAAGATAGAGTGTGTCATCTTCAAAAAAGCAATCAATACCAAAGCCTTTGTAACTTCCTCCTAAAGCCTCATCGCCTTCCATATAGCTCATAAAAGCGACATTCCCGTCATCATCAAGAAAATACTCAGTGTATGATATTTCTCCGTTGTATTCATAGGCTTCCCTTACCGACTCTGATGTTTCGAGAAGATTCAAGAGCTTATTCGCCTCATAAGCAGCCTTTACATCGAATTCAATCTTTTCTTCAACAGTAGTTGTCTGTGAGGTTTCTTCTGTGGGATTTTCCGTTTTCTTTGTGCAACCCGTTACCCCTAATGTGATTGCAAGTGCGAGGACAAGTGTAAGTGCTTTTTTCATCTTTTCTTTCCCCTTTTTTATTTAATTTTTAACAACAACCCTTACCTTTTCGACACGCTGTTCATCGAGTTTTACTGCTGTAACAGTAAATTTTTCGATGTCTATGGTCTGGTTTTCCTCGGGTATTCCCTCGAAAAGTTCAAGTGCCCATCCGGCAACGGTTGTGTATTCCGATTTAATTGTGTTTTCGGGAAGCCCTAACTTTTCAAGCATATCGTTTACAGAAAGTTCTCCCGAAATGAGATATGCATCATCGCCGAGAGGAATTACAGGCTGTAAAACTTCATCGCTTTCATCATAGATTTCACCGACAAGTTCTTCTATGATATCTTCCATTGTAACAATACCCTCGGTTCCACCGAACTGGTCAACAACAACGGCGATATGCTGTTTTGACTTCTGCATTTCCTGCATTATATCGTTTATAGGTTTTAAAGTTGAAACATAAAGTGGTTTCTGGATTATGGACTGGATAGATGTTCCTCCCTGTTCCATAAGTCGCATAAAGCTCTTGAAAGTGATTATTCCGACAATGCTGTCGATTGTTTTTTCATAAACGGGAAGTCTTGAATACATTTCTTCGACAAAGACCTTCTTTATTTCTTCAACTGACTGATTTATCTCAACTGCAACAAGCGATACTCTGGGGACAAGAATATCCTCGGCATTCTTTCCGTCGAAAAGAATAGCAGAACGCACAAGGTCACTTTCGTCTTCATCGAGAGAGCCCTGTTCTTCACCTTCGTTTACTATGTAGAGAAGTTCATCTGCAGTAACACCTGTGTTGCTCGAACGAACATTGAAAAGTTTTATTATTCCGTTTTTAAGCAGTGTGAAAAGCGCTGAAAACGGAGTTAAGATAAACATTATGAATTTAAGTGGAACTGACATCCATACAACACCATCATCGGCAGTTTCTTTTGCAAGTGATTTAGGAAGGATTTCGCCGAAAATAAGAACAAGAACTGTCATAACAGCAGTTGCTATTCCTGCGCCGGCATCACCGAAAAGTGTTACGAAAAGCGTTGTTGCGATTGAGGTTGAAGCTATGTTTACTATATTGTTTCCTATAAGGATTGTTGTAAGTGTTTTATCGAAAGCATCTGCGATTTTAAGTGCTCTTCTAGCACCCTTATGTCCCTTTTCGGCAAGTGTTTTGAGTTTTATTCTGTTGCAGGTCGAAAAAGCAGTTTCTGATGCTGAAAAGAATGCTGAAAATACAAGAAGAACGGCTATTATGATTATACTGGGTAATATGTCTGTGGGCATTTGGTATCTCTCCTGTTTTATATAATATTGTTGTTTATGCAAAGATTGTAGCATATTGCAGTAAAAAAATCAAGTATATTGAAAAATACTTATGTTTATGTTATACTGTTTACATTACTTTTGAAGGAAGTTTTTAAAATGAAGAAAATACTCGAACTCTTTAAAAAATACAGAGAACCGATTATGTATATCATTGTCGGTGGGCTTACAACCGTTGTTTCTTTCGCAACACAGTTTTTAGCACACCTTATCGGTGCTGACACAAAAACCATTTTTGCCGATGGCATAACTCTCGCCTCAATTCAGGCACTTATGAATGAAGGCTCGACAATGCTCGCAACCGTTATATCATGGATATGCTCGGTTACATTTGCATTCTTCGCAAACAAAATCCTTGTTTTTGAAAGCAAGGAAAAGGGAAAGGGCTTTTTAAGAGAATTCATCTCATTCTATGCAGCAAGAATTTTCACATTCGGGGTTGAGCTTCTCTCGATGTTCGTTTTCGTTGAAATTCTTCTTTTCAACGAAATGGCAATAAAACTCGGCGTTCAGATTATGATACTTGTTTTGAATTATGTTTTCAGCAAACTCCTCGTTTTCAGAAAGAAAAAGGAGAAAGCAGAAAATGAGTAATATAACAGAAGAAATAAGAGAGAAACTTTTTTCGCTTTCTGACGAAAAATACCGTGATTTTCACTCTGCTTTAATGCCTGCGACCGAAAAGGAAAAGGTAATAGGCGTAAGAGCACCCGTTGTAAAAAAACTTGCGAAGGAATATTTTTCTCATCCCGATATTGATGAATTTCTCGCTGATTTGCCACATAAATACTATGAGGAAAACAATCTTCATTCGTTTATAATCTCTATGATTAAGGATTATGATGAGTGTTTAGAAAAGTTTCAGAAATTCCTTCCGTTTATAGATAACTGGGCGACTTGCGATGGTGCTAAACCAAAGGTTTTTTTAAAGAACCCTGAGAAAATTTATCCCGAAATAAAAAAATGGATTTATTCTGAAGAAACATATTCTGTTCGCTTTGCTGTTGTTCTTTTAATGGATAAAGTTTTTTTGGAAGATAATTTTTCTGTCGAACACACAGAAATGATTTCTTCTCTTAAAACGGATGAATATTATGTTCATATGGTGGTTGCGTGGTATTTCGCGACAGCACTCGCAAAGCAGTATGACGCAGTTATCCCTTATATCGAAAACAGAGTTCTCGACAGAAAAACACATAACAAGACAATACAGAAATCCGTTGAAAGTTACAGAATTTCAGACGAAAAGAAAGCATATTTAAAAACGCTTAAATACTAAAAGAGGAAAGAGGTGTATTTTAAAATACACCTCTTTTTTTACTTTGATAAATCTATATTTCTTATTTTTTCACGAAGTTTCAAAACATATGGTGGAGAAACCGAAAGTTCATCAACACCCATACGGATAAAGGCTTCTGTCAGAGAAATATCGGCAGCCAGTTCGCCACAGATACCAACCCATATACCATTTTTATGAGCGTTTTTTATCGTCGTTTCAATGAGTTTTAAGATTGCTTTATGATGTGTATCACAGAATTTTTCAACAGATAAATTCTGTCGGTCACAAGCAAGGGTATACTGAATAAGGTCGTTTGTTCCTATACTGAAAAATGAAACCTTTTTTGCGAGGTCATCGCTTATTATCGCTGCCGCAGGAGTTTCTATCATTATTCCGAGTTCGGTTTTTTCGTTAAAAGGTATCTCCTCTTTTCTGAGTTCTTCCCTTGCCTCTTCGCATAAAAAAAGAATTTCATCAACCTCTGTTTCGCTCGTTATCATAGGGAACATTATGTTTATATTCCCACATGCAGAGGCTTTATATAAAGCACGAAGCTGTGTTTTAAAAACATCTTTTCTTGAAAGGCAGAGTCTTATTCCACGAAGCCCCAAAGCAGGGTTTTCTTCATCTGTTATACCAAAATAATCCACCTGTTTATCAGCACCTATATCAAGTGTTCTTATGATAACTTTTTTTCCAGACATCTCTTCTGCAATCTTTTTATAGACAGAAAACTGTTCTTCTTCAGAAGGGAAATCATCACGCCCTAAAAAGATGAATTCGCTTCGGAAAAGCCCTATTCCGTCAGCATCGTTTTCTTTTACTTCCTTTATACCTTCTGCGTTTCCGATATTCTCAAAAACATCTATCCTTCTGCCGTCAATGGTTTTGTTTTCTTTTCCTTTAAGAGATAAAAGAAGGCTTTCTTTTTCTTTATATTCATCTGTTTTTTTCTTATAGCAGAGAACAGTTTCTTCATCGGGATTTAAAATGAATTTTCCCGAAAAGCCATCGACTATTGCGTAGTCTCCGTTTTTCACAAGAGAAAGAAATTCATCACCTGTATTCACAATAGCAGGGATATTCATACTTTTAGCGAGAATAGCAGTGTGTGAATTCAGTGAACCTTTTGCCGTTACGAAAGAAAGTATTTTTTCTTTATCAAGAAGAATAGTTTCTCCGGGGGATAAATCCTCAGCACAGATTATTACCTGTTCTTCTTCTGTTATATTTTCATATTCTCCCGAAAGGTGATTTATAAGACGCATAGAAATTTCTTTTATATCAGCAGCACGGGATTTCATATAGCTGTTTTCCATAGAAGAAAACCTGTCTGAAAACTTTTCGGAGGCAGAAAAAACCGAGTATTCGGCAGAAACTTTTTCATCCTTTATCATATTTAAGATAAAGTCGTTATAATCCTCATCTTCAATCATCATTTTATGGATTTCAAATATCGCGGCGCCCTCTTCTCCGACTTTACCGACAGCCTTTTCCCTTATCGTTTCAAGTTCGGATAAAACTTCGCCTTTCGCATTTTCAAGTCTTTTTATTTCACCATTTACATCGGTTATATTTTTTCTTTCGATTTCTTTTTTCTGTTTTCTTATAACAGAAATTTTTCCCATAGCGACAGCATCGCATATTCCCTTTCCTTCAAAAATCGTCATAATAAACTCCCTGATTTAAAGATTTTCTTCAAAGAATTTTTTTATCTCTGCCGACGCTTTTTCTTCGTCGCTTCCTTCAATGGTAACAGTTACTTCATCGCCCTGTTCGACCCCTAAAGACATAACTGCCATAAGTTTTGAGGCAGTAGCTTTCTTTCCGTTTTTCTCAATTGTAACAATGCTTTCGAACTCTTTCGCTTTCTTTGCAAGATACCCTGCCGGGCGTGCATGAATACCTACTTCATCCGTTATTTTATAGGTAAATTTTTTCATAACAAAAATCCTCCGTTTTTATATAATCCGAAAGATAGTTTTTACAGAAAACAATTCATTATACAGAATAAAAAAATAAAACTGCAACAAATTATATTGTTGCAGTTTCTTCTTTTTCTCTGAGTTCTTTCAAAAGCATAAACATCGCAGGGAGTGATAAAAGTGCTGTTAAAACATCGGCTGCTGACTGCGCTGTCCATATTCCCCATATTCCGAAAGCAGACGAAAAGATATACATAATCGGAATATAAAAAAGTCCCTGTCTTGCCATAGCAAAAAATGATGAAAGGAAAGTTTTTCCCATATTCTGCAGGAGCATATTCGTCATAACGATAATACCCTGAGTAACGGCTGTTATACACTGAAAACGAAGCATTGGCGTTCCGTCTGCGATAACTAAAGGGTCATCTCTGAAAACAGAAATAAGATTATCCGACATCATAAATACAACAGCACCAAAAACAAGCATAAATATACTTGAAAAAACGGTACAGAATTTATAGGCATATCTTACTCTGTCATATCTTTCAGCACCGATATTGAATCCACAGACAGGCTGAAAGCCCTGTCCGAATCCGATTATAACCGAAACGCCTATCCAGGTTATTTTCTGAACTATTGATATAGCAGCTATCATAGGTACATCATAGCCTTTTGCAATATTGTTCATACATATCGCAGAAATTCCTATAACTGCCTGACGCATGAGTGAGGGCGTTCCGTATCTGAAAAGTGCTGAAAAAATCGCTTGTGTGAATGAAAG
>JAZNQY010000114.1:0-4604 GCA_045590375.1 Oscillospiraceae bacterium | reverse complement strand
GCATATGTACTTGTTTTTGCTTTTATTAAAAATGCAATTATATTCACATTGTATTTTCTTCTTATGCCAAGGTCAGAAAGGCTTTTTCCATTCCATTCAAAAGGAACTCTCATTTCATAAATCGAATATTTGTCATCGAGTTCTATAAAATCGAGAATGCTTTCAGAGGCATACTTTGTTGCAATTCTCATAGCCGATTGTTTTTCGGGGTATGCCACTTCATCAGCACCGTTTCGGAGAAGAAACTTCATCTGAACATCGTTTGACGCTCTTGCTATGACCTTTTTCGCGCCGAGTTCTTTTAAAAGCGCAGTTGTTTCAAGAGAGTTCTGAAAATTATCGCCTATCGAAACTATACATACATCATAGTTACTTACACCAAGAGATTTAAGAAAATCATCGTCTGTACTGTCGCCTATCTGTGCGCTTGTAACAAAGGGAAGAATGTCGTTTATGCGTTCTTCGTTTATGTCGATAGCCATAACCTCGCAACCCAGTTCTTCCATTCTTTTTGCTATATGCGAGCCATACTGACCGACGCCTATTATAAGTGCTGATTCCATATATAAAACTCTCCTTTACCCTACTGTTATTTTTTCGAGCGGCATTTTTGCTGCTTCTGTTGAGCCTGAGGGAAGTGCAGCGTAAATCATTGTAAGACCGCCGAGTCTTCCGAAAAACATAAGAAATATAAGTATTATTCTTGACGGAAGAGAAAGGGATGTGGTTATCCCCAATGTAAGTCCTACTGTTCCTATTGCCGAACCTGTTTCAAAAAGACAGGTCAGAATAGGCAGGTTTTCAATTCTGCTTATTATCGCAGCACTTGCTATGAAAAGTGCCATATAGATAAAGAATATAGCGCCCGAACTTCTTACAACATCTTCGGGGAGTCTTCTGTCAAGGCATTTTACATCTTTCTTTCTTCCGAAAACAGTTATCGCCGCAAGGAAAAGAACTGCAACGGTTGTTGTTTTCATTCCGCCGGCAGTTGACCCGGGCGAGCCACCTACAAGCATAAGTGCTGTCATAAGAACCTTTCCCGAGTCCGACATGGCATCAAGATTTGTTGTATTGAAGCCTGCTGTTCTTGTTGTTACAGACTGGAAAAGTGAGTATATTATCCTGCTACCCGTCGGAACATCGCTGTATTCAAAGAAGAAGAAATAAATCGCAGGAACAAAAATAAGTATTGTTGAAACAATTATTATGATCTTGCTCTGAAGGGTATATTTTCTGAAACGGAATTTATGCTCCTTCACATCCTGCCATGTCATAAAACTTATGCCCCCTATTATTATCAGAAGCATAATTATTATATTTACATAAGCGTTATCAGCAAAAGAAACGAGAGATGAAAAGTTTTCTTTTACTCCCATAAGGTCAAAACCTGCATTGCAGAATGCAGAAACAGAATGAAATACGGCATACCATATTCCGACAGCTCCGAATTCCTTACAGAAAACGGGCAACAGCAGAATTGCACCTATAAGTTCTATAACAAGAACTGTTCTGATTATAAACGATGTAAACCTTACTATGCCACCGAGCTGAGGAGCAGAAATAGATTCCTGCATTATGCTTCTTTCGCGAAGGCCTATTTTTTTGCCTGTTAGTCCTACAAGTCCTACGCTTATTGTTATAACGCCCATACCGCCTATCTGGATAAGCATAAGTATTACCGCCTGACCGAAAACTGTCCAGTGGGTTGCGGTATCCTTGACTATAAGACCTGTTACGCAGGTCGCTGAAACCGAGGTGAACAGGGCATCGAAAAAGGTTGTTGTATTCCCCTCTTTCGTTGCAAACGGAAGAAGGAGAAGAAGCGTTCCGACAAGGATAATACACAGAAAACTTACTATTATCATCTGGAAGGCAGATGTGCTCTGCTTTCCGAACGGATTTTTTATCTTCATAAAATCACTCTTTTAATTTTACATCTTTGAGCCCTTTGAACCGAACGAGCCACACTGTGAAAGAATATTTGTATCATAAGAATAGTTTATTCTTTCGTTTGTTCTGTGTCTTTTAAGAGCAAGGGATACGAGTTTATCTAAAAGTTCTGTATATTTCATTCCCGTAGGTTCCCAGAGGTAGAATGAAAGTGAACCGGGAATTGTGTTTATTTCGTTGAGCCAGAACTCACCTGTTTTTGTATCCATAAGAAAATCTATTCTTGAAACACCGTTGCATCCGAGATGACAGAACGCTTCAACTGCGATTTTCTTAATCTGTTCTGCTGTTTCATCGGGGATTTCGGCAGGAATTTTTCTCTTTAAGGTTGCCATTCCCTTACTTCCACCTGATTTATCGCCTGAAACATATTTGTCTTTATAGCTGAGTATTTTATCAGACTGAACAGGCTCTTCTAAAACAGAAGCCTGTGCATCGTTTACATCGCCAAGCACTGAACAGTTTATTTCCTTTAAATTCTGAACTGCCCTTTCAACGATTACTGTGTCTGCAAAATCGAATGCTGTTGTGAGTGCTGTTTCAAGTTCTTTTCTGTTTTCTGCCTTTGATATACCAACGCTCGAGCCTAAATTTTCAGGTTTTACAATGTTGGGATAACCTATCTTGTTTTCGATTTTATGGATACAGTCGATAAGCTTTTCTGTTTCCTTAAGTTTGAAACGACAACAGTCAAGTACGGGGAAACCTGCTTCTTTGAGAAGGATTTTCATGACATACTTATTCATTCCGACAGCAGAAGATAAAACGTCACATCCGACATAAGGAAGTCCTACTGACTGAAGATAACCCTGTAAAGCACCGTCTTCAACGTTTGTTCCGTGAACAATGGGGAAAGCGACATCTATTTCCTGATTATATTTTCCTGCAAAGAGTTTTGAGGAAATTTCAGAAAGGAATGTCTTTCCTTCGTTGACTACAAATGTAACCTTTCTGCACTTTTTGAGTGTCATGGGGATATCCCTGAAGGCCTCGATGTCTTTAAGATAATCACCTGTAAAAAACTCTCCCGATTTTGTGATGTAAACGGGAATGATGTTGTATTTTTCGGTATTGAGATTTGTTATAGCCTGAACTGCTGAAATGATTGAGATTTCGTGTTCAACGCTTTTTCCTCCGAAAATTACTGCAAGATTGATTTTCATTTTTTCCACCTCTGATAAAATAATCAATAGTTATCGGGTAAATCGTTTTCTAAAAGAACCATCTTCTTTTTATCCGATATAATGCTCTTTATATTTTCAATCGCCTCTGACAAGGTTTCGGCGACAAAAATCTTCTCCTCTGAAAATCCGTTTTCTTTAAGGCCTTTTAAAATAGGCTCTGTCTGTTTTTTACCGACAAGCGCTACATAATCGCAGGCTGACGCTGCTTCTTTTCCGAATTCAAAATTCAGTTCATCCTGCTTTTCACCGAGTTCGACCATACCCGGTGTGCAGAGAATTTTCATATAATCATCAAAGAGAGATAAAACCTTGAGTGCTGCTTTACTTCCCTGAGGATTAGAGTTATATGCGTCATCGATATAGCATATTTCTCCACCGTCTATGAGTTCGAGTCTGTGTTTTACAGATTTTATTCTTCTGACGGGGATAATGAGTGATGAAAGTGAAATTCCCTTTTCATTACAATAAGAAATCGCACCCAAAAGGTTTAAAACATTATGTTCACCGAGAAGTGATGTTTCATATTCACACTCTTCGCCATTCTTTGAAACAACTGTGAATTTTGTTCCCTTATAAGAAACAGAAATGTCTTTCGCCTTATAATCGTTATTATCTGAAAAGCCATAGGTGATTACATTTTCGTATTTACCCATACCCTTTCGGATATTTTCATCATCGCCGTTGACAAGGATTTTTCCCTTGCCGTTTACAGCATCACCGAGTTCGAATTTTGTTGAGATGATGTTTTCTATCTTCCCGAATGTTTCAAGATGCTGAGGCCCTATCGATGTTATTATAGCATCGTGAGGATGAACTATATCGCAGAGTTCCTTTATATCGCCTACATGACGGGCACCCATTTCGCAGACGAAGATTTCGTGCGTTGATTTCATCATCATACGGATAGTTTTTACAACGCCCATAGGGGTGTTATAACTTTCGGGAGTAATAAGTGTGTTATACTGTGAATTTAAAAGTTCGCCTAAATAAAACTTCATACTCGTTTTGCCGTAGCTTCCTGTTATGCCGACAATATCGAGTGACTTCATTCCCGAAAGGATTTTCTTCGCGTCATTTATATACCATCTTCTGATATATTCTTCAATAGGGTAATTTATAAGGTTTGATAAAAGCGCAGCTAATGGTGTAAGACAGAGAATGAATGCGAGTGTTACATAGGCTGTAACAAAACTTTCATTTAAAAATCCGAAAACTGCAACTATGAGTGGAATGATTGTAAGAATTGTGAATGTTACTATCATTCTCTTTACTCTTGCTGTATAGACAAAAGGCTTTTTGAATTTCTTGGGTCTGTTTATAATCATAGTTATAACAGATGCTACTATGAGAAGTGATTTTATAATAATCCCTGAAACATTCATTTCAAAAAGCGGACTTAACATAAGCCCCGGAACACAAAGGAATATCACATAAGGAAGATAGCTTACATAATGATTCTGTTTTGCT
>JAZNQY010000113.1:0-16704 GCA_045590375.1 Oscillospiraceae bacterium | reverse complement strand
GGCATTTTATTTCACGGAGCCCGTGCAGGCATATCGTTACGGACTTTATTTTTATAAATTACCGAATGGCTCGGTAACGCACACGCTAATGAGCATATAAATAAAGTTGGTGCGTGCGATGAAAAGTTATTTTTCATTCGTAATATCGGCAACGGACTATTTGCTGTTGCGAATGGAATAACCCGAACGCCTGCGCGTGAGCAGGCGATGGCTCCACGCCAAGTGGCGTGTCTTTGCCTACTTTCTACACGAGTAGAAAGTACGGTCGCACTTCGCAAAGTGCGAAACGCTCCTGCTTCAATCAAAAATCAGTTTTCAGCAAGCTTCTTTATTTTAAGTTCGTTTTCAAGAGAAACGATTTTTGTTCGAAGAAGAGCGATTTCCTTGTCCTTTTCGTCGCAATCTGCCCTTGCTGTGTGAGCGTCGTCGACATAATCCTTTATCTGAACTCTTATTCTGTCCATATCAGTATTCGCCTTATAAGCCTCATCAAGAGCTGCAAGAGCAGCAAGAACAGCTGCTGTTGTAACGGGAATGTTATCAGATGAATCCATAATTGTGTTCATCTGATTATCGAGCTTTTTAGCAAGGCTTATTACATAGCTCGGAACTTCATCTGTATTGATAACATATTCTTTTCCACAAATAGTAACTTTAACTTTGTTCTGCATAATTTTCTGCTCCTTTTGTCTTAATATAAATATCTGATAACGGCAACAACCTTGCCGATTATTTCACATTCGTCTACTATGATAGGTTCCATATCGTCGTTTTCGGGCTGAAGTCTATAGTGTCCTTCCTCCTTGAAAAGGCGCTTGCAGGTAGCCTCGCCGTCAACCATACATATAGCGATTTCAGAATTCTTAACCGTCTGCATCTTTTCGACAACAACAATATCACCGTCAAAAATTCCACAATTTATCATACTTTCACCCTTTATTACAAGTGCGAAAAGGTCACCCTTATAGTTTCTTTCGGGCTGAAAATGAATGTATTCTGTTATATCCTCAATAGCAGTTATGGGGTTTCCTGCAGCAACATTTCCCACAACGGGAATAATTCTTCCCGAGGAAATACCTGTGAGTCTTATTGTTCTGTTCTTGCTTCCACCATCCTTTTCGGCAAGCCCTAAATCAATAAGCGTTTCAACATATCTGTGTGCTGTTGATGTAGAACCGAGTCCTAAATCATCGCAGATTTCCTTCATTGTCGGAGGAACGCCCGTTTCTTCTATTCTCTGCTTTATATACTCATAAACTGCCCTTGCTTTTTCATTAAGCATAAAATTCCCCTTTCTTTTTTAAATAAGGTCACGGAGTTTTTTCGCTATTTTATAAACATCTCCACATCCGAGGGTAATGATAAGGTCGCCCTCTTTTGCGTTTTCTTTTAAATACTCTGTTATTTCATCAAAATTTCTGTCGTGGTATTCCTTTTCGGTTTCACCGTCACGAAGGTTATCTATAAAATAACATCCTTCGATTTTTTCGCCGAGGTCTTTAGCATAGATATGATAGGTGTTTTTCTCACGGCTTCCCATAATCTCTGTTAAAACAACTTTATCGGCAATAGATAAAGCCTCTGCAAAATCATTAAGCAGCATAGCCGTTCTCGAAAATGTAAACGGCTGAAAAACTGCAACAACCCTTTTGTATCCCATTTTAACGGCAGCAGAAAGCGTTACCTTTATTTCGGCAGGGTGATGCGCATAGTCATCGACAATGGTAATTCCGTTTTTCTCTGCTATCTTTTCAAATCGTCTGCCTGCACCCGTAAAGTTCTTTAAATTCTCTGCGATGTCAGAAGGTGTAACACCTGCATAATATGCAGCAGCCGAAGCAGCGAGTGCGTTTAAAATGTTATGTTCACCCGGAACAGAAACTGTAAGTCTTACAAGTTTTTCGCCTTTATGAATAAGGTCAAACTCTGTTGTCATTCCGTTTATTCTTTCGATATTTTCGGGGTAGAAATCATTATTTTCTGAAAGACCGAAGGTGATTTTTTCTTTTCCTAAGACGGATGAAACAGCCTTTACTGTGTTTTCATCATCGCCGTTATAGATAATGGCTTTTGTTGCGTTATTACAGAATTTATTGAATGATTTTATTATGTTGTCGACTGTCTTGAAATAGTCTAAATGGTCGGCGTCGATATTGAGAATTACTGCAACATCGGGATAGAGTTTTAAAAAGGTATCAACAAATTCACATGCTTCGCAGGTCATTATATCAGAATTTCCTGCTCTTCCACTTCCGTTTATAACGGGAAGTTTTCCACCGATAAAGGCTGAAATATCAAGCCCCGAACCGAAGAGAATTTGTGTGAGCATTGAGGTTGTTGTGGTTTTTCCGTGCGTTCCCGCAACGCAGAAAGCGTTCTCATACCAGCTTGTAACAATCCCTAAAAGTTCGCTTCTCTCTAAAACCGGAACGCCTGAGAGCTTCGCTGCTATGAGCTCGGGGTTATCAGCCATAATCGCTGCTGTATGAACGATAAGGTCGGCACCCTCTATATTTTCAGCCCTTTGTCCCAAAGGCTTTACTTCAATTCCCATTTTTCTTACGGCTTCGAGTGTTTCTGTTTCGTTGTTATCAGAGCCTGTTAAAAAATATCCCTTTGAATGAAGTATCTGAGCTAAGGGGTACATCCCCGAACCACCGATGCCTATAAAGTGGATATGTTTTTTGCCGTTTAGGATGTTAAGGTCTGGCATAAAAGGTTGCCTTCTTTCGTAGTTTTTTATATAATGGTTTCGCTGTCGGCTCCGTTGGAGCCTTTAACAGCGACCTTCTTTTTATTTCGCAAAAAAGAAGGCAAAATGCGCCTCTTGCAGAGGGCTGCGCCTGCTCACGCGCAGGCGTTCGGATTATTCCATTCGCAACAGCAAATAGTCCGTTGCCGATATTACGAATGAAAAATAACTTTTCATTGCTCGCACCAACTTTATTTATATGCTCATTGGTTTTTTCTTTTGTATATTTCTGATAACCAATGAGCGTATATAGGAGTAAGAAAACCTTATCTTTTATCTATACAAAATAAATTTTTGAATAAATTCCATAAACCGACTGCGAATGAATATCAAGGCACGCGAACGCATGAGTGAGCGTAGGCTCCACGCCAAGTGGCGTGTCTTTGCCTACTTTCTACACGAGTAGAAAGTATGGTCGCACTTCGCAAAGTGCGAAATACTCTTTTTGAAATCTGTCCAATATTCTGTATAAATCCGTTTCATCCCACCCATAATATAATCACATAAATTCTTAACAGATGGGAGTAATTCTATGCAGATAACAGATGTCAAAATCAGAAAAATCATCCCCGATGGGCGACTCCGTGCGATAGTTTCGGTAACGCTCGACAATCTAATCGCCGTCCACGACATCAAGGTCATAAAAGGTGACGACAGACTTTTTGTCGCTATGCCCAGCCGACGCGATGAAAACGGCGTTTTCAGGGATATTGTCCACCCGATTTCGATAAATGGCAGAAACGCCATTGAAAACGAAATTCTAAGGGCATATAACGACTGTATTTTAATGGGCGAGGTGGACGATTCTACACAAGGTTTCTCATCCTTGCCTTCATAACGGCAACCTGAGTTTTGGCGTCCTTTATTTCGCCTGATATAACTTTCGTAAGAAGCTCTTCAAAGGGAACTCTTAATATTTCAAGAAACTCGTCTTCATCAAGATGCTGTTCTGAAAAAGAAAGTCCCTTTGCGAGATACATATGTATTCTTTCGGATAAATAAGCAGTAGTCGGCAGACATTCACCGAGATAGATGAATTCAGTAGGTGTTGCGCCGATTTCTTCTTTAAGTTCGCGAAGTCCACATTCTTTATGGTTTTCGCCTTTTTCGAGCTTCCCCGCAGGGATTTCTATAAGTGTATTTCTTATTCCATAACGGAACTGCTTAACGAGAATAACATCACCGTTATCGCATACGGGGAGAACGCATACCCCTCCGTTATGTTCTATAAACTCTCTCGGTGCTTCTCTGCCGTCAGGGAGAGTTACTGTATTGCTGTAAACATTAAAGACTCTGCCTTTATAGATAAGTTCTTCTTTTATGGTTTTTTCGGTAAGTTCCATACTCTGACCTCCCTAAATGGCATATATATTCTATTGTAACATATTTTATGTGGAAATGCAATAAAAAGTGCGTTACTGCATAGGATAGATTTTTTGTTTCGCACGCACCAACTTTTTATATATGCTCATTAGTTATCAGAAATATATAAAAGAAATAACGAGCGAGCGTATAATATCTATCTGCGTAGAAAGGAAAGACGTATTATCGCAAGCGTTTCGTATGCTGTCGCCGAGCGACTTAATACAGAGAATTTTCGCATCAAAAAGCGAAAATTCAGCGACCGTTAAGGTCGGAAAGACCCTCTGTCAAGAGTATATCTTTGCTTACTTTCTGTATAAGCAGAAAGTGAGTCGCACTTCGCAGAGTGCGAAACACTCCTGCGACGAAAGACGGGTAAGATTTTTGTTTTATTACAGAGCAAAGTAAAGAGGATAAAAAATATCCCCCACGGGTGTGGGGGATATTTTTTAATCTTTATAATTCATACCAATCTTAATAGCCTTCATATTCGCATCAAGAAGATTTGCCTTCTTGGGAGGAATACATTTTGCCATCGCCTTTTCAACTGTTTCAAGGTCTAAAATTCCTGTTTCCTTGATGAGTTTTCCGAGGAGGATGATATTTGCCATACCGTTTAAACCGTTATCAGTTGCGAGCTGTGTTGCAGGGAGGTAGAAGCATTCTACATCCTTTCTGTCACTCTTGACATCAACCATTGTTGAGTCAACGAAAACCTTAGCGCCCTTTCTTGCTGTTCCGATGAACTTTTCGAAAGAGGGAGTATTCATAACGATTAAAAGGTCGGGGTCGTTAACGAGGGGAGAACCAATAGGTTCATCAGAAACGCATACAGAACAGTTACATGTTCCTCCACGCATTTCGGGACCATAAGAGGGAAGCCATGAAACTTCCTTTTCAGCAATAAGTCCACCATAAGCGAGAGCCTTTCCAGCGAAGAGGATACCCTGTCCACCGAAGCCTGCGAGAATGATTTCATTAGTCATTGTTTTCGCCCTCCTTATCCTTATAAACACCGAGAGGGTAATAAGGCATTACTTCGTTTCTGAGTCTTTCTATTGCCTCTGTGGGAGAAAGTCCCCAGTTTGTAGGACAGGTTGAAAGAACTTCAACGATTGAAAAGCCCTTCTTTTCCTTCTGATTTTCAAAAGCCTTGCGGATAGCCTTCTTTGCTTCTCTTATGTGAGGAACGCTGTCAACGGCAACTCTCTGTGCGAGTGCTGTTCCGTCTAAAGTTGAAAGCATTTCGCATACTCTTACGGGGTAACCCTGAATTTTAGGATCTCTTCCGTAAGGTGTTGTCTGTGTAACCTGACCGGGAAGAGTTGTAGGAGCCATCTGACCACCTGTCATACCGTATGTTCCGTTGTTAACGAAGATGATAACGATATTTTCTCCTCTTGTTGCTGAGTGAACTGTTTCAGCAGTACCGATAGCAGCAAGGTCACCGTCGCCCTGATATGTGAATACGAACTTATCGGGATTAGCACGCTTAACGCCTGTTGCAACAGCAGGAGCACGACCGTGGGGTGCTTCAATCATATCGCAGCCGAAATAGTCATAAGCCATAACAGAACATCCAACGGGGCAGACACCGATTGTGTCGCCTTCGATGCCCATTTCATCAATAACTTCACAGAGAATTCTGTGGATAATTCCGTGTGTGCAACCGGGGCAGTAATGAGTTGACACATCAACTAAGGACTTTGGTCTTTCAAATACAACAGCCATTACTTCTTACCTCCGATTTTCTTGATTTCTTCGAGAACTTCCATAGGCTTCATAATCATGCCACCTGTTCTTCCCATAAATTCAACGGGCTTCTGGCAGTTAAGAGCGAGCTTAACGTCGTCAATCATCTGTCCCATTGACATTTCAACAACAAGGAACTTTTCTGCTGACTCAGCAGCCTTCTGAATCTGCTTAACAGGGAAAGGCCAGAGTGTCTTGGGTCTTACAAGACCTGCCTTGATGCCCTGTTCTCTTGCCATATTGACAGCAGACTTAACAACTCTTGCAGTTGCGCCGTAAGCCACGAGTGTGATTTCAGCGTCGTCTGTTAAATACATTTCGGCATCTGTTTCTGTTTCCTTGATTTTTTCGTATCTTTCGTATCTTTCAAATACATTCTTTTCAAGCTGTTCGGGCTTTAAGTAAAGAGAGTTTACGATATTGTGTGCTCTCTTATTGCCGTGTCCTGTTGTAGCCCAGGGCTTTTCAACAGTTTCAGACTTGATTTCGGGGAATGCGATAGGTTCCATCATCTGACCTAAGAAACCGTCTGCTAAAATCATAGCGGGCATTCTGTACTGGTCTGCCTTATCGAATGCAGTAACAACCATATCAACCATTTCCTGAACAGAAGCAGGAGCATAAACGAGAAGCTGGAAGTCACCATGACCCAAAGCCTTTGTAGCCTGCCAGTAGTCTGCCTGTGAGGGCTGGATACCACCAAGACCGGGGCCACCTCTCTGAACGTTGATGATAACTGCAGGAAGGTCAGAACCTGCTATGTATGAGATACCTTCTGATTTAAGTGAAATTCCCGGTGAGGATGAAGATGTCATAACTCTTACGCCTGTTGATGCAGCGCCGAGAACCATATTGATAGCAGCGATTTCAGATTCTGCCTGTAAGAAAAGTCCCCCTGCCTTTGCAAAATTCTTTGCAAGGTATGCAGAAATTTCTGTCTGGGGAGTGATGGGGTAACCGAAGAAACACTTACAGCCTGCTCTTATAGCAGCTTCTGCGAGAGCTTCGTTACCTTTCATAAGTTTTCTTTCCAAAGTGTTCAACTCCTTTTATAAAAATCTTCTCTTTACTTGTTGATTACGATAGCGCAGTCGGGGCACATTGTAGCACACATAGCGCATGAAATGCAGGCTTCCTGATCTGTGCAGTAAGCAGGGAAATAACCCTTTGCGTTTCTCTTTTCCTTGTTGAGTTCGACGATTTTTTTAGGGCATGCAGAAACACAGAGTCCACAACCTTTACATCTGTCGAAAATGACTGACATCTTTTCCATAGTTTCATCTCCTTAATGAAAATAGTTTTATGAGAATGGGATTTTTTTACTCCTCCCATACGGGTTTTACAAAAAGTTTATTCTGTATTATATTCTCTCCCGAAATTTTTATGTCGGGGAGGGCTGTTGTGCAGAAAATCGGAAGCCCCGTTTTTTCTGAAACCTTTTCAGCGAATATAATACCCTCTTTTATCGTTTCGGCAGTTGTTTCTTTTCCGAGATTTGAGTTGTTGACAATAGCCGTTGCTTTCATTCTCGAACATCTTTCGATTTCGGGAAGAAGCGCCGAACATTCCTCAACGCCGTCATCCATATAACGAAAACGATTAACTACATAGAAAAAATCAATCTGTTCGGAAAAAGGCTCAAACGCCTTTGCATAACGCCCCAAAGCCAGAGCACCGTCATCATCGCCACCGACATCTATAATAAGATAGCCGTCGTCTGTTGCTATTCTCTCTAAATCAAAAGAAATCGCAGGGATGTCAAGGTTTGTATTCGCATACATCGGCTTTATCAGTTCAACGCCGTTTTCGCCGTAAAGCTCTGTGAAATCGGCTGTTCTGAAATAGGGGTTTACAATGTCAAGGTCAACAACGGTTACTTTTTCGCCTTTTTCTGCAAGTGAAACTGCGAGATTTGCCGAAAAATTGGTCTTTCCACTGCCATAATGACCTGTTACTATATTTATCTTCTTCATATAAAAAACCTCTTTTGCAAGTTATTATAACATATTCCGTCATATTTTGCAAGTAAATTCCTCACAAACTTTAAAGTGATAAAGAGGTAAGTTTTAGCAACGGTGCCCGTTGGGGCATATCGTTTCCGACTTTTCTGAGGAAAATAAAAAAACGACTCGGAAATGACAGATGTTGTTTTTCGGGTAAATTTCAGTAACGGTGACATCAATCGGATAAAAAATATCCCCCACGTGTGTGGGGGATTATTTTATTTATGCAAGATTAGAACATCCGAAGAATGCACCTTCGCCTATCTTCTCAACGGAAGATGGAACTGTTACCCCTGTCAGATTTCTGTTGTATCCAAACACATTGTTTCCGATTTCTTTAACACCATCAGGGATGATGATATTCTTTTCATCACCATTGTATTCTCTGAGGATATCGTTTTCAATTATAAAGTCTGTCATAAAAAATCCCCCTTTTCCCATTGATAAGAAATATTTTTTTGTTATATAAGTTCGTATTTTATATTGTTTTTCTCCATATATTTATGTGCATGTGAATTCTCGGAACAGCAGATGGTAATATTGTTGTAATTACAAAACAACTCATCATCTTCTATAAAACAATCGGCATCTTTTTTTACAGAGAAACCGAAAAATTCAACCGAAGGTGGAATAACTATTCTCTTGACATGAATGAAATCGAAGAATGTTTCATAACCCATTTTTCTTACAGAGTCAGGAATTGTTATATTCTCATCTTCTCCGTAATAATCATATAAAACGCCATCTACTACTACAAATCCGTTTTCATCAGCAAGCCCTTCGCATCCCGAAAATGCGCCATCTCCGATATACGAAACCGAATCGGGAATTGTTATCTCTTTTAAAGATTTACAACCGTTAAACACCATTTCGCCAATCTCTTCAACAGAATCGGGAATTATGATTTTTTCTAACGACAAACAATCAGAAAAAGCACTGCCCTTTATATCTTTAAGAGAGGAAGGAAGGTTTATTTCTTTTAATTCTTCACAATCAGAAAAAGCAGCTTCACCGATAGATACAAGAGAATCGGGAAAACTGATTTCGGTCAGGGCTTTGCAATTCAAAAAAGCAACCTTTCCTATTTTTTCGAGAGAATGCGAGAAAACAACTTCTTTAAGCGAAGAACAATCTTCAAACGCACCTTCATAGATAACCCTGACAGAATCGGGAATTGTTATTTTTCTGAGTGATAAGCATCCGTAAAATGTTCTTTCAGAAATGCTTTCAAGCGAACAAGAAAGCCTTACTTCTTTAAGCGACATACAAGCCGAAAAAGCTCTTATACAGATTTCTCTTACAGAGTCGGGAATTGTCACTTCTGAAAGATTGGAACAGGCAAAAGCAGCTATTCCGATTTCTTCAACAGATGAAGGAATAGTTATATCCCTCAGCGACAGACAATCATAAAAAGCGCTGTCACAGATTTCTCTTACAGAGTCAGGAATATTTACTTCTCTCAACGATTCACAGCCTGAAAATGCTTCACAGGGAATCTCTCTGACAGGCCCCGAAATCGTTACTTTCATCAACGATTTGCAATTACAGAAAATCCTGCTTCCGATTTTTTCAACAGAATCAGGAATTTTAATTTCTGTAAGGTTTTCGCAACAGAAAAATGCATGACTTCCTATCTCTTTGACAAAATCGGGTATTACGATTTCTCTGAGTTCTGAACAGCCCGCAAACGCCCTGTCGTCGATTTTTTTAACAGAAGAGGGGATGTTTATTCTTTCAAGAGAGTTGCAGAATGCGAATGCATTATTGCCGATTTCTTCAACAGAACCGGAAATTATTACTTCCTTCAGAGATTTACTCCATTCAAATGCACCCCAGCCTATTCTTACAATACCTTCGGGGATAACAACTCTCTCTTCATCTCCTTCATACTTTTTGAGGATACCATTCTCGATTACAAAATTTGTCATAAAAAGCCTCCTTTTCTGCCATTGAAACGGTTTTTTTCATACTAAAATTATAAAGTTTTAAGGGGGTAACTGTCAACGAGCCTATGTTACAATATTTATAAAATCTGTAACATCAGAATAAAATAATCCCCCTCTTATGAGGGGGATTATTTTACCTATACATACCTTCAAATTCAAAACAAACTGTATTTTCATTTCTGCCTCTTACGATAATTCCGTTGTCGGAACTTTCTGTGAAAACTTTTACATTTTCGCCGAGGGTGATTTCATTCATATAGTTTATCTTTACTTCAGAGAAGCCTTTTTCAAAATCTTCCTTCGAAAGCGAATTCTGGACAATATCGCCGTAAACGCCGTTATAGACGTGTCCGTTCATATCAATGTGCGTTAAATTCGGAGTATACTCACGGCAGAAATTTTCTTCCTTCATATTTATTCTTCCGATAGAAACCGAGGGGGCTTTATCCGTTGTTTCGCATAAAAACTTAAACTCCTTGGGTCTTAAAATCTTATGCTCTGAAACGCTCATACAAACCCAGCCTGCGTCTGATTCGCAGAGAAGATTTCCCTTATCATCACGCATCTCGCTCGCTCTCATAAACATAGCGCCTTTGTGTGCATATTCCCAGGTAGAAATCTTATATTTCTTCTTCGATTCGGGATATTTATGGATTTTAAGCGCAAGCCTTGACATAAGAAAAACATAGTCGTTTTCACGAAGAAAATCATAGTCTAAATTTCTCGCTATGTAGTGGTCGCCTGCTATGTCAGCAAAAGCCCTGAAAAGTGCTGAAAGCTTTATTCTGCCCATATAATCGGCATCGGGGAAAAGGAATGTTATATCCTTTTCAAAAATATCTGCTGAAAGATTTATTTCCATAATTCAAAAATTCGCCTTACTTGATGATATCTGTTCCCATAAATCCACGGAGCGCTTCGGGGATAATTACGCTTCCGTCAGCCTGCTGATAGTTCTCAAGAATAGCAGCAACTGTTCTGCCTACTGCAACGCCTGAGCCGTTGAGTGTGTGAACAAGCTGGGGCTTTTCGCCGTTTGCTGCTCTGTATTTGATATTGGCTCTTCTTGCCTGATAGTCAACAAAGTTTGAACAGCTTGAGATTTCAACATATCTGTTATATGATGGCATCCATACTTCGATGTCGTAAGTTTTAGCTGATGAGAAACCGATATCGCCTGTTGAGAGTGCTACTACTCTGTAAGGAAGACCGAGGCCCTGTAAAACTCTTTCAGCGTCTTTTGTGAGGCTTTCGAGTTCATCCCATGAGCTTTCTGGAGTTGTGAACTTAACGAGTTCAACCTTATTGAACTGATGCTGACGGATAAGTCCTCTTGTGTCTCTTCCTGCCGAACCTGCTTCTGCTCTGAAACAAGCTGAATATGCGCAGTATTTGATAGGAAGCTGGTCTGCTGAGAGAATATCATCTCTGTGATAGTTAGTAACAGGAACTTCGGCAGTAGGAATAAGGAAATAGTCTGTATCCTTATTGTCTTCTGCGTTGACGAGTTTGTAAGCGTCCTGTTCGAACTTAGGAAGCTGACCTGTACCTGTCATAGAAGCTCTGTTTACCATATAGGGAGGGAGGATTTCTGTATATCCGTTTTCTGTATGTGTATCGAGGAAATAGCTGATAACGGCTCTTTCAAGCTTAGCGCCGAGTTTCTTATAGAAATGGAATCTTGCGCCTGTTACCTTTGAAGCTGTTTCAGGGTCTAAAATGTCGAGGTTTTTACCGATATCCCAATGTGCCTTTGGTTCGAAATCAAAGTTCTTGGGTTCGCCCCATTTTCTGATTTCAACGTTTTCGCTGTCATCCTTACCAACGGGTGTTGTGTCTGAGGGGATGTTGGGGATAGTAAGAAGAAGATGCTTCTGTCTTTCTTCGAGTTCAGTAACCTTAACATCGAAAGACTTTATCTTTTCAGAAAGTTCTTTCATTTCAGCCATAACAGCAGTTGTATCTTCGCCGTTTTTCTTCATCATGGGAATCTGCTTTGAAACCTTGTTCTGTTCTGCTTTGAGTGAGTCAACCTCTGTTGAGATTTTTCTTCTTTCAGCGTCGATAGAAAGGATTTCATCGACAAAAGAATCATAATCGGCATTTCTTGTTTTAAGCTTTGCCTTTACTTCTTCGGGATTTTCTCTGATGCGTTTGATGTCTAACATAGTTTTCAACCTCTTTTATAAAAATGTTAATTTATTCTTTGGTAAGCATTTCTGCAATAGCTTTTAAATCGTCCTTATCGAAAAAGTCGATAACGAGTTTGCCCTTGCCCTTGCCATAAGTAACCTTGACTTTTCTTTCAAGGCTTTCTGAAAGTGCGATTTCCATTTCCTTGTAGTATGTCTGATTTTTCTTCGGCTTTTCTTCCTTGACTTCTTTTTGAGGCTCAGAAAGTTTCGCAACAGCCTTTTCAAGCTGTCTTACTGTCATTTCGCCCTTTGAGGATTTTAGTGCGAGTTCTGTTATCTGTTCTTCGTCAGAAAGGGGTAAAAGTGCTTTGGCAGCACCTGCCGAAAGGTCACCGTCACGAACCATTGTAACAACATTTTCGGGAAGTTTAAGTATTCTCAAAGAATTTGTAACAGAAGACCTTGCTTTTCCGACAAGTTTCGCAACGCTTTCCTGCGTCATATCGTATTTTTCGATGAGTTCATTATATGCCTTCGCTTCGTCTATTGGGTTTAAATCCTCACGGAGAACATTTTCAACGAGTGCGATTTTCGCTGTTTCTTCATCGTCAAGTTCTTTTATAACAACGGGGATTTCTTTATCCTGCCAGCCAAGCATACGAAGAGCGCGCCATCTTCTTTCGCCCGCAACAATCTGATACATTCCGTTATCAAGAGGTCTTACAAGTATTGGCTGAATAAGTCCGTGTTCTTCTATTGACTCAGCGAGTTCTCTTATTGTATCTTCATCGAATTCTTTTCTCGGCTGGTTTCTGTTAGGCTCGATATCCGAAAGCCTTACCTGTTTTTTAACCTGTATATCGGTCGAGTTGTCGTCGAAAAGTGCTTCAAGACCGCCGAAATCGCCAAGACCTGATTTTTTCGCCATAAACTTCTCTCCTTATTTCTTCTTCTGGTTTTTGAGGAATTCAATGCCCAGTTCCTCATAACTCATAGCGCCCTTTGATGATTTATCGAAATACATAACGGGCTTTCCGAATGACGGTGCTTCCGAAAGTCTTACATTACGGGGAATAACTGTTTTATAGACTTTTTTGGGGAAATGTTTCTTAACTTCATTCACAACCTGATTTGTAAGGTTAAGTCTTCCGTCATACATTGTAAAGAGAATACCCTCAACATCGATAGTCGGGTTGTATTTCTGCTTTACAAGTCTTATCGTTTCAACAAGTTGCGCAAGGCCTTCGAGTGAATAGAATTCACACTGCAAGGGGATAAGAACAGTATCCGAAGCGCAGAGACCGTTGAGTGTTAAAAGTCCCAACTCGGGGGGACAATCTATAATAATAAAGTCATATTTCTGTTTAACTGTAAGTAGCTGCATTTTAAGACGGTTCATTCTGTTGTCTATCTCAACAAGACGGATGATAGCGCCTGCAAGGTCTGAGGTTGCGGCAGTTATAGAAACGCCCTTGAATGCTGTTTCGATAATCGCCTCGTCAATACGGCAGTTTCCCATTAAAACATCATAGGTTGAGTATTTAACGGTTTTCTTTTTTATTCCGTAACCACTTGTGGTGTTGCCCTGAGCGTCCATATCTATGCAGAGAATTTTCTTTCCTCTGCTACCGAGATATGCTGCGAGATTAACGACGGTTGTCGATTTTCCTACTCCACCCTTCTGGTTTGCAACGGCAATTATCTTTCCCATATATAAAAATTCTCCTTTTCGGATTTTATGTCAGAAATCGGCTGTATAAGATATATTATACCATATTATAAATATTTTGCAAGAAAAAAAGCCGTATAAAAATATACGGCTTATTGTATATATTGTCAAAACTAACCTTTTTTTACATAGGGGATGACAATTTTATATTCTATAAATTCTTCTCCTTTTTTACGCTGCATTTCGGCATTTATTCCTGCTGCCTGCATTGTTTCAATCGCCTTGTCTATGGTGTTTAAGAATAATTTTACCTCGCCTCCGAAAATTACCGAACGCCTTCTTAAATTTTCCTTTTCCTTAGATGCCTTTATCTCTCTTTCGATAAGCTTTTCCGTTTTCTCAACATTAAGCCCCGATGTTATTACTTTTTCAATAACAGAAAGCCTTGTTTCTTCGTCAGAAATTCTGATAAAAGCCCTTGCGTGTCGCTCTGTCAGTCCTGCTTCCGAAATAAGCGTCATCTCACGGGGAGAAAGCCGGAGCAGCCTTAGTTTATTAGATATTGTCGACTGTTTTTTGCCAAGTTTAATAGCTGCATCTTCCTGCGTCATTCCATAAAAATCAATGAGCTTTGCAATGGCAATAGCTTCTTCAAAAAACGATAAATCCTGCCTCTGAATATTCTCAACGAGGGCAAGAACGGCAGAGTTTCTCTCGGTAATGTCGATAATCACGGCAGGGATTTTCTTCATCCCGATTTTTATGGCAGCACGGAGTCTTCGCTCGCCCGAAACAAGTTCATAACGGTTGCCTGTCGCTCTCCTCAAAGTTATCGGCTGAATTATCCCGTTCTGTTTTATGCTTTCGGCTAAAAGACAAAGTTTTTCATCATCAAATATAAGCCTCGGCTGATGTGGATTGGGGATTATCCTTTCAACTGCGATTTCATATATTTTGTCGGACTTTTCTTTTATAACTGTCATTTCAAAAACACCACCGTTCCTACTGGTTTTAGAATATCACGCTTTATTCCACATTTCCACACAAAAATTCCCCTTATTTCTGACATCTTTTCTTATCTTCCATCCATAATATTCTTCTTTCTTTAAGATGAACGAAAATAATCGGAGTGAAAAGGTCGCAAAAGAGAAGATTTTGCGATATTTATATAAAATTAATAAAAAGTTAAAATGCTATTGTAAAGAGGGAAGATTTCTGCTATAATTATGGTATATGTGTGAGCAGGTAGCACCTGCCGGCATATCGTTACGAACTTTATTCAGAGAAATAACTCTACTGCTCGGTAACCGCATTTGTCGGTTATCTGCCTGCGACGGCTCGTCGCTTTCGCGCTCTGCGAAGTGCGACCATACTTTCTACTCGTGTAGAAAGTAGGCAAAGACTAGTGTACTGCTAGGAGTATTGACGACGAAATGAGCCACGGATTTCTCGTTTTCAAAACTACGATAAAATGAAAAGACGGGGTTTAGTTCTAGGCAAACGAGCGACGGCATACGAGGGTATTCCGAGCGAGTTTAACGACGAAATAAGCCACGGATTTGGCGTTTTATTACCCATATAATAAAAGATTTATAATATATAGAGGTGGTTAAAATAAAGAAGTTAATCGTATTCCTTATCGCTTGCGTTATAGCGATTGCATCGGGATATATCTATCTTTTCGATAAATACCATTCAGGTCAGGCTGCTTTTTCTCAGGATAAGAACACCGACCTTACCACAAGAGAAATCTATGTAACAATAGAACAATCTCAGAAATGGACAGGTGAGGACAAAATCACCGTCGGGGGACAGTATGACGGAAAAATCTACAACAAAACGGGCATCGACTATACCGACTGGACGGTTGTCATAGAAAATCTTCCCAAGGGAAGTTATATCGACAGTTCTTGGGACGGTGTCTATGTTGTTGAAGACGGAAAGATAACAATTACCCCTCTCGAATACAATGTCGATATTCTTCACGATACAGCAAGACCTTTCGGTATGATTCTTTACACACCATATCAGTGTAAACTTACAGACATAACCGTTTATGCATCAACAAAAACAGTTATGACCTATGACCCTATTTTCTGGGTAGTTCAGTCGATAACAGCGCTTGCTGTAATTGTTTCGATAATCGTTATCGTTTATGACAGACGAGTTAAAAGACTTCGCCGTAAGCGTGACGAATACCGTGAAATCATCGAGCAATCGCTCAGAACTTTCGCAAACATCATCGATGCCAAGGACAGATACACAAGTGGTCACTCTGAAAGAGTTGCTATCTATTCGAGAGAAATCGCAAAGAGAATGGAGCTTTCGGCTGATGAATGTGAAAGAATTTACTACATAGCATTCCTTCACGATATAGGAAAAATCGCAATCCCCGATTCTATCCTCAAAAAAGCAGCTGCACTTACTCCTGAAGAAAGAAAAGTCATTCAGACACACCCATCGGTAGGTGGAGATATTTTAAAGGACTTTACATCTATTGAGGGAATTTCTGAAGGTGCCCGTTACCACCATGAAAAATATGACGGAACAGGTTATACAGAGGGCAGAAAGGGCGAGGATATTCCCCTTCTTGCGAGAATTATCTGCGTTGCCGATTCTTATGACGCTATGGCTTCAAAGAGATGTTACAGAGCAGATTTACCCGAAGATTATATCCTTTCAGAGCTTGAAAAGTGTTCGGGAACACAGTTTGACCCCGAAATCGCAAAGATTATGATCGGTATGATAAATGACGGTTATGTTGAAACTGTAAAGGCTGCTGTCAGTGAAGAAAAAGCAGATGATATTCCGATTGAAATTGCCTAGTGGGGAGCCCCCACGGGCATATCGTTTCGAAGTTTGTCAGGATAAAATAAACTCCCCCACATCTGTGGGGGAGTTTTTTAGCGTTATTCGTTGCCGACAGCGAAACTATATATAAAAAATAAAAGCTCGGTAACAGATTTCTCCGTTACCGAGCCATTTTTTTATTTTACGAATAGATTTCGTAACGATATGGTCTGCGCGACCACGCGCTTAACCCATAATAACTTCTACTGTGTGAACGCCACCGTCAAATACGGGG
>JAZNQY010000112.1:0-5170 GCA_045590375.1 Oscillospiraceae bacterium | reverse complement strand
TCGGCAATTCCTAAGCGTAAACTTGAAATAATAAAAGGTGCTGACCCGAAAAACGCAACACCCTACGAACTTAAAACAGTAAACGCTTGTCTTACAAAATATACCGATGCATATAACAATAAAAACGGTGAGAAAGCACCTATGGGAACTATTATTATGGGACTTATGACAAGCCCCGATTATTCTTTCAAGGATTTCAAAGCCGTTGTCGACAACGGATATAAGGGCAACAATTCTATCTGGGATGAACTTCTTAAATCCGATTTTACAGAAAAACTCTGTTCTGTAAAAGTTCCTTATCATATTCTTCAGGGGGATACAGATATAGTAGTCTCAACGGCTGTTGTAAAAAGTGTTGTTGACGCTTCTGAAAACGAAAACCTGCGTTATACCATTGTTAAGAATACAGGTCATTTTCCCGGTGTTGAAATGATGAATAAGGTCTTTGAAAGCCTTTGTGAACTTGCTTAAAGGGAAAGTAAACACCCGATTTTCGCAAAATGGTTTTTCTATATCTTTTACCCCGTGCATTATCTTATAATATTTGCTATAAAGATGATTATTGATATGTTATAAAAATAAAACCGTGAAGGTTATCTTCACGGTTTTTGTTTTATTCCTCATTTTCGCGAGTTTTCTTTTTTCCTTTTAAATTAAGGGAAACAGTAAATATCTTGTCGGTTGTGAAAATTCTTACAGCAAGGATAAGGCATATAACAAGGCATACAGCCTGATATAAGAAACCTAACCAATAAGCTGTCATATTTCCGAATGCTATGTTGTCAAGTGCACGGAAAGTATGTGTGAAAGGAATTATCGACATAATAATGTTCATCATCGAAGATTCGCCTGATGAACCACCCAAAAGTGTCATTATAAAAGGGAGCATTATTGCAATTATAATAGGCATTACAAGTGTCTGTGTTGACTTTGCATCCTTTGCGAGTGCGCCGAGAATAATAGAAACCGAAAGTGCTATCAAAATTGTCATGAACATCTGAAGCCCTATGAGGAACAAATCCCCGATATTAAGACTGAAATTGAGTGTTTCAATAGCAGAACTTATATCAACCTCGCCCGATGAAACCATATTTCCGAGTTCTTCGGGTGACATTCCTGCCGACATTCCCGACATATATCCAGCAAAGCCTATCATATAAGCGACTGCGTTTATTATAGAAACTATCGCTGCTGCTGTCATTTTTGAAAGAATGATTGTCATTCTTGAAACAGGCGCAGAGAGGAGGGTTTCGAGAGTTTTGTCGATTTTTTCTGTTGCTATCGCTGTTATAATCATCTGCGATGCGAAAAGAACAAGGAAGAAAATCATCATAACAACAACCATATTTCTCATCATTGTTACCGATGCTATCGCCTCAACGCCTACATTTGCGTATTTTTCACCTGCTATCGTAACATTTGAGACTTCAACGGCTGTCTGTGCGAATATGCTGTCATCGGGAGAAATGCCGTATTTTTCATAAAGCATTTTTTCAACAACAAATTCAATTCCACTTGCTGCATCGTAAACGCCGGCCCCCGATGTCATAGCAGTAACCGATGTTGTGCTTTTCATCGAACAGATAACTGTTATTTCAGAAGGTTTTTTCTCATTGAGAATTTTTTCTGTAAACCCTTCGGGGATGAGTATTCCTTCGGCTTCACCATAGTTTTTCATATCTTCTGCGATATTTCCTGTGTATTTGTCAGCAGGGAGAAGATTTACCTCATATCCGTTTTCTTCAAGGAATTTCTTGATTTCTGCCGTGAATTCTGTGTTATCACAGTCGATAATATTTACTGTATCCGAGAAGATAATGTCCTGCATAGCGCCTGTCATAAGATTTCCCATTGCGAAAAGAAGAACAACTGTGAAAATCATTGAGATAATGATTTCTTTTGTGAAAAGTTCGGATATTTCTTTTCTGAGCAGTTTAAAGAACTTCATTATCCTTCACCACCCTTTCAAAGACTTCTTCGAGATTTTCTGCGTTGTATCTTTCCTTGAGTTCTTTAGCAGAACCTATAACTAGAAGTTTTCCTTTTGAGATAATTCCGATTTTTGTTGAGATATATTCGATTTCAAGCATATTGTGTGATGAAATGAGAAACGACATTCCCTGTGAAGCAAGGCTTTTTATTATGTTTCTTATTTCAAGGGCGTTGATAACATCAAGACCAGATGTAGGCTCGTCTAAAATCGCAAGACGGGGAGATGTCATAACAGCTCTTGCGAGAAGAAGCTTTCTTATCATTCCTCTTGAATATGAGCCTATCTTGTCGTTGAGTCTTTCACCGAGTCCACAAATAGCCTCTGCTTTTGAGATGTATTTTTTCAGCGTTTCATCGTCATCTGTGAAAAGACCACCCATAAATTTAAGATAGCCATAGCCCGTCATTGTTTTATAAGCGCCTGCTTCATCGGGAAGATAAGTTATACATTCCCTTACCTTTGAAGGCTCTGAAAGAATACTGTTTCCGTTTACAACAGCATCGCCCGATGTGGGAGAGAGAAGAGTTGCTATCATTCTTATTGTTGTTGTTTTCCCTGCACCGTTAGAGCCGATGAGAGCGAAAATATCACCTTCCTCAACAGAAAACGAGACCTTATCGGCAGCGAATTTTTCTGCTTTTGGATATTTTTTTGAGAGTTCCTTTACTTCAAGAACAGCCATTTTTTCCTCCTTAAAATCGTCAGTATATAAATAGTATTTCTGCACACTACTATTATATCACATAAAATCATTTTTTCAAGTAAAGGAGAGGAAATTTATGGCACTTATAGAGATGAACAAAATAACCAAAAGATATGTCTGTGGAGATAGCGTTGTTGACGCACTTTCGGGAATTTCTCTTAAAGTTTCCGAAGGGGAATTTATATCAGTTACAGGAACATCGGGTTCCGGAAAATCAACGCTTATGAATATGTTAGGTTGCCTTGATACAGCCGATGAGGGAGAATATTTTCTCGATGGAAAAGATGTTTCACAGATGAACGATAAGGAGCTTTCACACATAAGAAACGAAAAAATCGGATTTGTTTTTCAGGGCTTTAACCTCATAGGCGAACTTTCTGCTATTGAAAATGTCGAACTTCCGTTGATTTACAGAAAAATCCCTAAGGATGAAAGAAGATTTCTCGCTGAAACTGCACTGAAAAGGGTTTTTCTCGGAAACAGAATGAATCACAAGCCATCCCAGCTTTCAGGTGGACAACAGCAAAGGGTTGCGATAGCAAGGGCACTTGCGATGAAACCTATGATTATCCTTGCTGATGAACCGACAGGCAGTCTTGACAGTAATTCGGGAAAAGAGGTTATGAATTTTATGAGAGAACTCAGCGATGAAGGAAAAACCGTTATTATAATTACCCATGATAATGCCATAGCAGAGAGTACAAAAAGAATAATCAGAATATCCGATGGTAAAATAGCACAATAAAGTTTTTGAAAAGTGTCTGTTTTTGTAATTTTCTACAAAAGCGATTTTTTTATGCAACAAAATCAACTTTTTTTATCACTATTTGAATGACAGGTCTTTTATGTCAGAGAAAAATGTGGTATAATATCACTTGGTGATGTAAAACGGAAAATCCGTAAGACATTAGAGGTGATAAAATGAAAAACAACTTTTCCCAGTTGGTGAAAAGAGCGAGGAATGGTGACGCAGACGCTTTCGCAGAACTTTATTCCTCAGTATATAAAGATTTATACCATATGGCTCTCTGCAACCTGAGAACAAGTGAAGACGCAGCCGACGCTGTCAGCGACACTGTTCTCGACGCATTCGCTTCCATAAAAAATCTCAAAGATGAAAATGCATTTAAGACGTGGATAGTCAGAATCCTTATGGCGAAGATAAAGAAAAAGCAAAAGGAATATTACAGAGATGACGACACGCAGGATATCTCCGAAGTAGAACCGGAGGTAAGGGAGAGCAACTTTGACGGTGTTGAAATTCTGGAAGTTATAAACGAACTTGAAGAAAACGAAAGACTTGTATTATCTCTCAGTATAGTAGGGGGTTATAAGAGCGACGAAATAGCAAAAATGCTTGGCAGTAAGGCTGCAACGATACGCTCACAACTTTCGAGAGCGAAGCTGAAACTTCGTGACCTACTGATTGCTGAACAGGAAGGGAGGTAGAGACTATGGGCTTTGACAAAGAGGTAAGAATGCTTATAGAAGAAGCAGAAATTCCCGAGCGCTTGTCGCCCGACAATATTGCAGTTATGCTTAAAGAGAAACAGGCGGAGAAGAACAGAAAAGAGATAAAGATGTCATCCGCAGGCATAAAATCGAAGAACAGGGCGGTAGCAATGAGATCAGCCGCTGCAGTTGCAGCTTGCATTGCATTAGGATGTGGTGTAACGGCTGTTGTTAACAACACAAACAGACCGGAAATCGATAACCCCGAAGTTATTCAGGGACACAAAGTAAGTGATTATCACGATGTTTACAGCGTTATTCAGGATACAATAATCAACAATCCTGCTGATGACGGTATAGGCTGGGGAGAAATATCAAACGACGAAATCCCTGTCGAGACAGATACAGAAAACTTCGACAACAAGGATTATATATTTGATAGAGCCGCAGAAACAGAGAGCGACATAACTGTTACAGACGGCAAAAACCTTTATTGCATTGCTGACGGAAAGGTGAATGTTATTTCAGCTGAGAACGGCGATATGACCGAACTCATACAGATAGAAAGCGCTGAAAAGACACCTGTCGGAATGTATATCGCAGAGAACAGACTTATTGTTATTTCAAACAATGTAGTAGAAGTTCCTTTCACTGCTGCAAAGACAGAAGAAACAACAGCAGAAGGCGAAGAAGTCGCAGCCGATAGTATGACTGAAACAACAGTTCCTTCTCTGCCCGAAACAGTGACACAGAACAACACAGTAATCGACATTTACAATATTGCCGATAAAACGAATGTAAAACTCGAAAACACATACAAGCAGAATGGTGCTTATATCTCATCTTCAATGGAAGGCACACTTCTTTATGTGGTTTCTAACTACTCAAATTTCAGAACAAAGCCTCTCGACAGTGAGGAAGATCTTGACAACTACATTCCTTCATATTATACAGATGACGGAAAGTATTATGTTGACGCCGCTGATATAACAATTCCCGCTAAGGTAAGCAATAATTACACA
>JAZNQY010000111.1:0-25059 GCA_045590375.1 Oscillospiraceae bacterium | reverse complement strand
AAAGTCGATGAGCCTATAAAAAAATTCTGTTATGATATGACAATGAGCGGTTCAAAGGTTGAACGTTTCGACACAGAAGGCGAAGAAATTTCAAATGTTGTTGTCGGAAAAGTTCTCTCTGTTGTTCCTCATGAAGATTCTGACCACCTCGTAGTATGTCAGGTTGATGTCGGCAAGGGCGAACCTATCCAGATAGTAACAGGTGCACAGAACATCCACGGTGGAGAAGTTGTTCCCGTAGCACTCGACGGCTCAACTCTTCCCAAGGGAATTAAAATCAAGAAGGGCAAACTCCGTGGCGTTGAAAGCAACGGTATGCTCTGTTCACTCGGAGAACTCGGTCTTACAGTTCACGATTTCCCCTATGCTATCGAAGATGGCATCTTCGTTTTACAGGATGAAGAAGGATGTGAACCCATAAAGATAGGCGAGGACATCCGTGATGCAATCGGTCTTAACGATACCTGCGTTGAATTTGAAATAACATCAAACCGTCCCGACTGTATGTCAGTTATCGGTCTTGCAAGAGAAGCAGGTGCCACATTCGATGTTCCTGTTGAACTCAAAAAGCCTGAATACAAGGGTGTTGACGGTGATATCGACGCTGACCTTTCCGTTGAAGTAAAAAACACAGAACTCTGCACAAGATACGCAGCAGCACTTGTAAAGAATGTTAAAATCGGTCCTTCACCCCGTTGGATGAGAGAACGCCTCAGAGGTTGTGGTGTAAGACCTATCAATAACCTCGTTGACATCACAAACTATGTAATGCTCGAATATGGTCATCCTATGCACGCATTCGACCTTCGCTATGTTTCAGGAAATAAAATTGTTGTAAGAAATGCAGAAAAGGGCGAAAAGATTACAACTCTCGATGGAATAGAAAGAGAACTTTCAGAAGAAATGCTCGTTATCGCAGACGCTGAAAAGCCCGTTGCCGTTGCAGGTGTTATGGGTGGAGAATACAGTGGAATTATGGATGATACAACAACAGTTGTATTTGAAGCAGCCTGCTTCAACGGCGCATCTGTAAGAACAACTGCAAAGAAACTCGGAATGAGAACAGACGCATCTTCACGTTTTGAAAAGGGTCTTGACGCAGAAAACTGCTATGACGCACTTATGAGAGCTTGTCAGCTTGTTGAAATGCTCGGCGCAGGTGAAGTTTTAACAAAGATTATCGACAAGGATTATTCCGATAAGACACCCAAGTGTGTTGATTTCGACAGCAAGTGGATAAATAATTTCCTCGGAACAGATATCCCCGAAAGTGATATGATTAAATACCTCGATAAGTTGGGCTTTGAAGTAAAAGACGGAAAGGCTTATGCTCCCAAGTGGAGAATTGATATCGAAGTAAAGGCTGATATCGCAGAAGAAGTTGCAAGAATTTATGGCTATAACAACATTCCTCTTACAATCATCAGAGGTGTTGCTCAGGCTAAACTCACACCCGAACAGAAATACACAAGAAAGCTTGAAAGAACAATGCTTTCAATAGGTTGCAACGAAATCTCAACATACTCATTCGTTTCTCCCAAAAACTTTGATAAGATAAGAATCCCCAAGGATTCTCCTCTCAGAAAGACAGTTGTTATCACAAACCCATTAGGCGAAGATACATCTGTTATGAGAACAACAATCATTCCTTCAATGTGTGAAGTTTTAGCGAGAAATTATAATTACAGAAATGCTGTCGCTCGACTTTACGAAATCGGAAACGAATATATCCCCGTTTCAGGTAAGGAACTTCCTGATGAACCTGCAAGACTCGCTATCGGTATGTATGGAAACAACGTTGATTTCTATGACATCAAGGGCGCTGTTGATGAAATTATGGAAGAAATGGGCATTATGGACTATGATGTAACTGCTTGTGCAGAAGGATGTCCCATTGAAGAATATGTTGCATTCCACCCCGGAAGAAGCGCAATAGTTACAAAGGATGATACAGTTCTCGCTATCATGGGCGAACTTCATCCCGAAACTCTCGAAAACTATGAAATCGGTGTAAAGGCTTATGTTGCAAAGCTTCTCATCCCCGAAATGATGAGCGTTTCCGTAACAGAAAAGACATATAAACCTCTGCCCAAATTCCCTGCAACAACAAGAGACCTTTCTGTTGTATGTGATGACAGCATCACAGTTGCATCACTCGAAAAGGCTATCAAGAATGCAGTTGGAAAAATTCTCGAAAAGGTAACACTCTTTGACGTCTATAAGGGCTCACAGATTGCAGAAGGAAAGAAGAGCGTTTCGTTCTCAATCTCAATGCGTTCTATGGAATCTACTCTTACAGACGAACAGGCAGATGCTGCTATGAAGAGAGTTCTTAAAGCGATGACAGAATTCGGTGCAGAACTCAGAGCATAAAAAATAAAAAATCCCCGACAGATTTCATCGTCTGTCAGGGATTTGTTTTTATTCATCTTTATTTATTTCTGATTCGTTTTCGGATTTTTTGTTTTCACAAAATTCACTCATATTTTCTTTCCAATTGCCTTCTTTTGAAAGCATATCCTGAAAGGCCTTGAAATCGGGATTGTCGCTTTCTGTAAGAAAAGCCTGTCGTATCCTCAGTTGTTCTATAAAAGAGAAAATAATATCTAAAATAAGCATTGTAATTCCTATGTAAAGACAGGATTTTACAGATATTCCGACAATAAGCAGAATAACTCCGGGAATAAAAAGCCAGAAGAATCTGAAAAATATATTTGTAATAAATCCTATTATAAACAACTCTTTGGGGTATCTTCTTTTGTCCATAAAATTCTCCTTCTGTTTACAAGTACTTAACGTTTATATCAAACCAATTATACCATATACTACCAGTCGCGTAAATAATATCAAAAATTCTTCATACCAAAATTTTCTCTGAAAAATTGTATATTGTAACCAATTTGTGATTTTTCTATTGTTTTTTAATAGGTTTTGGGGTATAATACCCCTATAACTTAAACTGATTCAGGAGGGATTATAATGAATGAACAGACAATGACCTTTTCTGTAAAGGCTGAAAAAGATGATGAGATGCAGAGAACACTTATGGCAGTTTATGACGCTCTCAAAGAAAAGGGTTATAATCCCATAAACCAGATTGTAGGCTATATTCTTTCAGAAGACCCTACATACATCACAACCTATAACAACGCAAGAAGTCTTATCCGTCATCTTGACAGAGACGAACTTTTACAGGCGCTTGTAAGGTCTTATCTCAACGCTTAAAACAGTATCCGTCCTTTCGGGACGGATATTTTTTTATAAAAAAATTCCCTTAAATTGTAACCAAATTGTAATCGCATTCTGCAAAAAAATATGCTAAAATATAAATAGGATAAAAAATATCCCTTTTCACAAAATAAAAACAGAGCGTTTTGCTCGTTAAGTTAAAAAGAAAAGGAGGAATTATATGAAATACTTTTTTCCTGTTATTCTCTGCTTTGCAATGATGATGACATCCTGTTCAGAACTCGATCCACAGAATGTCAATTACGGCTGGGAAGAATCAACCGAAGCACAGCAGGTTATGGGAACGCCCGTAGAAGAAACCGAACCCATAGTTTCAGAACCCGAGATAACAATTTTTTCTGAAACCGAGCCTTTACAGACTCTTCCTGAAATAGAAGTTCCTTATATTTCAGATGAAGAACTTATCTGTCTTGACAATACACAGTGTGGTTTCGGTCAGGGTGTTCAGTTTGACGAAAACGGAAGACCTTACGGCGCAACACAGTTCAACGACAAATTCAGCAAGTATTCAGCTTATGCAGTAAATAATTTTGATGACAATACAGTATGGCTGACATTTGATTTAGGCTATGAAAACGGCTATACAGAAATAATCCTCGATACCCTTAAAGAAAAGAATGTAAAAGCAATTTTCTTTGTAACAGGTGGATATTGTAAATATGCTGACCCTGCTATTATTCAGCGTATTATCGATGAAGGACACATTCTCGGCAATCACGGACAAAATCATAAATCACTCGCAAGTTTACTCGATGTTTCGATAGAAGATGCCGAAAAGGAACTTACCGAAATCGAAGATTATATCTATGAAACCTATGGCTATGAAATGAAATATATGCGTCCACCCGAGGGCGTTTATTCAGAAAGAGCATTGGCACTTGCTCAGAGAATGGGTTATAAAACACTTTTCTGGAGTTTTGCCTATGCCGACTGGGATGTAAACAATCAGCCCGATAAGAGCGAGGCTTTCAACAAAATCACAGCAAATCCGCATAGTGGACAGATTATCCTTCTTCATGCCGTTTCAGAAACGAATACAGAAATTTTAGGCGAAGTTATTGATGAATATCGTCATAACGGATATGAATTTACAATTCCTGCAAACTAAAATAAAAAGTTTGCTTTAAGGATAATGACCATATAGAAGCAATAAGGGTACCGAGCGACAAACTCGATACCCTTGCTTTTTTAATTACGATAGTGCCCGAGGCGGCTCGCCTCTATCGGCAGCAGTCTGAATCACAGACGAATGAGTTACAGTCTGTGCACTGACATTCTGTGGGGTTTGCTTCGTGTGTTCCGATTTTAACAACATCAAGAGAGCAATAGCCTTCTGATTTGACGTTATACTTGCAGTTTCCTACTGTGCATTTAATGCTTTTGTTCATTTTCATAATAAGAATCCTCCCAAAAATATTTACTTCGATTTCAGGATTTATCGGAGTACAGATTTAGTATCTACACTTTTTGAATAAAAATTCCTTGAATTTTATGAAAAAAACTGACAAAATTACTTAAAAACTATTGAATGTTATGTATTAGTATGGTATAATCAACATATTGATATGTATGTCTTTTATTTACATAATTTTTCGGAGGTATTTTATATGAGATTACTTACCCGTTCCGACTTTGACGGACTTGCATGTGCTGCACTTCTCAAGGAAGTAGGTATCATCGATAACTGGAAATTTGCTCACCCCAAGGATTTACAGGATGGCATAGTTGAAGTAACAGAAGATGACGTTCTTGCAAACGTTCCTTACGTCGAAGGATGTGGAATGTGGTTTGATCATCATTCAAGTGAATTTGAAAGAAACGAACTTGAAGGAAAATACAGTGGCGAAAGCCGTCACGCACCTTCATGCGCAAGAATTATCTATGAATATTACGGTGGGGAAGACCGTTTCCCTAACTTTACAGATATGATGGAAGCTGTTGACAAGGTTGACTCAGGCCATCTTTCTCCTTATGAGGTTCTTCATCCTGAAGGATGGATTCTCATAGGCTTTATTATGGACCCCAGAACAGGTCTCGGAAGATTCCGTAACTTCACAATAAGCAACTATCAGCTTATGGAAAAACTCATCGATTGCTGTCGCACAATGACAACAGAAGAAATTCTCGCACTCGATGATATCAAGGAAAGAATAGAACTTTATCGTGAACAGGCTGACCTTTTCACAGAAATGGTTCATAAATATACAAGAGTTGAAAAGGATGTTATCATAACTGACCTTCGTGGTGTAAATCCTATCTACGCAGGAAACAGATTTATGATTTACAGCCTCTATCCCGAACAGAATATTTCTGTATGGATAGTTGACGGCAAGGGTGGAAAGGGCTGTTCTTGTGCAGTAGGATACAGCATTATGAACAGAACTTCAAAAGTCAATGTCGGCAAACTTATGCTTAAGTATGGTGGTGGAGGACATCGTGCAGTAGGAACCTGCCAGTTCTCCGACGAAGAGCAGGATGTTCTTATTCCAAGACTTCTCGATGATCTCGTGAATTATGATGAAATTTACGGAGAAATGTGGAAATAGGAATTTGTAAAAATACGCAGCGACTGCATAAATAACAGTTGCTGCGTTTTTGAGGTTTATTATGAAAGAAAGGAGATGTTTTTTATGAAAGAAATAAGCTATCATATAGCGGCGCTTCTGCTTCTTGCTATCATTTCGATATGTTATAATCTCAATAAAAAAACTCCCCTTTTACATAATAAATGCTATCTCGTTTTTGTTCTGTCGATAGCTATGACAACGGCTGCTGCTATTTTTACAGACGGCATAACCGACCATATCGGAAACAATACTGTAAAATATATCTCATATATGGTTTATTTCATAACCCATGTTGTGTGTACTCCGACAGCACTTCTCTATGTAATGAGCCTCAGACGAGAACTCGGGGATTTTAATACAAAAGAACGGATAATGCTTTTCGCACCTTTTGTTTTCATAGAGATACTGGTTTTCACAAATCCACTCACAAACCTTATTTTCACAGTTGAAGACATGGTTTATACACGTGAAAAAGGTATGATTTTTATCTATATCATTGCGTTTTATTATTTCTTGGCAATAGTCGGATATATGTTCAAAAACCATACCTCTTATTCGAGGTCTGTAATAGTGGCGATATGCACTCTTGTCGGAATAATGACAGCAGCTGCTGCTGTTCAGTTCTTTTTCCCATTGCAGAAAGTAGAGAATTTCGCTCTGGCGCTCTGCGCACTTACGGTTCTTCTTGTTATACAGAATCCCGTTTCGGTTATAGATACAGAATATGGTGTCTATAATAAAAACAGTCTTGTTTCTATGCTGAAATACGACTTTGAAAGAAAAAAGAAGTTCTATATGATGACCATTGTCATCAATAACTTTGAACATTACAGCAAATCGCTCGGAAACGAATTTATTACAAATGCTGTAAAACAGATAACAAAAGTTCTTTTCGAAATAGGTGGACAGAAAGTCTATTCTGTAAACCCAGGCGTTCTCTGCGTTGAATTTCCGAGTTTTTCTGAAATAAACCGAAAGGTTTCAAAGCTCTGTGAAATTTTCGACAGACCGTGGTATTGCGGAACTAATTCTGCGATGCTTCCTATAAGAATATGCGTTGTCGAATGCCCTGAAGATGTCAGCGATACGACAACTCTCATAAACATAATTTCATGGTTTGAAAGCAATAAGGAATCTGACAAGATTCTCTATTTCTCGGAAACCGATAATACTATTCTCAAGAGAAGTTCAGCATTAAAATCAGCTGTAAAGAGAATTGTTGAAACCCAAAAATTCGATATAAGCTATCGTCCTGTATATTCATTTGATGATGATAATATTTCTTATGTTGAATCTGAAATTTACACAACAGATGAAGTTATAGGCAGAATTTCAGATGCTGAAATTTCAGCCGTTGCCGAAAAAAATGGCGATATGGCTAAGATAGGCGAGGAAGCGTTTGAAAAGATATGCCGTTTCATAAAAGCAGGAGGGCTTGAAGAAAACGGATTTCATCATATTGAAATTCCTTTCTCTGTTGTTCAGTGTGTTCAGAACAATATGGCAGAAAAATATCTTTCTGTTCTCGAAAAACATGGCATAGAACCGTCTAAAATCTGTTTCAAGATTTCAGAAATAGTTACTGATGAACTTCATGTAATCATAGAAGATTATCTTAATGACCTTCATGAAAAAGGATTTTTATTCTGCTTCGATAATTTCGGTGCAGGAAAATCTGAAATATCATCCATCTATAACCTTCCGTTCTCCTATGTAAAGATTGCCGACAGTGTTATTTCTGCAGCACTCAGCAACGGAAAAGCAGCAATAATGCTTGAAAGCACACTGAGTCTTATGATGGAACTTGGAATAAAGACAATAGCAGGTGGGGTTGATGGTGAAAACAGTTTCAGAATGCTCAGTAATATGAACTGTCAGTATGCTGAAGGTGAATTCATATCAGGTTCATTTGATAAGAAATCACTTGCAGATTTTATGAAATCCTTTGAATCTCCGATGGTAAAAGGAGGTATGGCAGAATGATTACAATATATAACATGTATTTTGATATATGTGCTTTCTTCACATTCATCCTTCTTTTCATCTATCATTCACTCAAAAAGAAACTGCCGTTTATGCAGTATCGTCTGTATACACTTCTTATCGTCTATGGCATGGCAACAACGTTTTTTGATACCATGGGCGCTATGGCGATACAGAATCCCTTTGTCACAAGCCCGTTTGTAAAGTATTCGATGAATATTCTTTACTATATATTCGATTGCCTGACAATGATAACGCTTCTTCTTCTCTCACTTTGTCTTGCAAAGATAGATATAAAGCTGTCATTCCATCGTTTTCTTGTGTGGGCACCATTCACTGCATTCTTTGCTATGCTTGTTACAACGGGTGCTACAAAACTGTTTTTCTATTTCGATGCCTCAGGCAATTTCTGTAAGGGACTTTTCTTTAACATTATCTATACAATTCTTTTCTATTACCTTGTATATATCTTTGTCGTAACGATAGTATACAGGAGAGTTTTCAGCAGAAAACAGATAGTTGCATTCGGCGTTATAATCGCAATGACAATACTCACAGTTGTTGTTCAGGCAATTTTCCCACATATTCTTCTTCAGAATTTTACTGTTTCTCTTTCAGCAGTAATAATGATATTCTTTATTCAGAATCCCGAAGAAGTTTATGAATCAACGGGTGCTATGAAATATAAGATGTTCGTTGAATTCCTTGATTCTGAATTTATTTCAAGAAAGAAATTTCTTGTAATCGTTGTTCATATAAGGGATTATCGTATTATTCAGGAAAAACTCGGTTCTGAAAGCGTTGACAAAATTTACAGCGATGTTGTAAAATTCCTTTCAAAGCTTGAAAAGGATTGTATTGTTTCTATGATAAACAACAGAGCGTTTGCAGTCAAGATAAAGCATATTCCCGATAAAAATCCTGATGATTATGTAAATGCGATAGTAGAACGTTTTAACGATAACTGGAACAACGGAAACGATGTTGCCGTTCTTACACAGCAGACAGCTGCGATAAGATGCCCCGATGATATAAGAAGCATCAGTGAATATTATGATGCCGTTGAGGCTATTATGGAATTCAAGAATATCAAGAAAAACGTTCTTCAGATTTCAGATATCGTCGATGTAGTTCATATCGACGCAGTAAGAACAGCTGTAAGAAATGCCGTTGTAAACGGAGGTTTTGAAGTTTACTATCAACCTATCTATTCAACTGCAAAGAAAAAGATAATAGCAGCAGAAGCACTTGTAAGACTCATAGACCCCGAACTCGGATTTATATCGCCTGAAGTATTCATTCCTATGGCAGAAAAAGAGGGGTTTATTCTTGATATAGGTGAGTTTGTATTTGAAAGCGTGTGCCGTTTTATAAGAGACGGAAATATCTGCGATAAGGGTGTAGAATATATCGAAGTAAACCTTTCACCCGTTCAGTGTATGCAGTACAGACTCGCTGACAGATACATCAGAATAATGAAAGATTACGATGTAAAACCACAGAATATCGTTCTTGAAATAACAGAAACAGCAGCGATAGGGTCTCCCGTAAATCTGACAAGAAATGTTGATACATTCATTTCAAACGGTGTTAAATTTGCACTTGATGATTACGGAACAGGTTATTCAAATCTTTCTTATGTTTACGCGTTGCCGTTTGACTGCGTTAAGATTGACAAGAGTATTCTATGGTCATCGCTTGATAATCCCAAGGCATATGCAACCCTTAAAAACACATTCTATATGCTTCAGCAACTCGGAACAGAAGTTGTTATGGAGGGCGTTGAAACAATACAGCATATTGAAAAACTTCTCGAACTGAAATGTGATTATTTTCAAGGGTATTATTTCTCTAAAGCAGTTCCCGGTGTTGAATTTTTAGAATATCTCAATAATTTCTCAATCTCAACCGAACTTTCTTTCATGCATTCAAAATATGATTAAAAAAATCTCCTGCAAATTCTGCAGGAGATTTTTGTTTTTATAAAATATCACGACTGTCAAGGATAATTGTAAAAGGACCGTCATTTAAAAGCGAAACCTTCATATCAGCACCGAAAACGCCCTTTTCGACAACGCTTATCTCTTTCTTGCATTCAGAAATTATGTATTCATAAAGCCTGTTTGCTTCATCGGGTGAACCTGCGTTTATGAATGAAGGACGATTTCCTTTTTTGCAATCGGCATAAAGGGTAAACTGTGATATCAGAAGAAGTTCTCCCGAAACATCGTTAAGACTAAGATTTGTTTTTCCGTTTTCGTCCTCAAAAATTCTCATTCCGATAAGTTTTTTAATCATCTTGTCAGCGATTTCTTCGTTGTCTTCTTTTCCTATTCCTATTAAAACGAGAAATCCTTTTCCTATCTTTCCGACGATTTTTTCTTCAACCTCAACCGAAGCAGAGGTTACTCTCTGTATTACAAATTTCATGACAAATTCCTTTCTTCAAAACATCGGGGTAACGGATTTTTATCCGCTACCCCTTTGGTTTTAATAAGCCTTGTATTCAAATATTCCGTCAGAATGTCTGCCGTTTTCGTTTTTGTTGTTAAGAAGTGTACTGTCTGTGCAACGTAAAAGTCCCTTTATATCGGGGGCGTCAAACGGGTAACAAGCAGTTCCGACAGCAGCCTCGATCTTGATTTCCGTACCGTCAGGTGTTTCGATAACAACATTTGAAAGAAGTTCATAAAGGTTTCTGACTTCATTTTTATAGAATGAAACATCTTTTTCGCCGAAGAATATAGTTACAAATTCGTCGCCTGAGAGTCTTGCTGTTATGGTGTGTCTGTCGTTTGAAACAGAATCAAGAACCCTTGTTGCTGCCTTTATGAGCTTATCTCCGTTTTCGTGACCATATTTGTTGTTGATGAATTTTATGTTCTTTATATCCCATAAAGCAACAACGGCATTCTTGCAGTTTCCGAGGATTTCTTCTGTCTTTAAAAGGAATGTTCTTCTGTTGATAATTCCTGTGAGTGAGTCGTGGCTGCGTTCGTATTCAATACGTTTTCTTTCGAGAATCTGTTCTGAAATATCGGTTATAACACCTATGATATATTTGTCAGATTCATATGTATTTATCTTGAGCCACTGACCACTCTTATCATTTCCTGCTTCTTTGTTTACATGATAACTTCCTTCGTATGAAATATTTTCCGAAGCTGTTATTCTGCTGTATATTTCTTCCCATTCCTTTTTGTTGATATATCCGTTTATTATGATTGCAGGATTAAGCTGAAGGATATTTACTATCGAGTTTGAAACAAATACCTTGTCTTCGTTCTTGCTTATTTCAAAGGTTGCTATGGGGTTTGAAATAAGGTCGACAATCTTTGATTTTTTAGCAGAGTTTACAGAAATATCTCCACTGTATGATTCCAGCATTTCAGAGAGCTTGTCTATTTCCTTTATTCCGACTCTTTCAAGAACGAGCGATTTTGAATGGTCTGCCTCGAAGTCTTCTATTGTCTTTACAAGTTTCTTTGTCTTCGAGGTTGAGATGGAGATTACGAAAACAGAAACAAGCAGTGAAACGAGAGTAGCAGTTGCCATAATAATTACTGAAAGAGTTTTTACAACTGTTGACTGCTTTGTTACATAGCTTTCAGGAACTGTTCCTACAAGAAGCCAGTCCTCACCTTCTGCAAAGTATGACTTTTCATCATAAAAATCAAGATAGTGTGTATAGAGATAAGAACGTTTTCCGTTTTCGGCTTCGAGAGTAGAAACATTCTGACCATATTCTCTGTCTAAAGTTACAATCACAGGATGAGAGATGGTTTCTATGTCGTTTATAGAAACACCTGTTGCAATAGCATTTGAAAGGTCAATCATTCCGTTTGAGCGATCAAAGAAAGCGTATCCTGAATTTCCGAAACCGAGGCTGTCGGCAGGTAAGAAGGATTTTATTGTTTTTTCGGAAACTTCAAACCCGATAACGCCGATGAATGTTCCGTCTGAAGAAACAACGGGTCTTGAATATGAAATAACTCTTTCCTCGCCATCAAAAAGACGATGAGGTGCAGACCAGTATGTAAACGATTCGGCTGAATGTGCAAGTGATTTTTTCTTATAAAGAGCAGGCTTTGAATAGAATGAATATGAAATACCCGTTTCTTCGTTTTCAAGTGAAAAATCAATTTCATCTGCGATTTTTCTTGTTCTGTCAAGGCTTGTCTTTGCATTGTTTCCGTATATTACAGAAACACCCTTGTCGGTTTTTCTGAGATATAATGCAGAATGTGAATTTTCCTTTTTTGAAACATTTGTATCAAGAATTATAAATGCACCTGAAATATTATCGTCTGAAAGAACAGAAAGAAGACTTTTTTCAACAGACGCTGTTATTGATGTTATTTTAGGAGAATTTCCCGAAAGAGAGTCGAATTTTTCAGAAAATGTGATTTCTTCGTCTGCTTCTGCCGATAAAGGCATATTATTTTCGCTCATAACGACTGCTTCTATGCTTTCTGCAATATAATTCGCTTCTCTGTCAAGCGATTTTGCAGGGGTTGTAAGAGTGGTCTGAAGCTGGTTATAAGCATTGAGAGTTTCTGAATAAACTTCTTTCGACATTTTCTGGTCGATATATTCAAAATTCCCTAAAGAATGATATAAAACAATATTAAGCACAAACTGAACAAAAATAACTATTGTTGTAATGATAAAGAGTTTCGTTTTTAAAGATACTGCTTTTTTGCCCATAATAACCCTCCGTTCTTTAAAAAATATATACCTAATATTACTATATCACATAATTATCACAAAATCAACGATAAATTAAGTATATTTTTTTCTTATATAACATTCTTAAAATGTAAAAATTTCTTGTTTTATCTCAAATTATGTGATATAATTATTTCGTATAGTTATATTTTGATAATCGGAGGGTTTTGCATTGAAATTTCTTCATATTTCAGACCTGCATATAGGAAGAACGGTTTATGGCTATGATATGACCGAAGACCAGGAATTCATTCTTTCAAAGATTATACACACTGCGACAGTCGAAAAGGTTGACGCCGTTTTCGTTGCGGGCGATGTTTACGATAAAAGCGTTCCTTCATCAGGCGCAGTCGAAGTTCTCGATAAATTCATTACCGACCTTTCAGAAAAAGGTATTTCTGTTTATATCATAAGTGGAAATCATGACGGAAAGGAACGTCTTTCTTTCGGAAGCCGTCTTATGAGTTCAAAGGGTGTAATGATTTATTCGAATTTTGACGGAACTCTTAAAAAATACACCTATAAAGACATTTTCGGTGAAGTAAATGTTTATATGCTTCCGTTTGTAAGACCTGAGTATGTAAAGCCTTACTATCCCGATGATAAGATAGAAACCTATGACGATGCTGTTCGTGCTATAATAAAACACGCAGACATCGACAGAAAAGAAAGAAACGTTCTTATAGCGCATCAGTTTATAACAAACAGTGGTGCCGAACCTGTAAGATGTGAATCCGAACAGATAAATGTCGGTGGAATTGATAATGTTGATGTTTCTGCTTTCGATTGCTTCGATTATGTCGCTTTAGGACATATTCATTCAGCGCAGAGTATAGGCAGGGATACAGTAAGATACGCAGGCTCGCCCCTTAAATACTCTCTCTCTGAAATCCAGCAGACAAAGTCTGTAACGGTTGTTTCTCTCGAAGGAAAGGGAAGCGTAAATGTTGATAAAATTCCTTTGACACCAAGAAGAGATATGAGAAAAATCAAAGGTAAACTTTCTGACCTTATGAAAACAACAATCTCACTCGATGATGACGATTATATCTATGCTGTTTTAACGGATGAGGATGAACTTTACGACGCAGTAGGAAAACTCCGTTCGATTTATCCAAACCTTATGCATATTGATTTTGAAAACAGCAGAACAGCCCATGAGGCAGAATTACATTCAGCCGAAAATATAGATGAAAAATCTCCTGAAGAACTTTTTGCTGAGTTCTATGCATTACAGAATGGCGTTGAACTTTCAGAAGATAAGATGTCGGTTGTGAAAAAAGCGTTTGAGGAAGGAGCAAGAGATATTATATGAAACTTATAAGACTTACCCTCAGCGCATTCGGGCCTTATGCCGATAAAGCCGAAATTGATTTTGAAAAATTCGGTCAGAAAGGTCTCTTTCTTATAACAGGAGATACAGGCGCCGGAAAGACAACAATTTTCGATGGCATCTGTTATGCACTTTTCGGAAAAGCCAGTGGCGATAACAGAACATCCGATATGATAAGAAGTGACTTTGCAAACGATAATACACCCACATTTGCAGAACTTGTTTTTTCTCACAAAGGCGAAGAATATACAGTAAGAAGAAATCCTTCATATAAGAGAAAGAAAAAGAATTCCGAAGGCGAAACAACGGAAAATGCAAATGCAACTTTAGAAACAAGAAACTATACCTGTGCAGGCGAAAAGAATGTAAACGCTGAAATCGAGGCTATTTTAGGTGTTGACTATAAGCGTTTCAAATATATAGGAATGCTCGCTCAGGGTGAATTCTTAAAGCTTCTTCATGCCGACAGCAAAGAACGCTCTGAGATATTCAGAAAAGTTTTTGATACAACATATTTCCAGTCTTTCCAGAATGTTCTGAAATCAAGAACTGCTGAAATTTCTTATGCACTCGAAAAGAATACAGATGCGATAAAGCAGTATTGCGAAGGGGTTACTCCCGAAAGCGAAGAAAGCGAACTTGCAAAGCTTCTTGCCGAAAAGGATGTAAATAAGATAACAGAAATCGTTGCAGCACTTTCAGACCTTAACGAAAAAGATATCGCTATCCGTGATGAGAAAAAAGCACTTTTCGACGCTAAGCGTGAAGAAATGCAGAAAATTCACACAGAATATTCAACAGCAGAAGAAACAAACAAACTTTTTGACGAATACGAAAATCTTCGTTTCAAACTTGCCGAACTCGGCGACAAGAAAGACGATATGACGGAAATGTCTGAAAAGGTTTTAAGAGCTGAAAAAGCGATAAAGAATGTTCTTCCTAAAGAAAAAGCTTTAATCAGAGAAAAACAGCTTTTTGACGAAGCTGTATCATCACTCGAAGAACTTGAAATCGCATCAAAAGATGCTGCTCCAAGACTTCTTGAACTTGAAAAGGAACTTATTCGCTGTCAGGAAGAAATTCCTCAGAGAAATGCAAAACTCAGCCGTATCGAACAGATTAAAAGACATCTTCCGAGATATGAAAACCTCATATTACTCGGTAGCCAGATTGAAAAACTCAAAGCACAGGACAGCATTTTTGAAGCTGCCGAAACCGCAGCAAGAGAAGCAGGCGAATCTGCTAAAGCAGAACTCTTGGAATGTGAAAAGGAACTTAGTGAAGTTTCAGACGCAGAAGTCCGTTTCATATCATCTGAAACAAAAATCCAGAAACTTCAGACCCGTTATGAAAAGGTTGAGAATATGGCATCTCTTACAAAAGATATGCTTTCTTACAACAACGAGCTTAAAATGCTCAGAAAGAGTTATTATACTGTTGAAAGGAACTATAATAACGCTCTGGATGCCTATACAAAGGCAGAATTTGCGTTCTTCCGTTCACAAGCAGGTATAATGGCATCAGAGCTTCAGGACGATAAGCCGTGCCCTGTATGTGGTTCTTATCATCACCCCAATCCTGCTAAGATGGAAGAGGGTGCTGTAAGCGATGAAAAACTCGCAGAACTCCGTGAAGAAAAAGACAGACTTTTCAAACGTCTTCATAGTGCTGCAAATTCAGCCAATGAAAAGAGTGCTGTTTTCGAACAGACAGCACAGCACTTAAAAGCTGAAACAGATAAATTCTTCCCCGGAATAGAAGTAACGGTCGATAATCTCACCGAACTTATCCTTACGGAACAGAAAAAGATTGAAGATGAAGCAAGGGAACTTGAAAGCGAACACAAGCTCATAGAAGAGGCAAAGGCTAAAAAGGCAGAACTTACTGCTAAAATCGAAGAACTCAGACAGAAAGCAGCCGAATCCGAAAAAACTCTTGCTGAAAAAATCAAAGAGCGTTCAGAAACACTCAGTGCTGTCAAGGAAAGAACAGCATCATATGAAAATGTTCTTTCTTTCCTCGATTATCCTACAAAGGAAGAAGCTCTCGAAAATATAGCAACTCTCGAATCCGAACTCGAAACAATGGAATCTGCTCTTAAAGATGCAGAAGCTGCTTATAACGAATGTAAGATTCTTGTTGAAAACAACAGTGCTGTTATAAAAGAAGCAGAAGAAAGAAAAGCATCTGCCGAAGAAGGTTATAATAACGCTCTTGAAGAATATAAGAATTCGATTTCAGAAAATGGATTTTCGTCTGAAGATGATTATAAGTCTGCGATTATCGAAGAAAATGTTCTTTCATCCATGAAGAAGGAACTTTCTGAATACAAAGACGAAGTTACTGCCCAGAAAGCAAGATACGAACAGATTTTCGAACAGACAGAGGGTAAGGAAAGAGTCGATGTTTCTGAACTTAAAGAGAAGAACGATGTTCTCTCAAAAGAAACCGAAATTATCGAAAACGAATATATCAGAGTTGCTTCAAGACTTGAAGGAAACCTCAAAACACTTGAATTCATCAACGAAAAATATGTTCAGAGAAATAAACTTGAAAAAGAATATTCTCTTGTCTGTGATATTTCAAAGACAGCAAACGGTGACCTTGCAGGAAAGCAGAAGATTACCTTCGAACAGTATGTTCAGAGAACATATTTCAGAAGAATTCTTGATAAAGCAAATGAACGCCTTCTCAAGATGAGTGAAAACAGATATCTTCTCATTCAGCAGGATGAAGTTGATAATCTTCGCAAACAGACAGGTCTTGAAATTGATGTTTACGATAACTTCAGTGGCAAACCGAGAACGGTTAAATCACTTTCGGGTGGTGAAGGATTTAAGGCTTCTCTCGCTCTCGCACTCGGACTTTCGGATGTAATCCAGAGCAACAGTGGTGGAATTCATATCGAATCAATGTTCATAGATGAAGGCTTTGGTGGACTTGATGCCAATTCGCTCGAACAGGCGATAGGCGTTCTTAACAGTCTTACTCAGGGTGACAGACTTATAGGAATTATTTCTCATGTGCCTGACCTTAAAGAAAGAATTGATAAGAAAATCTATGTCAAGAAAACTATGACATCAAGCGAAATCATCTGCACATAACAAAAAGAAACCCGTGAAGAATAAAATCTTCACGGGTTGTTTTGTTTTTAAAAAATACCGCCTTGCCGTTGATGTGAAGCATAAAACCCGCACTCAGCAGGTGGGTTATGCCCCTGATGTTTCGCGCTCCCTTCGTCCACAAAAGTGGGAGGTCTGCAATCCGCATCCGGAGGACAAGTCCCTTTAATTATGTGTTGGATTATAAAAATCACATCTGACGTACAAGGCAGAATATCTTTTCTTGATGATAGTATATATCAAATAAGATAAAAAATCAATAGTAATTTTTAGAAATCATCTTCATCCTCAGGTTCGTCAAACATAACCTCGATTCTTTCGAGAAAGATTTCTGCAATTTTTTCAAATTCGTCATCATCTTCGATAGAAACCATCATTTCTTCATTGTCAACAAATTCTGATTTGAGTATAGTAAGTTCACCGTTGTCGTTGAGTAGATCTTCGGCGTTGGGATAGTAGGGAGTAAGAGCGTAGTATCTTTCACCCTCGTATTCCATAGCGTCTAAAAGTTCAAATGTCTGTTCTTCGCCGTTTTCATCGACAAGAGTATATAAATCGGGAGTAAAACTGATTTCTTCTTCGTTAAACATATTATTCTCCTTTATACCTATTATAATAAAATATGGGCGAGAAAAAACTCACCCAACATAAAATATTATACCATTATCAAAGAAAAGAGTCAATAGTCAAATTTTACAAATAATATAGCTAAAAGTTATCAACAATTTTAAGAAAAAACTGTTGACATTAACCAAAAGTGGTGGTATATTATAAACATAGAGAAGACCACAAGAGGTCAGGGCTCTAAGATAGTAACGATCCATATCGTAAGGTTGCGGTCAGGTTTACATAGTCGGGTGCGACAGTTTATCATTCGCGAACGGGGTGTGGGTGCCAGTTTACAATTATTATCGGAAAGGCAGGCGTGTCCGTTGGATAAAATTTCAGAAATCAGCTCAGAGCAGAATCTTTTCGTAGACATGCTTGTGGCCGTGTTGTAAACTGTCCGTTGCTTTTGGCGGAGTTGAAATGGCAGATAGCCACTCCGGAATTACGATGTTTTATCGGTTAAGGATAAGTTTTAAACAAAAAGGCGTGTTGTAATCCGAAAGTCAGGGTTTTGTTCCTGGGCGATAGGGATTATGGGTCTTTATCGGTGCAGTGTCAACAGCTGTATGCGGTATAAACCAGAACTTAAACCGTGAGGTTTTGATATATTATCGGCTGCAAAAAATAACTTTCAGGAAAGGTGAGTCCTATGCACCATTAAGTAACTACATCTTTTATAAAGAAGGTATGCTTATGATTTTAAGGACATTTGACAGAAAAATTTAGACAGATTGGAGTGAGACCACCCGAAAGTTTTGCGAAACGATGAAAGTCGTTCACTTCTTCAAATTTTAAACGGAGGGAGTTGGCATACATGGTAATGATTGTGCCTGCTTTTCACGATTTGAACATTTAAATTTGATTATAAGGGGTGAGTCCGACAGGATACTCATTTTAGTGGATGGATTTCCACATAGGTTAAATTTTAAGTAAAGAGTTGATTATCATGCCAAAGGTAAATAAAAAAATCTGAATAGATAGGAGTGAGTCCCTTGGCATAGTCGGTAGTGCGACGAAAAACTTTAAATAAATGAATTTGAGGGAGCGGCAATAGTCGCTCCCTTCGCAATTTCCTTTATTTTTCGAGTGTGAGTGAATAAACCCTTCCGCTGTCTTCTTCAGACGGCTTTTTATTTTCTCCGACAGCATAAATCGAAGAAAGAACAACCTTTGTGGCGTCTCCTGAAACTCCTTCGTATTCAGCAGTAAATTCAGCTGTTTTTCCGGGCTCGATTATTGTGTATGATGGGAATTTGCAAGGTCTTGTTCTTCCACCGACAACAATTTCAAGCATGGGAGGCATAGATTCTTTTCCGATTGCATAGTAAACAACATCGTTGTTTGTCATAGTCATTTTAACACGTTTTCCTTCAACGGTATTGTAAATCATGATTTTTGATGCGTGAAGTCCTTTACCGTTTGCCATTTCATAGGGCTTTGCAGAAAGTGCACCGTCTATTAAAATCCGGTTGAATCCGGTTTTTTCCTGAGTGATTACATATTCATAGAAATCTTCTGTTATGATTTCTCCGTCAAGTTCATATTTTGCGATGCCCTTTATTTTATAGATGACATCTTCTGTCCCCATAACAATCTCAGTATCGTTTATGAGAATATCCTTGAGCTTTTTATCCTGCATAAAAGCAGCGAGTTCCATTCGCTGAGAAAATTCTTCCTTTGTTTCGAAAACTTTTGATATGCTTGAAACATATTTGTCATAGGCAATATCATATTTTTCGTTTATAAGACAAGTATAGTAGCCTTCAACAATTTCTTCGGGATTTCCTGTTTCAGCGCCCTCGCTGACCGAAGAACCATTATTGCTGCATCCCGAAAAAGCCAGACACATTGTCGCCATGAGTAAAAAAGCGATTATTTTTCTGAACAATTAAAGCACCTCACAGATGAAATCATTATGATAATTCTACCACCTTTCATAGTAGTTGTCAAATAAAGATAAAAATATACAAATCCTACAACTATAACGAGATTGTAAATCTTATGTTTGAATATTATGACGAAGCGTGTTTGCTGCTCAAAAAAACGGACTCAAATATGCTATCAAAATATAACTATAAAATAGGTTTTCAGATTTCGTTGTTGTTGCACTTTTAATAGTTTTTGAAAAATCGGATTTTTCTTTCCTGCGTTTGCCAAAGAAATAGCAAAGAAGTATAATCAACCTATCGGAAAACGAAGGGAGAAAATACTATGGCAAAGACAAATGCCGAAAAGAGAGTTACACTTTATCGTGTAGTATCAATAGGGCTTATGGCAGCTCTCGTTTATGTCGGAAATTTTATGGAGATAAGGCTCAATAATGATGCACGTGTTCATCTTGGAAATTCAATGTGTTTACTCGCAGGACTTCTTTTCGGAGGTGTTAACGGAGGGCTTTCATCAGGTATAGGAGGGGCACTTTATGACCTTTTCAATCCTGCCTATGTTATGTCGGCACCATATACATTCTTCTCGAAATTCTCAATGGGTTTTGTTTCGGGAAAACTCAACCGAGGTGGAATAAAGAGTGAGTTTTTAAGAACGCTTATCTCAGCTGTATGTGGACAGATAACATATATCATTCTTTATCTCGGAAAATCATTTATAGAACAGCTTCTTTTAGGAAATCCCATAGAAACAGCAACGGGAGTTATGGTTGAAAAAGCTGTAACATCCTTGATAAACGGAACACTCGCAGTAATAATTGCAGTTCCACTTTCAATAGCAATCAGAAAAGCACTTCGTTCATCGGGATTTAAAATTCTTCTCGAAGAAAAAAACGAAAGCAAGGGCTATTTCAACCCTGTAACAATAGCGCTCACAATCTTTGCGATTATAGTTACAGCAGGTTTCGGAATAAGACTTTCAGCAGAAAAGAAAATCCGTAAAGCAGAAGAAGAAAAAGCGATAGCATATCAGCAACAGATAGATGAACTCAATAAAAAAGTAGATTATCTCTATGAAAAGCTTGAAATAGAAGAAAATAAAGAATAAGAAAATGGTACCCTTAAAAAAGAGGGTACCATTTTTATTATGATATGTAATTTTAATAGTCGGGAAGGTATTTTTCTTTGCCTAAAACAGTGATTATTTCATAGTCGGTATAGCCATTTGATTTTGCATATTTATGCGCACTTTCAGTTGTGTTGAACTTTCTTGCATTTTCTTTGAGTTTAACGAAGGTGTTTCTCTTGAAAACAAATTTTCCGTCAGGAAATTTTATAACATAACAGTCATACTGCATCAGTTCACCAACTTATCAAAGGTTCTTGCCTTGAGTTCTTTCTTGACAATTTCGGTTATCTGGCCAAACGCTTTCTGATGACAGCAATCGCCCGACCTTCCGCAAGAACATTCATATCCGTCTTCAAGACAACGGCTGAAATGATATGTTCCCTCAACTGTTTCTATAACATCACATAAAGAAATTTCAGAAGGTGATTTAGCGAGTTCGTATCCACCCTGAGTTCCTTTATATGATTTTACAATTCCCGATTCGACAAGTTTTCTGAGAATTTTAAGAGCAAATCTTAGGCTTACATTGTTTTTCTGAGAAATTGTTTTTGCGTCAATACGCTTGTTTTCTGATGCCAGACAAGCGACAATTCTTACGGCATAATCCGATTCCAAAGTAATATGCATATCTTATCTCCAATTAAGAATCAAGGAAATCCCTGACTTTTTTGCTTCTTGACGGATGGCGCAACTTTCTTAAAGCCTTGGCTTCAATCTGTCTGATTCTTTCTCTTGTAACATTGAATTGTTTGCCGACTTCTTCAAGTGTGCGTGAACGTCCGTCTTCAAGACCGAAACGGAGTCTTAAAACCTTTTCTTCTCTTTCTGTAAGGGTTTTGAGAACCTCATTCAACTGTTCTTTAAGAAGAATAAGTGATGCAGCTTCAGCAGGTGCCGGAGCGTCATCATCAGGAATAAAATCACCGAGATGGCTGTCTTCTTCTTCACCGATAGGTGTTTCAAGAGAAACAGGGTCCTGAGCAATTCGCATGATTTCTCTTACTCTTTCAACAGGCATATCAAGTTCCTTTGCGATTTCATCAGGCGAGGGGTCGTGTCCGTTCTGGTGAAGAAGCTGACTCGAAACTTTCTTTACCTTTGTTATTGTTTCAACCATATGAACAGGGATACGGATAGTTCTTGCCTGGTCAGCAATAGCTCTTGTGATAGCCTGTCTTATCCACCATGTAGCATAAGTTGAAAATTTGAAGCCTTTTGTGTGGTCAAATTTTTCAACAGCCTTGATAAGACCTAAGTTACCTTCCTGAATAAGATCCAAGAACTGCATTCCTCTTCCTACATATTTTTTTGCTATTGAAACAACAAGACGAAGATTTGCTTCAGAAAGACGCTTTCTTGCATAAGGGTCACCCTTTGCCATACGGTCGGCAAGTTCGATTTCTTCTTCGGGAGTGAGAAGGGGAACACGTCCGATTTCTTTAAGATAAATCTTTACAGGGTCGTCGATAGCAACATCATCTGCAGAGAAGTTGAGGTCGAATTCTTCTGTGGTTCCTTCTGGGGTAAGTCTTAAATCGTCGCTGTCGATGTTTAAATCTTCTATGATTTCAATGTTGTATTCAGCACAACTGTCATAGAATTTATCCATCTGTTCTGCGTCATAATCGAGTTCTTCAAGAACATCAGTGATTTCTTTGGTGGTAAGCTTTCCGTTCTGCTTACCCTGTTCCATAAGTGCTTCGATTGAAATTGTTTTCTTTTCACTCATAATTTTTTGCTCCTTATTTATTATTTTTCATTTTTTCAACCATATTTAAAAAGTCATCATCGGTTAAATCACCGATTTCAGAAACATTTCCTGTGTGAGATAGGAGTATTCTGATAAAATCGTTTAAAGCATTTTCATTTATCGTTATATCCTGAGATTTTGCCATTATTTCGGATATTTTACCCATTTCTGCCCCCGAAAATTCATCGGCAAGCGATGACAGGGTGAAATACTCGGTATTTTCTATTCTTTCAGCAAAAACAGAATACACTCTTTTATTGAAAGATGTTACAAAATCTTCGGGTTTTATTTTTTCATATATATCCTTGAATCTTTCGGGATTTTCAAAAAGATATGCGAGTATTCCGGATTCTGCCTTACTTTCTCTCGGATATTTCTTTGCGTCGGGATTTATATCGTCAGAAAAATGGTTTATAGTTCTTGATGTAATTCCTGACCATTTCAGAGACTTTTCAGATTTTTTTCTCGATGCTATAACTTTCTCGGTCTGAGAAACTATAACATCCTTAGAAATATTCTGTTCTTCGGATACCTTTGAGATATAGACTTCTCTGTCAACGGGGGATGGAATTTCCGAAAGGACATATATCGCTTTTTTAAGATATTTTGCCTTGTCGGATTCTTTTTCAAGATCAAGGTTTTCCTTGCATTTTTCAAGTTCAAAATGTATAGCATCCTGAGAATTTTCTATAAGCATCTTAAATCTTATTTCGCCGAATTTTTTGATATATTCATCGGGGTCTTTAGCGCCCTGCATATCGAGAATTCTTACGGTAACATCAGGGTCTGCCTCAGCGAAAATCTTTATCGCCCTGTGAGCAGCTGCTCGCCCTGCACCGTCAGAGTCATAAGCTACCACAACTTCTTTTCTACTTGTGTTTCTTGCAATAAGCGACGCCTGATCTATGGTCAGCGCAGTTCCGAGTGTTGCAACAACATTTTCAAAACCTGCCTGATTAAGTGCTATAACATCCATATATCCTTCAGCGAGGATAATGTATTCGGGCTTTGATTTTTTTGCAAAATTGAAAGAAAAAAGATTTTTACTTTTATTGAAAACATAGGTTTCGGGAGAGTTCAGATATTTAGGGCCACTGCCGTCTATTATTCTTCCACCGAAAGCTATGACATTTCTGCTGACATCTAAAATAGGGAAGATAGCCCTGTCTCTGAAAATATCATAGACAGTTCCTTTCTGAGAACGCTGACAAAGCCTTGACTCTATCAGTTCATCATCTGAAAAACCTTTCGAGTTCATATAGTCTCTTAAAGCAGACCAACTGTCAGGTGCATATCCCAGACCGTATTTTTTTATCGTTTCGGGCTTTATTTCTCTTTTTTTGAAATACATAAGCCCCTTTATACCTTCTTTTCTGGTAAGCATAAGATAATAGAAATTTGCTGCTTCTCTGTTGATTTCAAGAAGCCTCGCTTTTTTATAGGCTTTTGAAACATCTTCTCCTGCTCTTTCGGGAATAATCATTCCTGCCCTGTCGGCAAGATGTTTTACAGCCTCATCAAATTCCATATTTTCGATTTCTCTTATAAATGTAATTACATCTCCACCTGCGTGACAACCGAAACAGAAATAACTTGAAGTGTCGGTGTAAACAACGCATGACGGATTTTTGTCTGCATGAAAAGGACATACACAAGCATAGTTTCTGCCCTGTTTTTTCAGATGAACATAAGAAGACATAACTTCTTCAATAGGATTATTCTGTCTGAGGTTATACAGAAATTCGTCTGAATAGCGCATCTTTACACCTCGCTTTCTTTATGTTCTGATTTTTTATATGTTGAAATTCAGTTCAAATGCTTTAGGAATAAATATTTCTTCATAAAGTGCTATTGCATAACCGTCTGTCATTCCTGCGATATAATCACATACAGCACGATGAATGTCAAAACGCTCCATTATATTCCTGAACTGCTGTGGAAGTTTATCGGGATTGTTATAAAAATAGATATATAATTTTTCGATAAGAAGCTTTGCTTTTTCTTCTTCCTTTTTAGCAACGGGATTTCTGTAAACCCTCTCAAACATAAAGGAATGTAAATCGTCGTGTGCTTTTGCAATTTCTTCCGAAGGACCTATTTTTTTAACGCCATTTGAAACAATAGAACTTACAAGTGTTGTAATTCTTTCGGTTTTTGAATGACCTAAAATATCCGTAATATCTTTCGGCAAATCACTTTCTTTTAAAATCCCTGCTCTTATAGCGTCGTCTATGTCGTGGTTTATATATGCTATTCTGTCGGCAAGCCTTACTATATATCCTTCTTTGGTTTTAGCCGTCATATTGGTATGAGAGATAATTCCGTCAATAACCTCTTCGGTAAGGTTAAGCCCTCTGCCGTCTTTCTCTATATATTCAACAACTCTTTTACTCTGTATGTAATGCTTGAAACCATCGGGACATATAATGTTTAAAACTGCCTCTCCCGAATGACCGAAGGGGGTATGCCCGAGGTCGTGACCCAAAGCTATTGCCTCTGTTAAATCTTCATTGAGGCGAAGACCTCTTGCTATTGTTCTCGCAATCTGAGAAACCTCTAAAGTATGTGTAAGTCTTGTTCTGTAATGGTCGCCTTCGGGAACAAGGAATACCTGAGTTTTCTGTTTCAGTCTCCTGAATGAGTTTGAATGTATTATTCTGTCACGGTCACGCTGAAATTCTGTTCTTAAAGGACATTTTTCTT
>JAZNQY010000110.1:0-2297 GCA_045590375.1 Oscillospiraceae bacterium | reverse complement strand
TTAACTCCTAAAAGTCTTGTTGAGTTCATTGCTGAAAGATTGTGCTGTACTACCATAATGTTACCTCCATGTATTTTTTGAATTTAGCCGAGTCCTTTCGGCTTTTCGTTTAGGCCCTTGTTTTTGGGCTTCTGTATGTTATATCGGCCACTTTCAAAAAAACTTTAGCGAAAAAATAAAAAAATCTCAAAAAATTTTTGAGATTTTTTATTTTTGCCTATTCTACGCTGTTTGTGGCGTTATTTTTTTAAAAATTTCTTATGTCAACAATGGTTTTTGAGGGGCAATTTGAGATACATATGCCACATGAAACACATTTTTCATAGTCGATTACGGCTATATTGTCCCTGACTGTAATGGCGTTTTTGGGACAATTTCTTTCACAGAGTCTGCAACCGATACAACCCGATTTGCAGTTTTCTCTGGTTTCCTTTCCTGTCAAATCACAGTTGCAGGCAACATTTATAACTTCTTTCTTATCCTTTATTATAATAAGGTTATTGGGACATTCGTTTACGCAGAGTCCACATCCGACACATTTATCGGGGTTTACTCTTGCGAGTCCTTCGCATATCGTTATAGCGTCGTGGGGGCAGACAGCCTTACAATCGCCGAGCCCTAAACAGCCGAAGGGACATCTTTTGCTTCCACTGTAAAATCTGTTTGAGGATTTACAGGTTGCTTTTCCTCTGAATTCAAATAATTCTTCGGATTTCGACAAATCTCCCTGACATCTTATGAATGCGACTTTTTTTATGGCTGTGGAGGGAGAAGAATCTCTTCCCATAATCTTATCTATTTCTGACACATTTTTTTCGCCTGCTGAAAGGCAGAGGTCGGATTTTTCGCCGTTTATTATAGCATTTGCATAGTCGGAACAGCCTGCATAGCCACATCCTCCACAGTTTGCGCCGGGGAGGCACTCTGTTATCTTTTCGAGGCGTTCGTCTGTTTCAACATGAAAGAGCTTTGAGAAAACTGTCAGGAGAATTCCCGATAAAATTCCTATTCCTGCGAAAATCAGCGCAGGGACAAATAATTCTTTGAGCATAGCAAGGTTTTTTCCTTTCAGTTAAATCATACCCGAAAATCCCATAAAGCCTATAACCATTATTGCTGCTGCAACAAGAGTTGAAGGGATGCCTCTGAAGGCTTCGGGGATATCGTTATGTTCTATTCTTCCTCTTATTCCCGAAAAGACGATGAGCGCTATTGTAAAGCCAAGACCTGCACCTAAGGAATTGAGGATTGAATCGACGAATGAAAGACCGTTATCTACATTTATGATACATACACCGAGAACGGCACAGTTTGTTGTTATCAAAGGAAGATAAACGCCGAGAAGCTTATGAAGTTCGGGGGAAAGCTTTTTGAGGAGAATTTCAACAAGCTGGACAAAAATTGCGATTATGAGGATAAATCCTACATTATATAAGAAGTCAATCCCCAACGGAACGAGAACATAATGATAGAAGGGGTATGTTGCGAGAGTTGAGCATATCATTACAAAAATTACTGCAACCCCCATTCCGACAGCGCTTTTAAGTTTCTTTGAAACGCCGAGGAACGGACATATTCCCATAAACTTTGAGAGAACAAAGTTATCGGTTATCATAGCAGTTAAAATTACAGCGAGAAATGCGGGCATTACTTATCCTCTCCTTTCTCTGCTGAGGGGCAGCTATCCTTTGAGGGACAGTTTGCACAACCTGCTTCCATCTTTGGTTTTTTGTTTGTTATAACGCCTACTAAGGCAATTATTATTCCGAGTGTGAAAAATCCACCTGCAGGACGGGCGATGATTGTAACCGGGTTTGTGATAAAGGGAATGGCGATGCCAAACCATGAGCCTGAACCTATGATTTCACGCAGAGTTCCCATAAGGAAAAGGGCGAGGGTAAAGCCTATGCCCATTCCTGCACCGTCTAAAACGGACGCTAAGGGTTTATTCTTTGATGCGAACATCTCTGCTCTTCCGAGAATGATACAGTTTACTGTTATAAGGTCAAGATAAACGCCTAAAAGTTCGCTGACAGGCGGAAGAAATCTTGCGAGAATAAGTTTTACTATTGTAACAAATCCTGCGATGATAACGATATATGAAGGGAGCCTTACAGATTTCGGAACGATATTTTTAATGAGCGAAATAAAAAGGTTTGAACATATAAGAACAAACATTGTTGCAAGTCCCATTCCGAGAGAACCCTTTACCGTTGCTGTAACGGCAAGCGTCGGACACATTCCGAGAAGCCCCACAAGAGTAGGGTTTTCTTTGATTATCCCTTTTATAAAAAGTC
>JAZNQY010000109.1:0-15324 GCA_045590375.1 Oscillospiraceae bacterium | reverse complement strand
CAGTGTCTTGCGGCGAATGAAATAACAGCTGTTGCGGGAATTTTAAACGGAACAACAAACTTTATTTTAACAAAGATGATAGAAGAAAATATGAAATTTTCTGACGCGCTTTCAATGGCGCAGAAGCTCGGCTATGCAGAGGCAGTCCCTACCGCCGATGTTGAAGGGCTTGACGCTTGCAGAAAAATCTGCATACTTTCATCTCTCGCTTTCGGAAAACATGTTTATCCCGATAATGTTCATACAGAAGGTATTTCCGCTATAACTCCCCGTGATATCGCTGACGCTGAAAAATGGGGCGGTGCAGTTAAACTTATAGGAACAGTAAGAAAACTTTCTGACGATAAAATCATGCCCTATGTAGCACCTCATTTTGTATGCAGAGAAAACCTCATTTCATCGGTAAACGATGTTTTCAATGCTGTTATGGTTTCGGGCGACGCTATCGACAAGGCAATGTTCTATGGCAGAGGCGCAGGAAAATTCCCGACAGCATCTGCTGTTGTTGCTGATATTATCGATATGGCAAAAGCAGATAAAACAAGTATTTCTCAGGTATGGGAAGATGCCGATAACTCTGTATTCGTTGAAAAGATAGAAAACAACGAAACAGAAATGTATGTAAGAGTAAAATCTTCTGACAAGGCTGTTATCGAAAAGTTCGGTGCTGAAATTATTTCAGATGAAAACGGCGAAGTTTCGTTTGTAACACCCTGTCTTTCTGAAAAAGAAATTGACGAAAAACTCGCAGGAACAGAAGTTGTTTCAAAAATAAGAATACTCGCTATGTAATTTATGTCAGAGGGGGAAAGGGTAATGGAATTTTTGATAATTTTAATTCTCATTATCGTTTTCTGTCTTTGCTTAGGGTTAGGGCCCATTGAAATATTCATAGGGTTTGCTATTATTTTTCTTATTCTCGTTTCACTCACGGCTTTGTTCTTTCTCTATAACATTTTCAGAATAATTCTTTCAAAAAGAGTAAAGGCGATTTTTTCAAAGGTTGACGCTTCTCCCAAAAGCAAATTCACAGTTGCTTATTATAAATCGGGTGATGAGGAATATCCCTGCATCTTTCCGAATGAACCTATGCTCAAAAAAATCCTTTATAAAGAAGGAAAAGAAATAACGGTTCTGCTCGATAAGAAACATAGCCGTGTATACGACAGATATTCACTTATAACCTGCTTTGTGGGATTTGTGTTTACAGTAATGACAGTAGCAGGGGCTGTGTATTTTGTTGTTTCAAACGGAGTTACATTTGGTTAAATAAAAAGGGTATCAGGTTTTTTACCTGATACCCTTTTCTGTATCCTTTAAAAGTTTATATCTTATACTGTCAGCGAGTGCCGTAACCGATGCGCCGATAATGTCTGTTGACGCACCGACCGTTGTCCATACATCTTCACCGTCGGTTGTTTCGATAAGAACTCTTACCATAGCAGCAGTTGCTGCGTTTCCGTCAACAACACGAACCTTATAGTCGACAAGTCGCATATCCTCAACCTTGGGATAGAATACTTTCAGCGCTGAACGCATAGCGTTGTCGATAGCGTTTACAGGACCATCGCCCTCGTCGGCACCTATCTGTGTCTTGCCGTCAACCCTTACCTTTATCATAGCGCTCGCAGGAGCTTGTCTGTCGTCTGATGTTTCACCGATTGTCTTGAAATAAACTATATCAAAGAACATATCCATAAGCCCTAAATAGTTCTTTACAAGAAGTTCGAAACTTGCTTCAGCTGCTTCATACTGATAGCCACGATATTCCATCTTCTGAAGAAGGTCAAGGATAGACTGAACTTCTATGCTGTCTTTTTCGAGCTCGGGTGCTATCTGTCTTATTTTTGAAAGAATACCACTTCTTCCACCTATTTCAGAAATGAGGAAATTTCTTTTGTTTCCGACGAGGGCAGGAGAGATATGCTCAAAACTTGATGTGTTTTTAGAAACACCGTCAATATGCATTCCACCCTTGTGTGAGAAGGCGTTTTTTCCTACATAAGCGAGGTTGTCAGGGAGAGTTATATTCGAAATTTCAGCGATATGTCTTGCAACCTTTGTGAGATGTGAAAGGTCGATATTTTCATTTAGTTCATAGCCGAGTTTGAGTTTTAAGGTTGCCATAGCCGAAGAAAGATTTGTGTTTCCACAACGTTCACCGAAACCTATGAATGTTCCCTGAATGTGAGTGACGCCTGATTTTACAGCAGAGAAACAGTTTGCTTCAGCACAGCCTGTATCGTTGTGTGCATGTATTCCTATAGGAACAGATACTATTTCTTTTACTTTATTTGTTATTTCTGCGATTTCGTCAGGTAAAGTCCCACCGTTTGTATCGCAGAGAATAATTCTTTCGGCACCTGCTTTTTCAGCCGTTTTTATAACATCAGATGCATATTCTTCGTTGTCTTTAAAACCGTCGAAGAAATGTTCTGCATCAAAGAAAATATGCTTTCCCTTTGATTTTAAAAACGCAATACTTTCTTCTATCATAGAAAGATTTTCAGAGGGAGTTGTCTTTATAATTTCGCTTACATGAAAAAGTGAACTTTTTCCGAAAAGAGAAATATACTCAGCCGAACATTCTGCAAGTTTTAAAAGTGCTTCATCGGTTTCTGCTTTTTCTTCTTTTCTTCTTGTTGAGCCGAAAGCTACTATCTTTGAGTTTTTTGTCTTTGTATTTCTTATACTTTCGAAGAATTCAAGGTCTCTCGGGTTTGAGGCAGGATTTCCTGCTTCTATGAAATCTACCCCGAAATCATCAAGTATTTTTATTATATTTATTTTATCCTGTAATGAAAAAATAATCCCCTCTCCTTGCGCACCGTCACGCAGGGTAGAGTCGAGTATTTCGAGTCTTTCCAAATTATATTCACCCCTTATGATGATATATACTCATCTTAACATAAATAACTCTCTATTTCAAGTAGAAATCCCGTTATATTGACAGTAAGGCACTTTAATGGTATAATTATTCTCGTATATGTGCATTAAAAGGAGGGGGTTTTATGTTCGGTTATATCAGACCATATAAGCCCCGTATTGATATATCTGATTATGAACTTTACAAGGCTGTTTATTGTGGGCTTTGTAAAGAACTTAAAAAATTCGGAATAACATCGAGAATGACGCTGAGTTATGATTTTGCTTTTCTTACTGTTCTTTATATGGCTGTGAATGAAACAGAGATAACTTTTGATGAAAAATCCTGCATGGCACATCCTCTGAAGAAAAGGAAATTCATAAAATCCTGCGATGCACTTACATTCACTGCAGCAGCAGAATGCATATCTGTTTATCATAAACTGAAAGATGATATTTCTGATGATAAATTTATGAAAAAAGCAGCAGCGAAAACGCTCTTATCGGGTATGAAAAAGCCATATAAAAAGGCGAAAAAACTTCTTCCCGAACTTTCATCTTTAACAGAAGAAAAAATGAAACTTCAGAAAGAAACCGAAGATAAGAAAACAAAATCCATTGATATGGCAGCAGAGCCTACTGCTGCTATAATGTCTGCTATGGCAGGAGCGATAACAGACAATCCCGAAAAGAAAAGAATTCTTATGAGAATAGGCTATCTTTTAGGAAGATTTATCTATCTCTGTGACGCTTTGGATGATATGGAAAGTGATTATAAAACAGGAAGTTATAACCCACTTCTTTTACAGGAAGAAGAATATAATCCTGAAAAGATAAGAAGTCTCGCTAAGGATAGCATCTATTTTACTCTGGGTGAACTTTCAAACGCCTATGTTCTTTTAGGCAACATGAAATACAAAACAATTACCGATAATGTTATATATATGGGGCTTCCCTTTGTTGCAGAAAAACTGCTTAAGGGAGAAAGTCTTACAAAGGGGAAGAAAACATCTTTTGACCGAAAGGAATGAAATTTAAAATGAGCGATCCTTACAGAGTTTTAGGAGTAAATTCGTCAGCTACTGACGATGAGATAAGAGAGGCTTACAGAAATCTTGCAGCTAAATACCATCCCGATGTTCAGGGGCAGGGTCCTCTTTCTGATATAGCCGAAACAAAAATGCAGGAACTCAATGAAGCATATGACAGAATAATGGATATAAGACGAGGTGGAGGAAAACCTTCATCAGAATATACCCAGCAGAGTCATAGTGGAAGTTCGCTTTTTGCAGAAATCAGAAGACAGATTCAGCTCGGAAATCTTTCTATCGCAGACGATATGCTCGAAAGAATAGATACAGAAAGAGATGCAGAATGGTCATTCCTTAAAGGAAGTGTATGCTATGCAAGAGGATGGCTCAATGATGCATATCATTTCTTCTCGAATGCAGTAAGAATGGCCCCTGATAACGCTGAATACAAAGCAGCATTATCTAATATGGATAACGCTAAAAAAGGAAAGATGAACGGCGATAATTCTCCTTATGGCGATGATAAGGCGAGCCTTTGTGGAGAAAGTCTCTGCGACACATGTCAGCTTCTTATCTGTGCTGATTGTTGCTGTGAATGTATGGGTGGAGATTGTATACCATTCTGTTAAGCGAAAGGATTTTTATGAAAAAAATTAGTTATAAGGTAGCGCTGGGTGGTGTTCTTGCAGCAGTTGCACTGCTTGTTATGTTCACCACAGGGCTTGCTCCTTTTCTCACATATGTTGCACCTATGTTTGCAGGAATGCTCGCTATTATGATGATGGTTGAGGTTTCTTATGGCTGGGCAACGCTTACTTATGCAGCAGTTGCGATTTTGTGTGTTCTCATCACACCTGATAGGGAAGCAGCGTTTTTATATATCTTCTTTTTCGGATATTACCCCATTGTGAAAGGTCTTATAGAGAAGATAAAAAACAGTGTTTTAAGATGGCTTCTTAAATTTGCTGTATTCAATGTTTCAACGGTTACCTGCTATTTTCTCATTATAAATCTTTTCGGAATGAAGGATGTTTTCGACAGCCTTAATTCAATGGGAAAATACGGACTTCTTATCTTCTGGATAGCAGCTAATTTCACATTTTTAATCTATGATAATTTCCTGAATTCCGTTGCTGTGATGTATGTGACATGGTTCAGAACGAAATTCTTAAGGAAAAAGAAATAGAAAATCAAAGAGAGGTTTTTTGGACACCCATTATGTTATACTTGAATTATAGGGAAAACTTAAAATTCAAGGAGGAACATAAAATGGAAGCTATTGTAGCAATCGTAATTGTAGCAGTTTTAATGGGGTTGGACAAACTCGTAACGGAATATAAAACATATTCTGAAAGAAAGAAAGCAATAAAAAAACGCAGCTGTATAAAGGTGAAGAAAACAGCTTAGCGTTTTATGGAGGAAAAATGAAAAAGGGAATTTTACTTGTAACTTTAATCGCAGTGGGAGTGATTATATCACTTTCAGGATGTTCTGAAAAAACAGTTCCGACAGCATCGGATGAAACTGTTACAACAGAATATATTTCGACAACTGTTCCTATTCCCGATGGCCCTGTCGGTATCGTTGCATCAACAGATAACAACTATTCAGAAGATACATCAGAAGAAGTTGTGATACCTGATGTTCCGACGGAAACAACATCTGAAACAACATCGGAGACTGCTATGGAAGTTAAAGACAATCGTGGGATAGAAACAATAAACGGAATAACCTATATTGACGGAGTTCTTATAGTAAACAAAACTTATTCATTACCAAAGGATTATAATCCCGGCGTTGATGCTACTGCTGAAAGTGCTTTTAAAAAGATGCAGTCAGCAGCCTCGGCAGAGGGACTTAATATCTATATTTCATCAGGCTTCAGAAGCTATGATTATCAGTCGGGGCTTTATGAACGCTATGCACAGCGAGACGGCTATGCCGCAGCAGACAGATATTCTGCAAGACCGGGACATTCAGAGCATCAGACAGGTCTTGCATTTGACCTTAACTCGATAGATGATTCTTTTGCAGACACAAGAGAGGGAAAATGGGTTGCAGAAAACTGCTATAAATACGGATTTATCATAAGATATCCCAAAGGTAAGGAAGATATAACGGGGTATATGTATGAATCGTGGCATATAAGATATTTAGGCGTAGATATGGCAACAAAGGTCTATGAAAGTGGAAAGACTCTTGAGGAATATTTCGGTATAACATCTGAATATGATGAGTAATGAAAAACGCAGGACTTCTTGTTCTGCGTTTTGTTTTGTGCAAAGTATTCAAAAATGCTGTCAGTTTTTGACTGTTTTTGCGATTTTGTTGTAGAAACCTTGATTTACTGTTAAAGATATGGTAAAATTTATTTTGAATAGTTATACCCTGATTTTAATTTGAAATTATCTAAGATTTATATAAATAAAACCCTTTAAAAAGGGAGTTTCGGAGGAATTTTTCTATGAGAGGAAAAAGAATTAACGTCGGTCTTTTTGTATGTCACCTCGAAAATGAATTTTCATCGGCAGTTGTAAACGGTGCTATGATAGCTGCTGAAAAACTTGATGCTAACCTTGTTGTCTTCCCGGGAAGATATATCAATGGTGTTTATAACGATGCTATAAGAACGGAATATGAATATCAGTATAACACAATATTCAGTTATGCTTCTGCTAAAAACCTCGATGTTCTTCTTGTTACAACAGGAACAATCGGTGGATTTATCACAAAGAAGGAAATGAAGGCAATACTCGATAAGTATGGCGACCTTCCTATAATAACACTCGCATCGGAAATCGAAACATATCCTTGCATAAAATTTGATAACACATCGGGTCTTATCGAAGGAATAGAGCATATCATTCATCACCACAACAGAAAGAATATCGGTTTTGTAAGTGGTCCCAGCACAAACGAAGACGCACAGGAAAGACTTGCCGTTTATGCTGAAACAATGGTTAAAAACGGGTTCAAATACGACCCCAAGAAGATAGCCTACGGCGACTTTTCTGAATACAGCTATGATACAGTTTCAGAGCTTTTGAGAAAGAACAACGGAAACCTCGATGCGATAGTTTTTGCAAATGATAAGATGGCGATAGGTGGCTATAAGGCTATTGTTGATGCAGGTCTTGAAATAGGAAGAGATATCTCTGTTATGGGATTTGATGATTCTCCCGTTTCAACATCGCTTTCTCCCAACCTTACAACAGTAAGGGCAGATGCTGCTGAACTCGGATATCGTGCTGTTATCGAAGGAATAAACCTTGTAAAGAACGGAACTATGGTGAACAATGTCATCAACACAGTTCTCGTAAAGCGTGATTCCTGTGGATGCAAGGTATTCAAATCAAATGATAACAACACTCTCGGTGATTTCGGTAATATAACAGACCTTACTCCTGAACAGACAGCATATGCTATAAACAATTATCTTTTTGATAACTTTATGCTCAGCACATATACAGACGAAGCAAAGAACGCTATGTTTGAATTCTCACTTGAATTCTTCAAATGTGCTGAAAGAAAGGATTTTTCAAAGGATGAAGAAAAACTCGTTGTAAACAAGTTCAATAAGGTTACAGCGACAAAAATTCTCCATTCGGTTTCTTTCGAAAAATTCTCGAATGTTCTTGATGCTATGTGCCTTAAGGCGACAAAGGATTTTACCGAAGAAGAAAAGGTAAAATTCCATATCATGTTCACATCAATCTATAAGTCTCTCACAACAATCAGTATCAACGAAAGAGATTCTTATAAGGACCGTGTTCATAATATCGCATGGCTCACAAGTTCGATTTCAAGAGATGTTCTTGCATTCGCAAACGATGACCAGAACAAATATGGCGATATAATCGACAAGATGCAGAGACTTGACCTTCAGAGTTCATATCTCTTCACATTTGACGAACCTTTCGCTTATTACAATAATTCTGAATGGGTGCTTCCCGAAAATGTATACCTCAGAGCATATCATAACGAACAGACAGCTCAGGTTCTTCCGACAGAACAGCAGGCAACAAATGTTCTTGATATTTTCAATAACAAGTATACTCCTTCGGACAGAAGATTTACAATGGTTTTAAACCCACTTATCTCACAGGAAACACACTATGGTCTTCTTTTAACAGAACTTGAAAGAGAAAACTTCTGTTTCCTTTCTGCGATAACAGTTCAGATTTGTGCAGCGCTTAAAATCATCTCACTTCTTCAGGACCTTGAAACAACACAGAAACAGCTTGAAGAAAGCCTTAACGAAATCAGAGCGAACAATATCATTCTCAGCAAGGTTTCAAGAACAGACGAACTTACAGGTATATTCAACCGTAGAGGATTCTTTGAAACAGCAAAAGCAGTTATTTCAGCTCCCAACAACGCAGGAAAACACGCAGCACTTGTATTTGCTGATATGGACGGCCTCAAGGTTATCAACGATATGTTCGGACACGATGAGGGCGACTTTGCGCTCAAAAAAGTTGCTTATATTCTTGAAGAATCATTCAGAAGCACAGACGTTGTCGGCAGAATCGGAGGAGATGAATTCTCTGCATTCGCAATCACAAATGCTTCTAACTTCACAAATACAATCAAGAAGAGAATTCACGATATTTCAGCTATGGTTAACGAACAGTCAGGCAAGCCTTACTATATCAATGTCAGCGTTGGTGTGGTTGAATTCGATTGCGAAAAGGGAACAGACTTCCAGCAACTTCTCGACGATGCAGACGCACTTCTTTATGAAGAAAAGAAGAACAAGAAAAAGGTTATTCTCAAATCTTAAAAACAAAACACCAGGGCATTTCGCCTTGGTGTTTTTTGATACTGAAATAAAAAAGCGTGGAGAAGCGAGTCGCTTCCGATGTTTCGTAATAAACAAAAAGGGTACCGGAATATGCTACTCGGTACCCTGATTTTGTTGTTTGCTGTAATTATAAATTACTTGAGATTCTTAAGAGCAAGAGCCTTACCAACATTACCTGTAACATCAATATCTCCGCTTTCGATAGCAGCGAGAAGAGCAACCTTACCTTCAGCATACTTCATAAGAGTTTCTGTTGAAGCATAAGCCTGGATGTCAGCACCCTTGTAATCATAAGGTTCAACAGCGAGCTTGCCGTTTTCAGCCTTGATGTAGAACTGACCACTTGCTGTACCACTGATTGTTACTTCGATAGCAACATCTGATTTCTTGTCAACAGCTGTACCCTTGATCTTCTTTGAAACAGCAGCGAAAACATCTCCGAATAAAACTTCCTTAGGAGCAGCAGCCTTCTTTGTAGCAGGCTTCTTAGCAGCTGATTTCTTAGCAGCGGGCTTCTTAGCAGCGGGTTTCTTAGCTGCAGGCTTCTTAGCAGCGTCCTTCTTAGGAGCAGCAGCCTTCTTAGCAGCGGGTTTCTTAGCAGCAGCCTTCTTAGGAGCAGCAGCCTTCTTTGTTTCTGTCTTCTTTTCAGTTGCAGCTACGGGAGCCTTAACTTCTTCTTTTTTTACTTCTGCAGTTTTCTTTTCTGCGGGTTTTGTTGTTTTAGCCTGTGCCATAATAATAAATCCCCTTTCTTATTTTGCAACAGCGTCTTTAAGAGCCTTACCAGCCTTGAAAGCAGGAGCCTTCTTAGCAGGAACCTTGATCTTCTGCTTTGTAGCAGGGTTGATAGCTTCCTTAGCCTTACGATCTCTTACTTCGAATGTACCAAAACCAACGAGCTGAACCTTTTCACCCTTAACGAGTGCTTCTTCGATTGAAGAGATAACAGCTGAAACAGCCTTATCTGCATCTTTCTTTGTGATGTCTGCTTTTGCTGCAACTGCAGCGATGAGTTCTGCCTTTGTCATTTTTAAATCCTCCAAATTTTTTTGTGCAGAAATTAACTTTTTTCTGTATCATTTTCAAACTTCTGCCATAAGCATAATTATATACGCAGAATAGCCATTTGTCAATGTTTTTGAGTGCTTGTAAAAACAAAATTATATAATGTTTTCATAAATTATATTTACTTTATTAATAACTTTGTGAGAAATGCTATAAAATTTGTGTGGATTGCGTAAAAAAGCCACTTTGCAAGGTTTTTATGCAAAGTGGCTTTTATCATTTTTTTATACTTCGTCGTGGCAGTTTTCATCACAGTTGCAATCGTCATTATCGGATAAGTTTCCGTATAAATCTCTGCCTCTTGTGTGGTATTTATCTCTCTGGATATTTACATATTTGTCGATAAGCTCAACAACATTTCTGGGTTTTTTGACAGCCTTGATTTCTTTTATCGGGGTGTCAATATCTTTTGAATGAAGGGATATCGTTCCACAACCGAACATTCTCTGTCCTAACGGAAGAAAAAGTTTTTTATCATAGATTCTGTAGAGTTCGATTTCATCTTCAACGATATTGAAAAAACCCGATCTTGTTATGAGTTTTGTTTCTGTTAAAAAGTATCTTGTGAAAGACAATGGAAGACCGAAAATCGTTCTTTTTTTGTCTGTCCATAAATATTCAAAGTCTGCTTTCATATTACTTCTCCTTTAGTTGTTGTGGAATACAATCTCTCCACCGTCAACGCAAATTCTGCATTTGTGGAATTCGTTTTTTACATTATAGCTTGCGTTATTTATGTTTATCTTTACACCGGGGAAGATTGTTTTGCTTACATAAACAGAGAGCGATTCGTTTGACTGAAGAAGAACAGAGATAGCTTCGTTTCTCTTTTTTATTTCTTCAATCTTTGCATTGTTTTCTGTTCGCTGACTGAATGTGTTCATAAGGAGTTCTTCCTTTTCAGGAGGCAACTGACCAAGTTCTTTTTTCTTGTTTGCAAGGAACACGATAATCTGGTCGGCATATACAAGCTGTTGGTTAAGTGCTTCGATTTCAGCATTGTTGCTTGTCTGTTCTGCTGCAAGAACGGCGTTGTCGCCTACGGTTATATCCGTTGCCATAAAGGAGTCAGAACCTATTGTACCTGCATGAATTTCCTGTAAAACAATGTATTTTCCACCAAGGATAATTCCCTTTCTGCCTGTTGCGTGCATTTCGCCACCACAATAAACATCGCAGGAGATAAAAGCGTCTGATGTAAGTTTTCCGTCACAGGTAATCTTTGAATTTTCGCAGAAACCTATTGAAACATCACCATGACAAGTAATATTCGAATTGATACTTCCTGATTTTATTATAAGGTTTCCACCTGCTGAAATTTCAGCACCTGATGCATTTCCGTTTATTGTTATATCTTTTTTCGAGGAAACCCTGAAACCGTCCATAACGTTTCCACGGACAATTACACTTCCGATAAAATCGATGTTTCCGATTGATGCGTCAACGTCTTCAAGAGTAACAACTTCGTCAACAACAAACTTGTTTGACTCCCAACGGAGATGCCCGTCACAAGCGGCAAGAAGCTGAGTTTCATCATCAGAAAGCTTAACGCCTTTTCCGATTACATAAGGCGCTCTCGCACCCTTCATCTGATTTACAACAACACCCTTAATGTTCTTACCTGGAGTTCCGTCTGTGGGAAGCGTAATTTCTGCGATAACAGTTCCCTCAACTATGTTATGGATATGACCTAAATTCTTATAATCGACATATCCGTTTTCATCTTCCTTAGGGGCGATAGTCTGAGTCTGAGGGAAAAGGTATTTTATTGTGCCGTCCTCACCATTAACGGGAGGGAGCCATTTAGCAACAAGGTAGTTTACGCTGTTCTTGTTTTCAATAGCAGTTTTTATAGCCTCTGTATTTACATTATAGGTAATACCCTGAGAACGAAGCTCTGCCATAACCTGTTCGTATGTGGCAGGTCTGCCTCCGTTTTCTGCGTGGTATATTGTGAGGTAAGCGTCCTTTCCACTGTCACCGACAGTTATTACTATCTTGGCGTCAACGGGTGCACCTTTGCTTTTGTCAAAAACATTATCGGGCATAGATTTAATCCCCCTTGAATAAGAAATTTCTTTCTGACATACTACCTAGAAAAATTATACCATATTTTAAGAATGATTACAAGCACATATTGAAATAATCTGCTTGACAAAATCATAACAAAGTTATATTATTTAAATAGCATTTTTAAAGTATTCGGGAGGGTTTTGAAATGGATATAATGCAGAAGGCTTTAGATAAACATTATGAATGGAACGGAAAGATAGAAATTGTTTCAAGAACCAAAATAAACGACAGAGAATCCCTTTCTCTTGCATATACCCCGGGTGTAGCACAGCCCTGTCTTGAAATAGAAAAAAATCCCGAACTTTCTTTTTCTCTTACAAGACGCTCAAATCTTGTTGCTGTTATAACAGACGGAACTGCCGTTTTAGGACTCGGTGATATAGGTCCTCGTGCTGCTATGCCCGTTATGGAAGGGAAGTGTGCACTTTTCAAGGAGTTTGCCGATGTCGATGCTTTTCCGATATGCGTTAATTCAAAGGATGTAGATGAAATTGTAAAAACTATCGAAATGATAGCATATAGTTTTGGTGGAATAAATCTTGAAGATATTTCAGCGCCCCGTTGTTTTGAAATTGAAAAGCGCCTTAAAGAAAAACTCGATATCCCTGTTTTTCATGATGACCAGCATGGTACTGCGATAGTAGCTTCTGCCGCTATGATGAACGCTGCTAAGGTTGCAGAAAAGAAAATTTCTGATATGACGCTTGTCATAAACGGTGCAGGTGCTGCGGGAATTGCTATTGCAAAGCAGTTTATTTCTCTCGGTGTCGGGAATATTATTATGGTTGACATAGAAGGCATCATCTGTGATGGTGATGAATTCAAAAATCCTTCGCATTACGAAATAGCAAAGCTTACAAACAAAAATCACATAAAGGGAAGTCTGACTGACGCTATGAAGGGTGCTGACGCATTTATAGGTGTTTCAAGACCTGACCTTGTAACAGCAGAAATGATAAAGTCGATGGCAGAAAAGCCTATCATCTTTGCTATGGCAAATCCCAAGCCTGAAATTATGCCCGATAAGGCACTCGAAGCAGGTGCTTTCATTGTCGGAACGGGAAGAAGCGATTTCCCCAATCAGATAAATAATGTTGTTGCTTTCCCCGGAATTTTCAAGGGCGCACTTTCAGTAAGGGCATCTGATATAAACGAAGAAATGAAACTTGCCGCTGCTTATGCCATAGCAGCAACTGTTCCCGATGAAGAACTCAGACCTGATAATATTCTGCCGAATTCTTTCGACAGAAAAATTCCCGTTGCAGTAGCAGAGGCTGTTGCAGAGGCAGCAAAAAAATCAGGCGTTGCAAGAATTTAAGGAGGATAATATGCAGACAATAAAATACACACCCAAAGGCGTTTGTGCAAGACAGATGGAAATAGATATAGAAGCCGGAAAGATAGTTGATTTCAGAATTATAGGTGGATGTCACGGTAATGGTCAGGGTGTTTCAGCACTTGTTAAGGGAATGGAAGTTGAAGATGTTATCGAAAGACTTGAAAACATAAGATGTGGAAACAAGATGACATCATGCCCTGCACAGCTGGCTGAGGCTTTAAAAGAAAATTATGACGGTGAATAAAATTAAAACGAAAATACAAGGTTTATTTCGTCGTTAAACTCGCTCGAAATACCCACGTATTCCTTCGCTCGTTTGCCTGGAACTAAACCATGTCTTTTCGTTTTATTTGAATATGGAAATACAAGGTTTATTTCGTTGTTAAAGATAGTAAATAAAAAGACACTCTCTTTTGGAGAGTGTCTTTTTTGATTATTCAAAGTTGAATTCGTCAGCGTGGTTTTTCTTGAAGATTTCAAAAACTTCGTTGAGAAGCTTTTCATCTTCAACAGGACCTAATGTTGTATCGCCTGTGTCTTCATCTTCTGCTTCAACCTGCATGATGATGATGTCTGTATCTTCTTCGTCAAGAGGGATAAGAACAGCATAAGAATTGCCCTTATAGTCAATCATATCACCGAATTCAAAATCGACTGTTTCGCCGTTTTCGTCTTCAAGAGTGATTATGCCTTCATCTTCCTCTAAAAGTTCTTCGTTTTCAAAAATTTCGCTCATTTTCTTCCTCCGTTATTTAAGCATATTAAGCATACCATATGTCATCATTGAAGAAAAATTCATTGAATTATTCTGCATAGCGTTTTTAAGACCGAACATAACCTTCTGCTGTTCAAGTCTTGATGAAAGGGATGCTATGTCTGTGTCTGAAATTCTGCTCATTGATGATGTAAGGTTGTATGTTGAGTTGTTGAGGTAATTTATCTGAGAACGGAGAGAATTTGTTTCTGCTCCTTCCTTTGCTCTGTCAAGACTAACCGAGTTTATAGCCTTGTCGATAGCGTCGATATCAAAATCACCCGTAACGCTGAAATCAGAAATACCGAGTTCGTCGAAAGCGCCTTCTTCAAAAACATTTACGCCGTTGAATTCTGTCTTGTCGTAAATATCCTTTATATCATTTTTAAGACCGTCGATTTCGAGCTGAACTGCTGATTTTTCAACGTCACCATAGAATGTATTGTTTGCTGATTCTGCAAGAGTTCTTATTCTTCTGAGTCCTTCTGAAACACCTGAAAGTGCGCCTTCCTTGACATCTGAGAAAGATATGCTGTCAAGTGCGTTTGTTGCTTTCTGGTCAGAAACGGCAATCTGAGCTTCCATCTTTGAAGAAATCGCAAGACCTGCTGCGTCATCTGCTGCCGAGTTTATTCTTTTTCCTGAAGAACCCTGCTGTAATGACTTTGTATAAACAGAATTCATATTATACTGCATTCTCGCCATACCACCGATTGTCATAAAAACGCCTCCTTTAACTGCTATTTTCCTAATTATATAATAATATATTTTCCTTCTTTTGTCAACGGCTTTTATAAAAGTCGGTTTGTAATAGTTTTACAAAGATTTCTTCTTTGCTTTGTGCAAAAAACAGAAGATAAAATATTTTTTTCAGAAAGTTGTACGTTTATGTGCAACTTTTTCTTGTTTTAAGACTTATAGTGAAAGGCCTTGCAGTAATGCGGCGTTTACTGTATGGTCTTTTGCGCGGCGTAAATAAAAAAGAAAGGAAAAGAAACTATGCTTATTGATATTATAGGCAAAAGGATGATAACAACCTCTTTACAGAACAAGCTTGTAAAGGGCGAAGACAATGCGCATACTGTAACGATTTCGCTGCCACTTGAATACGAAGGACTCAATCTCACAGAACTTTCATACAAGATGAGAGGCAGCATAGGCGAAACATTGGCAGAGCAGGTTCTTTACAAAGAAGTTGTCGGCAATAAGGTAATTCTTACCTGGACAATAAGCGAAAGCTTTACAGCCGAAAGTGGAATGCTTACTCTTGAACTCATAGGGCTTTCTTATTCAAGAGAAACTGTAATAAAGTTTACAGCATATCCCGTTGAGGTTTTTGAGGGCGCAGATAAGATTGTCTATACATCAGATGATGTTATCGAACAGGCACTTA
>JAZNQY010000108.1:0-28044 GCA_045590375.1 Oscillospiraceae bacterium | reverse complement strand
ATTTACTCGATAGCTGCTACCTTTACACTCTTGACGAGAAATTTACCGAAAGTGCTAAGACCCACCTCGGAAAAGGTGCACTGAATGCAGTTAAGCTGTTTTTAAAAGAGGAACACAGACAATTTACTATTACTACAGAATTCAAGACTAATGTTGCAATGTCTCGTGACCCTGTTGCTGCATTAAAGGCGATATATACACATTATCAAAACGTGTATAAGACTGACACACGAACTACCGATAACAAAATTCGCCTTGAAGCTGCAGGATATACCTTTAGCAACGATATAGTAAATACGACAAAATCAGGACAAATTATCACTTTAGAGCAGAGTGTGAAAGATTTAAACGATATTCGTATTCGTGAAAAACTCAATACTCACAAACACGGTCAACAATATCATCATGTTGTGGGTGAAATTGGACTTAGGATTGGTATTGAATATTCCAGAATCAATACAATTATCAGACGTCTGTTTTTCAAAGATGTGAAATATTCCAATAAAATTCTTTCTCTTGATACACCATCCGCTTATGCGTTTGTCATTAACAACGCCGAACAACTTCGTCACGATATTCGCAATGCCACGTCTGACATTAACGCTCAAACAATACTAAAATCATCTGCCATTACAGAAAAACAGATTAAACTGCCACTTGAATGCTTATTTACATACGATGCAAAGGCTAAAAAACAAGCTGTAATGACAAAAAATGTTTATGACGGATATCTTTCGTCTGCAGAAGTTCGTTCAGCACCTGAAAAAGCATTCGAGAAATACTGTGAAAGCTGCAAATCTGTTGATTGGTGGTACAAGAATGGCGATAAAGGCGAAGAATACTTAGCAATTGTTTATACAGACAACTTTGGTAAACAAAAGTCCTTCTATCCCGACTATATCCTTTCTGTCAACGGAGAAACTTGGATAATTGAAACAAAAGGCGGCTTTGACCGTTACGGAAATAGTAAAGATATAGATAAGTTCTCTCCGCTTAAATTTCCTGTTTTGAAAACCTATCTGGATAAACATGGGTTAAAAGGCGGATTTGTCCGAGAAGATGAACAGAGTCAGGAACTGTGTATTTGTATGAATGATTATAACGATGATATTCATAGTGATAGTTGGGCGTTACTAAGCGACATTATTCTGTGAGGTGATTTTAGTGGAAATTAGTACAAAAAAATTTGACCAGTTCACAGTATATCACAGCGATGTTTCAAGTTCATTTTTGTATGTTAACTTTTCAGACCCGAATATCATCATTGCAAGAATCAATTCACCTACCAGTTTACAGTAAAACAGCGTATCAACTTTGCAGAATCGGACGAATTCTTAGTAAAACGCCAGCTAAAATAAATCATAGTCTGGGAAGACTGATTCTCCATGGAGTTCAAGTCCAGATTAAAAATTGACATTAAAGATTAATGCCTATAGACGCAAATGCTCCTCACCACTGTAACAAATCCAGTGACGAGGAGCTTTCTGTATTATTTCTTAGGATTAATCTTACCCGCAGTTACAATAGTCACTGCAAAGCATGCTGCTGTTCCAGCAATTCCTGCTACTACTTTTAGTCCATTCTTTACTTTTTGTGCCTGCCGATTTCTACAGGCTTCGCAGTACTTATGCTTATATCCCTCTGGCAAAGGTTTTAAGCAGTTTTTATTTTTACAGTTTTTATTTCCCATCTTCATTATCTCCTTCCAATAATTTCACTTCTCCTATACAAGGTAATTCTTGAATTTTCTTCCTTATATCAGGCAAGGTTTTAGTCCAATAATTTTCTGGAGCCGGGTCTATTAAATCAAGTCGCTCTACAAGTCCCTTTGTACTAAGGTATGCCTTTTCTATGTAATGTGCATAATACTGTAAGCTTTGTCTTGCTGCAGCATTTTCTCCCATTTCTTGATATGCCATAGCCTCAGTTAGAGATACCATATTTACAGCATTTAAACTCTCACGAATTTCATTCATTCGCTGACTGATTTTATCAAGTGTTGCACCTGATAGTAATTTGCCGAAAAATGACTCTGGTTGTTCCTTTATAAAAGTTAAATTAAAATTTTGACTTTGCATTAAAAGATTTCTACTATTTTCAGCATCTGATACAATTTGAAGTAAGGCCATTGCCTTTAACTCAGGGTTTTTCATTTCCATAGCTTGAAGCAGTTTTTGCTGACAGCTATAGGCCATTGCTAATCTGTCATATTCTTGTCCTTGTCTAACTTCTTCTACTGCTAATTGCACTACCTGAATTTGCTTTGCAATTTGAGCCATTTGCATTTGAGAAGCATAACTTGTCATTGCCTGAGAAATTGCAGGTGATAGACTAACGCTCTGAAGAGATATTGTCGATATAATCTTATTTGTTTCTGGATTAATAAGATTGGCAATTAATGAACCATCTTTCTTTGTCATCAACTTCAATGCACCACTTGCTATTTTTGCTTTTTGTTCATCTGTTAGTATTGCTTGAAACGCCTGTTCTGGAATACTTGCTTTCACTAAATTAATGAACGCTGGAGCAGAATAAAGCATCTGCTCAATCTTTGAGAATGCTTCTTTTGCTCCTTTTAAAAGTGGACGTGCCACTTTTGGCATATCGCTAAAATATTCTGTTAAATCTTCTTTGTACTCAGATGCATCTATGATTTCAATGTCATCCGGTGTAATATGTATTACATTATCCATATTCAACAGCTCCTTCCTAATTATTCAGAATAGGACTTGTATTTTTTGCGAATCATCTCTTATGTTTTTCAGCAAGACTCTTTTCTTGTGCAGACCATTCTTCTTCAACCTTTGATAAATACTTCTGATATTTGTCAGAAAATGTTCCTCTCATCATACTTATATCATCCATAATGGTTTGCCCCCATGATACATCAATTAACTTTTCATGATGGTATGTAACTTCACTTGTACATCTCGATAGTTTTGATTTTCCGGTACTATTTAAAATTTGATATGGATACTGATATTGCAATACTATCTCATTTGCCTTTAACTGCTTATCAGTAATATCATTCTCGTAACACAACATCAAAAACTGTACGCTATTAAATCTGAAGACATAAGAAATATCTAATTTCTTAAAATCTTCTTGTTCCATTTTATGCGTCATAGTGATCTTTCCAGTGTCGTAATGAAGATTCATTACAATGCTACTCGATAAAAACAATGGCGAATCACTCCATCTTATTTTCATGTTTCCAAAAGTAAAATCTGGCATTGGAGAAGTATTCACCGCAAGACCAGCGAGTATGATAACATTTCTTAATGGAGTATTATTTTCTTCACACAAAATATAGTTTTTAATATCATCATCAAAAAAAGAAACATCTTTTTTTCTTGAACGTAAATCATTGAAAGCATACTTTAAACACATTTTTTGAATAAGTGCGTAGTCGTATTCAAAAGTCAACATATCGTCCTTATCGTATTTTTTCAAAAAATACTTTTCAACAATATTCTTTGCGTATGAATCAATATAAGATATGCGATTATTATTGCAATCTGCACAAACGTCCTTAACCACAGGGTCGCTCTGATGAACTACTTTTCTTTCTTCATCTATTGTTGCAAAACACTCCGGAAACAGCCCAAGAATACCGCTTGATATTATATGTTCCTTAGTTCCTCTTGATTCATTGCCACAATAAGCACAAATCACTTGTTACCCCTCCTTAATAATCAATCCGCTCCCCATTAGCATCATGATTTGTTACAAGCACCTTAAACCATCTTAAAACGCTTCAACGCTTCAACAATAGCATCCTCTTTCTCCTTCGGACATCTCGGCTGTCGGGAGTCCTTTGATTTCGCCTTGTTGTAATTCTCACGTTCAATGATACCGCGTTTCTGCTTTACCTGAGCGATGTTCAGAGAAGATACTGTCAAGCCTGTATGTTCTTTCACATAAGTCTTGATTTCATCGTAAGTAGCTTTGCTTTCGGAAGAGGTCAAATCAAGCTCATCCGTTTTCAGTTCAACCTCAATATGATGTGTTGATTTTAGTTTGGACAACAATACCACCGTCTCGATATGTTTCGTCATCGGGAACATATCAACGGGCTGGATTTTTGTTATTCTGTAATCCTTTGAAAGATAAGAGAGGTCTCTTGCGAGAGTTTCGGGGTTGCAGGAAATATAAACGATTTTTTCGGGTGCTACATTACGGAGCGCATTCAAAAATCTTCTGTCAGCACCTGCTCTTGCAGGGTCCATAAAAACAACGTCAATCTTAACGCCACTGTTTTCGATTTTCTGCATTATCTCGCCTGAGTCGCCACAGAAAAATTCTGCATTCTGAATATTATTGAGTTCTGCGTTGATATTGGCATCTCTGACGGCAGATGCATTCTGTTCTATGCCTATAAGGCGCTTTATTTTATCCGACGCGCAGATACCGATTGTTCCTATTCCACAATAAGCATCGACAACTGTTTCTGTTCCCTTAAGCGATGCAAATTCGATAGCTTTTGAATAGAGAATTTCTGTTCCCACAGGGTTTATCTGATAGAATGACTGTGGAGAAATTCTGAAAGTTTTATTGCAAAGAATGTCTGTTATGTATCCGTCGCCGAAAAGGATTTTTTCTTTATTACCGAAGGTTAAAGGAATACCATTCGGGTTGATATTAAGGACAATTGTCTTTATCTCAGGATGTGCTTTTCTTATTCTCGAAACAAAATCCTCGCTCTGAGGAAATCTGTCTGATGTTGAAATGAGAGTAAGCATAACCTCGCCCGTTGCGAATGCATAACGGAGCGATACACTCTTTAAAAAGCCCTTGCCCTTATAATCACATACAGGGATTGAAAGGCGCTTGCAGAGTCTTAAAACTGTTCCCGTTATTCTATGGAGAAGTTCGTCTTCGATAAGACACTCCTTAGCAGGAATAACGGCGTTTCTTGTCGACTGGAAAATGCCTGTATAAGCCCTTTTCGTTCTTGTATCAAAACGCATTACCGACTGAACTTTATTACGGTAATGATAGGGGTTTTCCATAGGGATAATCTTATTGACATGGTCAAACTTTCCTAAAAGTTCTTTTATGGTTTTCTGTTTTAATGCAAGCTGTGACTGATAATCAAGATTCATCAGCTGACAGCCACTGCATTTTTTATAAATCTCGCATTTTATTTCGTTTTTGTTTTCCATAATTATTTAAAAATTATTCTCCTACAAATTCTCTTATGAGCGAATCATTCGGCACATTCACTCTGTCAACGGGTTCAAGTTCATCGAGGAATGAAAGAATAATGTCGTAATCGAAATCACCGAGCATTTCTTCCTTCATACGCTTGAGGTCATCATAAACTGCCCATCTGTAGATTGCAGGCTCGAACGGGATGAATGTGTCGATATCAAAATCAGCGAGAGGTTTAAAAGGCATGATATATGTTTCTTCGCCTCTTGAAACACTCTTGAACATATCAAAGGTTTCTCTCATATCTCTTCCACGATAGAGTTTATCTCTGCCGAGGCGACGGAGAAGTCTTATAAGACGTGGATGAAGTCTGTCATTCTGTGAGTTTTCAATTCTTGTTCTTACGCTGACATAGATGCAGGTTGCAAAATCCTTGCTGTTTCCTGTTACTTCGGGGTTTAAGGCATGGATACCCTCAAGAATGATAACATCGCCCTTTTTGCGTTCTATGTGAATACTTCCGTCTCTGTCCCTTGTCTTGAAATTGAATATGGGGGAATCAATGGGTGTTCCCTCGTTGAGCATTTCAAGATGTTTCTGTAAAAGAGGAATATCTATTCTGTAAGGTGATTCAAGGTCAATAGTTCCGTCAGGGTTTCTGGGGAATTCAACCCCACAGTTATCGGGGAGAAAATAGTTATCCATTGATATTGTATAAGCACCACAGCCGTTTTCCTTTAAAAGTTTTTCAACTCTGCCTGCTGATGTTGTCTTTCCTGAACCCGAAGGTCCTGAAACGAGAACTATCGGCTTTTCAGCTGAACTCTCGAGAATTCTCTCTGCTGCGTTTTCTATCTCTTTTTTGTATCTTTCTTCGCTTTCACGGATAAATTCTGCCTTGTCGGCAATTATGCCTGAATTGATGTCTGCAATTTTAACGATATTAATAATAATCCACTCCTTAAAATATGATAGAGTTTCGCTATTTATCATTATATCACAACTATTGCAATAATGCTACCCTTGAACTTGTATAAAACCTATGGTAGAATATTATACAGAATAACAAACGAGGCAGTGTTTATGAGAATTTTTGAAAAAGACGGCATAACTTTTATAATGGAAAAGAAAAAGGTTAAAAGACTTTCTCTTTCTCTGAAAAATAACGGTAATTTCGTTTCTGTTCCATTCAGCGTTTCTTATGCAGAAGCTGAAAAATTCGTTTCAGAAAAAACAGAATGGGTTAAAAAGCATCGTGAAAATCTTCCTATTAAAAAAGAAGAAAAATATCTTTCGGGAGATGAGGTTTTTATCTTGGGCGAAAAGCTCATCTTAGAAATTTTCTTTTCGGAGAAAAAGAAAAAAGCAGAAATCATAAACGGAAGGATTTTTCTTTATGTAAAAAATCCCGAAGACTATAACGAAAGAAAAAAGGCTTTTTCTGATTTCTGTAAGGATATTCTTATGAAAGAAGTTCCTGATATTTTAAAGGAACATGAAGAAAAAACGGGGCTTTTATCATCGGGTGTAAGATACAGAACGATGAAATCCCGTTGGGGAAGTTGTAATGTAATGACAAAAGAAATCTGTCTTAATACAGCCCTTGCTATGCACCCTAAGAAATGTCTTTCTTATGTTATAATGCACGAAATAATCCATATCTCAGAGCCCTCTCACAATGCGCGTTTCAAAGCGCTTATGACGCATTATATGCCCGACTGGAAAGAGAGAAAAGCAATTCTCAACAAATAAAAAACACCTGCATTTTTGTGCAGGTGTTTTTGATTATTCTGTAAATGATATTTCAAGATATGCTTTTTCATCGGGATATTCTGATGTAAAAGCATTTATCGGGCAATAGATATAGACATATTTTCCTTTGGCGATTTCAATCTCTCCGTCGCCTTTCAGCACAGGGGCTGAGGCTTGTGAAATATATCTCCAGCCATCTTTGAACTCTTCGTCAAAAATATATACTTCCCATTCTTCAGAAGAAGCTTTTGCCGAAAAAGAATATGTTCCGCTTTTTTCGGTAATAAGCTCATAATACATAGAGCCGAAACATTCCTCTGCTGTAATCTTTATGATTTCAGATTCTTTCTGTGAAGTTTCAGAAAAGGTTGTCTGTTCTGTTTCTTTTATATCTGATGAATATCTTCCACTGCAAGCCGATAAGGAAAATACCATACCCATTACTGCTATAAATAAAATTATCTTTTTCATCATTTATTCCCTTGTCAATCCTTCATAATAAAAACGCTTATCGGATAGCAGTTTGTTCTGTTTGTGAATTCGCTTACTATAACTGTATACTTTAAAGAGTCGATAGTTTTAAGATATTCCAAAACGCTGTCTTTTTCCTCGAAACCTGTTTCTCTTCCGTAATAAATCGCTATGTTCATTCCACCACCGTTTTTAAGAAGTGAAAGCCCTTTTTCTATTGCCTTTATACTGCTTTTCGCCTCGGTATGAATATTATGGTCGCCTTTGGGTAACCATCCTAAATTAAAAACAATACAGTCAACCTGTTCTTTAACATACTTATCCATATCGGAATGAGAGGCGAGTATCACCTCAGCATTTTTATAGCCTTTTTCAGAAAGACGTTTTTCTGTGCTTTCTATTGCCTCTTTCTGAATATCAAAGGCATAGACCTTTCCAGTTTCTCCTACTTTCGAACATAAGAATTCTGTATCATATCCCCTGCCTGCTGTTGCGTCTATACAGACGGCGCCTTCTTTTGCATAGCGTGACAAAAAATCGTGGGACAGGGCTATTGTATTGAGTTCGCTCATAAAAATCACCTCTTATAAACCTGATTAAAATATAACATAAATTTATCTTTTTGTAAAACCCGATTGACAAAAAGAACAATAAAATCTTTTTTTAAGAGATGTTTTTGCAATATTATGTAAAATAAGGTTACAAGAAAGTTACAAATGGTTTCAATTATATTACAATACGCCGAAAACTATTGAAGAAAACGAGATATTCTGTTATACTGTTGAATGGAAAATAAGATGTTATTTTAAAATAATCGTCGGAGGGTTTTCTCCGACGCACATCATCAGTCAATCTTTAATTACGGAGTGTTTTTTATGGAAGAAAAACTTAACCTTTGTCTCGGATGTCTTGAAGAAAAGCATGGTGAGGGTCCTTGTATCTTTTGTGGATACTCTGACGAAACACCTCATCTTCCTTCATATCTTTCACCGGGCACAACCTTAAACGACAGATACCTTGTCGGAAGACTTCTTCGTTACAACGGAGAAAGTGCTACTTATCTCGCTTATGACGCTGTTATGCGCAAGAAAATCTGGATAAAGGAATATATGCCCGATACCCTCTGCGCAAGAGTAAGGGGTTCTTCTCTCATAAGCGTAAATCAGCAAAATCTCGCTCCGTATAAAACATTCATGTCAGAATTTACCGAGCTCAACAAGCTCCTCTCAAAAATGAGAACTTTAAGCCATGTAAATCCTGCACTTGAGCTTTTCGCAGAAAACAATACTACTTATGTTACATTCGATGTAATTGAAGGTGTTACACTTAAAGAATACTTACAGGAAAACGCAGGTGAACTCAGCTGGGATGAAGTAAAATCTCTCTTCCCTCCTATATTCACAACAATAAGCCTTGTCCATAATGCAGGAATTGTCCACAGAGGAATTTCGCCCGATACAATCTGGATTACAGATGAGGGCGAGCTCAAAATCTCTGATTTCTGTATTACAGCGTCAAGAACAAACAATACAGAGCTCGCACCCGAACTTTTCGCAGGATATGCAGCACCCGAACAGTATGCTTCAAGCAACTGGCAGGGCACATGGACAGACGTTTACGGAATATGCGCTGTTCTTTACCGTATACTTACAGGTTGTATGCCGACAGAAGCTGTAAGCCGTGTCGGAAACGATAATTTATGTGAACCCTCATCGGTAAACAATAATATCCCTGCAAATGTTTCAAAGGTAATTATGGGTGGACTTATGCTTTCGGGCGATATGAGAATTCAGACAGTAACAGAGCTTGTCACAAAGCTTTTCGAACAGCCCGAATACCTCACTCCGTCAGCAGGAAGAACAGCAACCATTGCTATTCCCCGTCAGTCAATGTCGCCATCTGTTCAGAGAAAGACAAACGCAAACAATCATCCCAATAAGAAAAAATCAGGCAGAAAGAAAAAGAAAAAAGCAAGTAATATGAGAATTCCGATAATAGTTTTCGTTGTTACTGTCGGCATTCTTCTCGCACTCGCACTTGGTCTTATGGGCTGGGTTGACAATACAGAACCCGATGTTTCATACACAACACCCTACTATTCAAGTCTTTCAACAGACCCCGTTCCTGTTACTACAATAGAAACGACAATGGGATTTGTTCAGACATATGAAATGTCTGATTTTGTAGGAAAGAACTTTGAGCTCATAAAGAACTCTCCGACATATCAGGGCTGGCTTACATTCATTCCTACTTATGTTTATGACGATGAACACGAAAAGGATATAATTATCGAACAGTCTATTCCCGCAAAGGAAGCTGTATATGCAGGAACATCATTACAGCTCAAGATAAGCCTCGGACCTTCTCAGGTTGAAATTCCCGACCATTTCGGTTTTACAGAAAAGGATTATATCGAAACTCTCGATAAAGCAGGAATAAAATACGAAATTATAAAACAGCCCGATATAGGCTTTATGACAGGTTATGTTATAAAAACAGAACACGATACTCCCGAAACAACTATTGACGTTGAAAAGGGCGAAATCCTCAAGGTTTTCATTTGTGATAACGGTGATGGTGAAGGTATTACAACCGATACAACGGATGTTTATGAATTCGGAATGAATGGTTGGTAAATCTGAAAAAATGCTTGCATTTATAATTTATATATGATATAATATCAAGGCAGAAATGCTTTGATATTATGGAAAGATGGCTGAGTGGTCTAAAGCGCACGACTGGAACTCGTGTATGCGTTAATAGCGCATCGAGGGTTCAAATCCCTCTCTTTCCGCCAAAAAGACAAGACACCTTTCGGGGTGTTTTGTCTTTTTTATTTTGAATAATGGGATTTGAATGGCGAGGTAGTGAATGACAGTCCGGTGGACTGTCAGAGCCGAGCCTGACCGAGCCCACAGGCGAGAACAAATCCCTCTCTTTCCGCCAAAAAATAAAGTGTCCTTCTGTGTGCTTTATTTTTTTGTATTTAAGGGATTTGAAGGGGCAAAACAAAAAGGGTAGCAGATTTTCTGCTACCCTTTTATTCTTAATATCAAAGTAACTGGTCTAATGCGCCACTACTGAAATTTCCTGAGCTTGCTGACTGTTCGATATAATCGATAACCTGCTTCTGCTTTGTAAGATTGGCAAATTCATCGGCAAGGTCAGCCTTTTCATACTGCATTAAAAGTTCAAATTCCTTTTCAAGTTTTTCTGTTATATCATAAAGGATTTTGAGTGATGAAAGTTTCTTTGAAAGTTCGCCGACATCGCCTTCGTATTCTTTATCAAGGCCACGGAGTCTGAATATTTCAGAAAGGATTTCTTTTTCTTCACACCCTGCTATTATGGCGTCTTCCTTTGCGATAACTCCCTTTATTTCAAACATAAGCTTATTTCTTTCTGTAAGATAAGGGAGAAGCGCATCGAAGCTTTCTTCTGTGAGTGCAGCAGTCGCATTCTTATAATCCTGCATCAGATCTATTGATTCGTCAATGAGATTTGATAAGATAATTTTTTCTTCGGCTGTCATTGTGGACTCCTTTTATTTATTTCTGTGAAGGTTTCTTTAAGTTCTCTGAAAAAAGGAATTATCTCTTTTATAATTTCAATATCTTTTTTCATATTCGCCTCAACGAGTCTTTTATACATATAGTCATAAAGTGCGCCGAGGCTTTCTGAAATCTCATATTTTGTCTTTAAAGAGCTGTCAAGAGTAGAGATGATATTCTGTGCCTTCATAATAGAATTATGGGCTTTGGGAAGATCCTTGTTCTCTATGAAATAAATAGCTTTACTGAGTTCTGTTTCACCCTTTTCATAAAGAGCGATAAGAATCTGAGCAGGAGTCATTGTACTGATGCTTTGCTGAACTATTTTCTGATAAGGATTTTGCATCATTATAAACTACCTCCGAAAATTATGCTTGTGTAAACATTCCTGCTATGGAATTATAGTTTGCTGTATAGGTTTCAAGAGTTGTGAAACGCTTCCAGTATCTGTTGAGATCGCTATCATAACGCTTTTTGAGATTATCAATCATTTCCTGATAATTCTTGAGCTGGTCTGAGATACTGTTCTTCGATGCAGTTGATGTTCCTTCCATTCCTGCAAGAAGAGTAAACTTTCCGTAACCCTTTGATTTTGATGTTGAAACTGCACTGTTGAGAACCTTTTCAACCTTTGCTGCAAGCCCTGTTTCTGAGTCTGTAAAGAATTCAGAAATCTTATCGGGATTTTCTTCAAGCGCTGCTCTTAATGCTTCTTCATCAAGTTCTAATTTGCCGTTATCACGCCAGTTGTCAGATTCTTTAATTCCCATGCTTGAAAGCGAGAATCCGTCGGCTGTTCTTACTTTGAGTGCGTTTCTCATAGAAGAAATGAATGCGTCAAGGTCTTTATCCTGATAGAGAAGACCTGTCTTTGCTTTCTTGTTCCATTCTTCAATTTCCTTATCGGACATTTCTTCTTTCTGTTCTTCTGTAAGAGGATCGAAATAGCTGCCCTTTGATTTAGGTCTTGAAGTTGAAATTTCTTTGTCTATTTCTTCGATGAGTTTGTTGTATTCATCAACGAATTTGACTATTGCATCAAACGCCTTTGATGTATCTCTTGTGACATCTGTTGTAACAGCGTTGTCTTCGCTTATAGCAGCTGCCTCAGCGTCTGTGAGGTTACCGAAATTGATTGTAACGCCGTTTACTTCGATTGAGTTTGTAGCACTTGTAACTGTTGTTCCGTTGATTGTAGCAACAGCATTCTGTCCTGAAACTGTCATTTCACTTGAAGAAACGCCTGCGTATGTGTCGGGGTCTGAAAGTGTTGCATAATCTGTTCCGAAAATCTTTTCAGCAAAAGCTGTATCTGATGATGTTACTGCTGCGTTTGCAATGATAACGCCGTTCTGAAGGTCGACACTTCCGGCACCTGCATTTTCAAGTGCTGATTTGATGTCGCCCAGAGTTGTTGTATCGTCAATAGTTATATCTACTGAACCTACTGTGAAGCTTCCTTCACCAAAGAACTTTGCTGCTTTTGTATCAGCTGAAATTTCATTTGTAGAATTGCTTTCGTTGAAACCTAATGCTGTGATGAAATTGTTGCTTTCTTCACTGCCTGTTGAAGCAATTGAAACTGTGTCGCCTGATTTTGTCGGAGTAAGGGAAATTTCTCCTGTTTCTTTATCTAAAGTAAATGTTGCTTCGCCTCTGATACCCGATGCTGAAATACCCTGATTGAGAGCTGCAACGAATTTTTCAGCTGCACTCTTAGCACCATCCTTGGACATATCTTCGTCATCAACGAAATCATATATCTTTCCTGATGTATCTGCTGTGGGAACGAAAATTTCAGCTTCTTTACCGTTTACGGTAATCTTGTATGTTGCAGCCTTGAATGAATTAAAATCTGAGCTGTCAACGGGTGTTGCAGAGATTTTTCCTTCTTTGAATGATGCTGATGAAATACCACCACCACCTACACCGAGACCGAATGCAGAAAGAAGGTTTCCTGATGTCTGCTTTATATTTACAGTTGCGTTAGCACCTGTTTCTGTTGATGAGATAACGAATTTCTGTGAAAATTCGTCAAACGACATTTTAGCACCGACCTTAGCGTCGTTTACTGCTGTTACTATATCGTTTACCTTTGCATCCTTATTGAAAGAGAATGTCTTTCCGTTGATTTCAAACGAGAAATTATCTCCTACAAGGGCTGTTTTAAGGTTAAGGTCTGAAAGTTTATGTGTTCCTCTTACCTTGTTTGAAACGCCGTCGCCTTCAATGCCTATCGCCTTTAAAGCTTCTGTCTGCTTTGCGATTTTATCGCTTGATGAAAGGTCGCTGTAAGAATTCTTTGCTGCCTGAATGACAAACTTATGAGAGATACCATCGCCTGTTTCATAAGCGATGTTTCCGTTTGAATAAGAAAATCCTTCGCCGAAATTCTTTTTAAGTTCATCCATAAAGCTTTCCTTGCTGCTGAATGTTATATCCTTAGCAAGTCCGTCGAGGCTTACGCTTACTGAATATTCCTTGCTTCCGTCGAGGTTTTCAAGGTCAATGGCAGCACCTGCTGTAAGTGCTGATGACGATGAAATCTCAGCCTTCTTTGCAAGCTGAGCGATATTTGTCAGCGAAATACTGCCTGACTGTGCTGAATTTGAAGCAGTCGCTGTGATTTTTTTATGGCTTGTTTCTGCTGAATAATTCTTGAAAAGTGATGGCAGTTTGATACAGTTTGACTTTGAAGCGATATCAAAGAAATTGTTCTGGAAATTTGTCATCTTTGTCATAAGGCTTCTGTATGCTTCCTGTTTCCAGCTGAGCGAATCATATTTCTGCTGCTGTCTGTTAAGTCTTGACTTTGATGTTGTAGCCATAGCCTTAACGAGTGATTCTGTATCGAGACCTGTTGCAAAGCCACCCATTCTTAATCCCGAAAAGAGAGAAGAAGTTGAATTAGTTGAATCTGACATATTTTATCCTCCTCACTTAGTATTTTTCATTTTAAGAAGCTGTTCCATAACGTCCTTTGAAAGAACTTCTGCCGCAGCAACATTCTGTTTTTCCGTGTTGAAAAGTTCTTCACGGACAATTCTGACATTCTTGGGGGCTTCTATGCCTATCTTTACCCTGTCCTTGCCGACATCGAGAACCTTTATAACGATATTATCGGCAATAACAATGCCTTCATCTGTTTTTCTTGTAACTACTAACATCAGTCATCCTCCCCTTCATTGAAAAGAGGATAGCGGATTTCATAATCTGCATCGAGAATAATCTGTGCCGCTGTCATCTTTGTTTTATTAACAACAATGGGGCTTTTCATATTGACTGTTGTTTTCTTGAATTCTCCACCCGGAATTGATGCTATAACAACGAGGCAGAGTTCGTCGCCGTCTTCATAAGAAATGATTTCACGGTCTTCTTCATCAAGGTCAACATTATAATCGGGTATAATATCAAACGGATTATAGACGATGAAACAAAGGGATTTCTTTTCAACCGACTGCAACCACATAGGGTAAATGCCTTCGCCCAAAGGACTTAAAACGACAAACTGTCTTTCTTCTTCGAAAGCATAAATTCCACGGGGGAAAGTTATAATGCTGTCTTTTGTTATTTCAGCTGTTCCTAAATCTCTTGTTTCAAGAGTAATAAGCTCTGTATTCATAATGTTTTACCTTTTCCTTTTAGAATAATGTTTTATCCCCTTGCATCAGTCTTCTTTTCCGATAGGAATAACTATCGGGTCGCCTACATATTCAATCTTTACTTCGGGGAACTGTTCAACAGTTATATCAATGCTTCCGGGAGTGAATTCAAAACCTACTGTATCGGGTTCGAATTTCATTCCGAGCTGTTCTGCTGAGTAGTTGAGGTTAAGCGTTCCGTTATTCCATGACATATTGTTTTCTCTTACACTTGCAACCTTCTGCATAACTTCGTTTAAATTGCTGTTCTGATAGATTTCTTCAAGTTCGCCTGTTTTAGAAACAAGTTCATTGTTCTGTGAAACGGGAGGTCTTGAGATTTTTGCAACTGCGTTATAGGAAAGTTCGATTTTAGAATCGCTCGACTGAACAAAAACATCCGTGTTTCTGGAATTTTCCATCAATGCCCTCATCTCAGCAGGAGATTTTATAGGGTTCGCTGTTGCTGAGGGTGCTGCTGTTTTATCTATTGGTGATAACTGTGCGTGGTTTACCGATATATCGAGTTTTATCGGGATATTAGTGATTTCAAGTAACTGACCACTCATAAATCATTCTCCTTTCCTTAGTTAAATGAATTTATTTTAAGTTGTTGTTTATTACATAAAGTCCCAGATGCTGTTGGGGATTACCTTTGAACTCATTGAAAGAACTGCGTTGTATGAAGCGTCAAGTGAATTCCATTCTGTTATCGCTTTCGCAAGGTCTTCTTCAGACATTCCTTCTAAGTTGAGCTGTGCTTCTGAAAGGTTGTAGTTATATTCTTCAAATCTTGTGATGTTATAATCAACTGTTTCCTGCTTAACACCGAGTCCTGTAATTCCTGTGAGGATTGTTGACTGAGCTGCACCGAATGCATCGAGCATTGCGTTCATCTTATCAACATCACAAGCCTCAGCTGCGTCAGCTGCGTCATAAATCATCTGGATGAAGTTGTTTGAGAATGTGTATGAATTTCCTGCTGCACTTTCAAATACGCTTTCGCCACATCCTGTAAGTTCAGCACCGTTGAGCGAGATATCCATCGCTGTATCGGGGTCAACATTTCCGTCGGCATCGTATTTTATGCCTATTCCTATATCAGAATAGATAGGCTTTGAATAAGGGAAATCCTTGGGGTTATCGAGTGAGTTTACATCTTCTCCGTTATAAAGAACTATTGTTCTTCCGTTTTCTTCTCTTGTTGTAAAGGGCAGAACGCCTTCGCTGTTGTTTGTTCCTCCGAACATTCTTCTGTCGGCATAGTCACCGTTCATTGTCTTTATAAGGTCATCAGCTATTCCCCTGAGTTCATGTGCTAAGATCTTTCTTTCTTCAACGTTTGCCGAAGGGTCGTTACAAGCCATTTCAACCTTTGTTATAACGTTCTTGCAGACATCGTTAACGTCTTCACGGAGAACAGATTCAGCGGTTCTGAAAAACTGCTTTATCGAAGAAAGGTTTGACTGATAAGTTTCAACATCTGACATTGATTTTCTTACTGCAAGTGCTCTTGCTGCTGAAATAGGATTTTCAGATGCTCTTGTGAATTTTCTCTGAGCTGATATTTTGTTCATAAGGTCTGTCATAGAACGGAGATTATTGCTGTAATTTCTGTTATACATTCTATTGACAGTACTGTTAGTTACTCTTGATACCATTTCAATCTCTCCTTAAAGAATTATCTTCCGACAAGTCCCATTCCGTTGATGATTTTGTCAAGTGCTTCATCAAGGGCTGTCATCATTCTTGCCGAGGCGTTATACCATTTCTGGAACTGCATCATATTTGCGCCTTCTTCGTCCATATTAACGCCCATAATAGAATCTCTCTGGTTTGAAAGGCTGAATGCCATTGAATTGTATGTGTCGTAAACGCTTGTTGTGTATGAAATATCCTGACCGAGTTTGTTTTCCCAGTATGAAACATACTTGTCGATTGTCATATCACTCTGGTCAACTGTTGCGTTGGCTGCTGTTGTTCTTGAGAAATCAAGGCCTCTGTCTATTACTGCTCTTATCTTGTTGAGGTATTCGTTGCTGAGTTCTTCGCCTTCTGCAACTGTTCCGTTTTCGTTCTTTGTTATGAGAAGAGCGTCGTTTTTCCAGTCATCTGAAACAACGATATTTGCTGCTGTGATTTCGCTGCCATCGGTTGATGCGAACATATCACCTGCTACGCAGGCATCGTTGAAGGCTTCTGCCATTGTATTTGCGAGAGCGTTTATCATTTCTCTGTAATAAGGAACGCCATTACTTGCACCATCAAATTCGTTTCCGAGTTCTGATGCATAAACGCCACCACCGTTATACATATCAAGATATCCTCTCATAGCACCTGATGCTATTCCCGATTCGGTAGGACGCATTTCGCTTCCGTCGTTGAAGAAAAACTTCATTGCGCAGTCCTTAGGGTCAATTCCACCTTCATCAAGGCTCTTGAGTGTGTCTGCTGTAACATCCTTATTGTCTTTATAGTATGCGATTTCAAGTGTTGCGTAGTTCTTATCGCCTTTAACGCAGAGGTGATTTGCAAATTCAACATCGAATGTTCCGTCGCTGTTTTCTGTGAGGTCAACATTTCCGAAAGTTGAAAGTTCGTCAACCAAAGCGTTGAGCTGGTCTTTAAGTTCGTTAGGGCCGTATTCAGAGTTTACCTTATATCCTGTAAACTGTGTGCTGTCAACGATGATGTCACCCGATGTAACATAAGCATCTTTGATCTGGTCGTTGAGTTCGTGAATCTGCTTGAAAATGCTGTTTACCTTGTCTGTGCTTGTTTCAGCGTCGAGTCTTACCTGATCGTGAATTTTATCAATCTGTGTGTCGTAGTTCTTTATAGCCTGACACATCTGCTTGCCGTATTCGAGTGTAACGTTTGCAAGTTCTTTTCTGTCTGTGTTGTCTGTTCCGAACTGTGAAAGAATATCCTTGAATTTGTTGTATATTCCGTAAAAACCTGTTGTATCGAAAACATCGAGAACATTTTCAATATCTCTGAGGTTTTCGTTCGCTATGTTTGCAAGCGCTGTTCCTGAGTTAAGGTCACGATATCTTTTATCGAGAAGCTTATCTCTTATCTGTGTGATACCTGATGTTGCAGCACCCTGACCTGCAAGCGCACGGCTTGTATTGAAATAAAGGCTGCTTGCGCTTACAGATATTGAAACCTGGTCTGCTCTTTGTCTTGAATAGCCTAATGTATTTACATTTGCAATGTTGTTGCCTGTGATATCAAGTGATTTCTGCGCAGCATACATTGTCTGTTTCATTGATTCTATACCCATGAATGAAGGTCTTAATGATGACATTCTGTTGTCCTCCTATACATCTTTATTAAGAGTGTTTACTTTTTCCGAACGGAGTTTGTTTCCCTCGTTATCGTATGAGCTTACAAATCCTCCTCCACCCGAAACACCTTCGAGAACGGAAAGTCTTTTTGAGATTATCTCTCTTGCGTTATCGTTTATTTCTTTTATACGGAATACGAGTTTTCTGAGCTCTGTATATCCACTGTTCAACTGTCCCTTATATTTTTCGGGACTTCCTTCTATTATCTCAGGAAATGATTTGTCTTTGCAGTCTGCGAGTATTTCAAATCTTTTCTTTTCATAAACGCCCGATTTCATAATAAGCGCCTGCTCTTTGCTGAGCGATTTATTAAGTGCTTCAACATCATCTGTTGCAACAAGACGGAACTTCTCCGTTTCAAACGAAAGAAGTTCACGGTAATGGGCGTTGTATTCATTTATGAATTCAACAAGCTGTTCATAATCAAGCATAATATTCTCCTTCGAGTAAGGGGTTAGATTAATTTTTTAAGCTTCAACCGAAAGCATAGCTCTTGCTATTGCTTCTGATGATACGTTATATTTTCCTTCCTGTACCTGTGCTTTGAGCGCAGCTATTCTCTCTGCTGATGCAGGTGCGTTAGCACTCTTGACTATCGAAGCCTTACTGCCTTCGATATTGTTCATAGCAGATGAAAGTTCGAGTTTATCTGTGTTTTTAACCTTTTTGATACCTTCAGATTTCTTATCTGCAGGTGTGATTTTTGTTTCGCCTATCGACTGATAAGCATTGATAGCGTTTGTACATTTTCTGATATCCATAATTGTTCCTCCTTGAAATTATGTCAGCTTGAAAAAATTTCCCTTACTTTCTATATCGGCAGGGAATTGAATAACTTTACTATAAAAGAAAAATTTTTTTGTGTTTTTTGCTATTGTTCACAAAAAGTTTACAATTAGAAGGTGTAAAACGCCCCTGACACCCTGAATTTTCCTCTCAAAAACAAATAAGGGTATCTGAGCGACGCACTCAGACACCCTTGATTTTATTAAAATTCAGGAATATTTTCTGCAATACTTGTTATCTCTTCTTCAGCTTCTTCAGGAAGGATAAGCTCTAAGTTTTCATCATACTGTGGTTTTTCACCATCGGCATAATAGCCATAGCCATAATAAGCGTCTATCAGCTGACGAACCATAAGCTTTGAATATTCGCCTTCTTCAACATAACAAGCGAAAGCGATTTCGGGATCATCGGCAGGATAATATCCTACAACGGCAGAGTTTACTATATCCTTTGACTTCTGAGGTGTACCTGTCTTGATACAAGCAGGATAAGGCAGGTCTGTGAGTGTATAATCGGGATAAAGTGTATAATCAACGCCGTAATATTTTTCAAAAGCAGCAGCCTGTTTCATACCCTCTTCTACATAATAGAATGTTTCATCGTTCTTTATCGGCATCTGTGAAACAATAACGGGTTCAGTTTTATAAAGTTCGTTTTCAAGGTTATAATCGTAAACACCCTCAATGATATAAGGCTTATATCTTACGCCCTCGTTTGCAATAGTCATCGCCTGAACAGCCATCTGTAAGGGAGTGACTGCTGTTTCTGACTGTCCTATTGCTGCCTGTAAAACCTGACCGGGAGTCCAGTCCATCTTATAATCTGCAAAAACATCGGGAGATGAAACCCAGCCTTTGCTTCCACCTATTTCAAGGCCTACATTCTCACCGAGTCCGTAATACGCAGCATATTCATCGATTTTATCAATGCCTATCTGTCTGCCTGTGTCATAGAAGAAAATATTGCAGGAAACTCTTAAAGCCTCTGTAACGGGAATTTTTCCGTGGTGACCGAGGCAGGTAGGTGCTATATCATTATAATAGGTATAAACCTGAGTACAGTTTACTGTGTCTTTTCCCTCGATTATACCTTCATTCAGAACTGCTGTTGCAGTAACCGTCTTGAAAGTTGAACCGGGGCGATAAAGACCATCTATCGCACGGTTTACAAGAGGCTGGTTTTCTCTTCCCAGAACTTCTGAATAGTTGTTTATATAGTCGTATATATCATAGGTAGGTGCGTTTGCAATAGCTTTGACAGCGCCCGTTTTCGCATCGAGAACAACTATTGCCCCTGCATATGCATTCTTACCCTTTTCTTCGGTTGAATACATATTGAGCCATTTTATATGGTTTGCAAGTATATTCTGAACATCACGCTGATAATCGCTGTCGACTGTAAGTTTTACTGTATTTCCTGGAACGGCAGGGATAGTATCTGTAACAGAGATAACCTTTCCCCCTGAAATGAGGGTTGTTCTTGTTCCGTCACTTCCCCTGAGTTCGTTTTCCATAAACTTTTCAATTCCACTTTTGCCTAAAACATCATTGAGTTTATAACCTTCTTCTTTGAGTCCTTCATATTCTTCGGCATAGATAGGCCCTATTGTTCCTATTGAGTGTGAAAGAATATCACTCTGTGCATAAACTCTTACTGCTTCTTCGGCAATATCAACGCCCTGAAGTTTATATGAAAGTTCCTTTATCTTTGAAACCGTAACAACGGGAACATCGACTGCAAAGGTATAACGGTTGCTTACAGAAAATCCACGCAGAAGCATTTCATATCTTACCCCTGCTATAATTCTTTTTTCTTCGGTTGTATATTCATCAGAAATCTCATAGCGTTCTATGATGGCATTTATACAGTCATCGGGCGTTGCATAGACATTGAGTCTTAAATGCTCATCATCAAGCATAACCTTTATATCCCTTTCCCTGTCGGGAAGATAGGTATAAGGAAGTGTTTTTGAGATAGGTATACTTTCAACCCTCTCTACATTATCTTCCATAAGGATTTTCGCTGTTTTAAGGATTATTTCATTCCCCTCTTGATAATCTTTAGGGAAGAATGCAGCCTCTATTATAACATTGAAACCTGCTTTGTTCTTGACAATCTGAATTCCGTTTGTATCGACGATTTCTCCTCTTGCAGCCTTTATGAGCTGAGTTCCCTTAGCTGCATATTTTGACTGTTCGAGATACATTTCACCGTCAACTATCTGGATTTTCATGAGTCGGATTCCACAAAGTGCCGTTGCAACAGCGATAAACACGATAAGTATTATCATTCTCACTCTTTTATTCATCGGCGACATATGTGAAACCCTCCTTTTTTAAAAAATTATTCTCTTACTATATCTTCTGATTGTTCAGCCATAAAATGTTCTTTCCTGATACCGAAATAGCGATGTATGAATTTGAATAAAAACCATACAAGTGGTGAAATCGCAACTGTGAGTAACATAGGGATAAGGATATTGAAAATAAAAATTCTTCCGTTTATATCATTTCCCCACATAGCATAGAAGAAAAGATAATCAAGAAGACCGAATACTACTGCTGTAGCTGCGTTTACAATAAGATAGTTCACCGTATTGTGTCTTAAAACGTATAAAAACAGAAGTGAAACAAACATACAGACAACTGTAAGCATAAAGCCGTTGAAGCCAAAAAGCTTTCCACAGGCAACGTCTGTTAAAAGCCCACATAAAAGTCCCATAAAAGAGGCTGTAAGTTCGTTTTTCTCGTAAATGGCAATACATATCGCTATGGGGATATGAAATAGTGGAACAACTATATCAAACACCGTCATAAAAAGAAATGACGCAGCCATAACAAGAAGATACAAAAGCCATTTAATAATAAGATTACGGCGTTTTTCCTTTAATGTCTGCGGTCTATTCTTCTTCATAACTTTCTCCCTGTCCGTTGAACGAGGTTATGACAAAAACACTCTGAATTTCCTTTATATCGGCAATAGGCTTTATGATTGCTGTTTTTGAAAGTCCACTTTCTTCGATGTATATTTCTTCAACAGTTCCTATAATTCTGTCCTTGGGGAAAAGCCCACTGTTACCCGATGTTACTATGATATCCCCTACTTCAAGGTCACTGTCCTTTTCGATATATTTCATACGGCAGATGCCCTCGGCAGCAAGTTCGGCGTCGCATTCGACAATACCCGTTGTATTGTTTCTGATACAGTATGCGCCGACAGGAACCTCAGGTGAGAGGATTGTTGTTACCCTTGAATATGTTGTCGATGCCTTTGTGACAATTCCTACAAGGCCTGTGTCTGTTATAACGGGGTCGTAAACAGAAATGCCATCGGCTGTTCCCTTATCTATAATAAAAGAACCAAACGGGTCGTTCGCCGTCTTAGAAATAATCTGACAAGGGGGCGAAAATGCAAAATCGGGAAAATCTTCTTTAAGACCTATTACCCTTCTTAACTGGTCATTTTCGTTCTTTAATTTCTGATAGTCGATAATCTGAACATAGAGTTCATCAAGCTTTGCTCTGAGTTCGATATTTTCCTCATAGTTCTGCTTTGAGCTTGTTATAACCGAAAGACTGTTTTCAACGCCGTTCTTTATGCTTGTAGAAAGCTTCTGGAATGGTGCGAAAATCTTTGATATAACAGAATTGGCAGGGTCTGACGAGCTTTCTTTTACTGTATAAAGTGTGATGCCGACAAGAACTGCAAGCACACAAAGTATTATCTTGAATTTTTTACTGAAAAAGAAATCTCTCATTTCTTGCCGACACCTCCTTCTTTGAAATCAAAATAAAAAGGGGCAGAAAACTGCCCCTAAAAAATTATCAGATGCTGTATCTTACTGTATCGTCATTGAGAACATCATGGAGCTTTTCGATATTTTCGAGAACCTTTCCTGTTCCTTCAGCAACGCAGTCAAGAGGACTCTCTGCGATGTTTACAGGCATACCTGTTTCCTTGTTGATGAGTCTGTCAAGACCTTTGAGGAGTGCACCACCACCGGCGAGTGTGATACCCTGGTCGATGATGTCTGCTGAAAGTTCGGGGGGAGTTTTTTCGAGAGTTGTCTTTATTGCTTCGATAATTCTTGCGAGAGGTTCTGAAAGCGCTTCTCTGATTTCGGCAGATGTTATGATGATGTTTTCAGGAAGACCGTTGAGAAGGTTTCTACCTTTGATTTCCATTGTTGTGTCATCATCGCCGGGGAAAGCAGAGCCTATTCCGATTTTGATGTTTTCAGCTGTTCTTTCACCTATGAGAAGGTTATATTTTTTCTTGATGTAGTTGATGATTGAAAGGTCAAATTCATCTCCTGCTACTCTTACTGAACGTGATGTAACGATACCACCGAGTGAGATAACTGCAACTTCTGATGTTCCACCACCGATGTCTACTATCATAGAACCTGTAGGTTCTGCAACGGGAAGGTTAGCACCGATAGCCGCTGCCATAGGTTCTTCGATGATAGAAACTCTTTTAGCACCTGCGTTTTCAGCTGCTTCCTTAACAGCACGACGTTCTACTGCTGTGACGCCTGAAGGGATACAGATGATTACTCTTGCTTTTGCAAAAAGCGAACCTGAAAGTGCTTTCTTTATAAATTCCTGAAGCATTGATGTTGTGATGTCGAAATCTGCGATAACGCCATCCTTAAGAGGACGGACAGCAACGATAGAGCCGGGGGTTCTGCCGATAACATCCTTCGCTTCTGTTCCTACGCAACGAACCTGATCTGTTCTTGTGTCAACTGCAACAACCGAAGGCTCACGGATAATAATCCCCTTTCCACGCATATAAACGAGTGTATTCGCTGTTCCTAAATCTATTCCGATGTCTTTTGTGAACATAACTTTTTCTCCTTTTTACAGATATAAAAATACTTATAATTATTATATCACACAAAAGCCCGTTCAACAATAATTTTTATCGATTTTTTCAAATTAGGATAAAATGTCAATTTAGCAAGAAAAAGCTCTTTTTATTTGGTTAATTTATCTAACAGGCGATTTCAGATAAAATGAAAAGACTGTGCTTTATTCCCGAAGTCGTACATAGGGTACTACGAGGGGAAATGACACAGCAGAAAGTGCAGGATTTCTCGTTTTAATTCTGCGATAAAATGAAAAGGCTGTGCTTTATGCAAGGAAGCTTCCCGAAGTCGTACATAGGGTACTACGAGGGGAACTGACACAGCAGAAAGTGCAGGATTTTCGTTTTATTACCGGGAAAAGTAAAAGAGAATAAAAAAGACGGCAGATGCCGTCTTTTTTTGTATTATTGCTTTCTTGCTATGCGATACTCATCACCCAGTGTAAAATAAGGACATTCCTTGCGCTTCGATTCCATAATCCGCCACATATCATCCTCATCCATATTCACTGTGCAGACATAGTCTTCATAGTCCTCATCATACGCATAGTATGCGCAGAGTTCACATTCCATAAGTATTAGTTTGTGCCTCCGAGCTCAGCCATAAGTCTCGCCATTTCAGCATCAACCTTGCTGTTGCTCTCGAGTGCTGCAAAAGGGTCCTTTTCAGCAGCAGCCCCTGTCTTTGAAATTTCAGAAAAAGCCTGTGCTTCAGCTTCTTTTCTTGCGATTTTTTCTTCCATCTTGTCCATCTTTGCGAAAGCGTTTTCAGATGTGTTCATCCCACCGAGAGACTGTGCGAGGTCTTTCTGTGTATCAGCCATCTGTGAACGAGCGATAAGCATAGCCTGTCTGCTCTTTGCTTCTTCGAGTTTTGACTTGAGTTCTTCAACCTGAGCCTTGATCTGTTCTGTCTGAGCGTGAACAGATTCATACATCTGTGTGAACTGAGCAACCTTTTCGTCAACCTTGAGCTTTTCTTCAACAGCCTTCTTAGCAAGTTCCTGATCGCCTGCCTGAAGAGCGAGTTTAGCCTTGTTTTCCCAATCGGCTGATTTTGCTTTAGCGTCGTTCATCTGCTTTTCGAGCTGACGTTCTGAAGCCATAGCCTTTCCGAGCATCTGAGTTGACTTAACGAGTTCTCTGTCCATATCCTGAATAATCTGCTTAACCATCTTTTCAGGGTCCTCTGCCTTGTCGATAAGGTCGTTGATGTTTGCTCTGAGTAAATCACCGAGTCTTGTAAAAATTGACATAATGTGTGTCCTCCCCACTGATATATTTTTTGTTTTATTTTCTAAACTCAATCCCTCTTTCTGAAAAGAGTTCTGAGAAGTAGACCTGTTCCTGCGGCGATAAAGCCGAACATGCATATAAATTCAAAAAGGCTTGTTCTTTCAAACGAAATCCTTACGCTCATAAGTATCGAAAGGATAACTATGATAAGACCTATGACGGTTACTATCCAGCCGATAATTCTTTTATCCTCTAAAAAGAAAAGAAGGATAATCCCTAATATAAGAGGAATGAGAACAACGCCCGTAGGTATCATTATATTGCCGAAAAGAAGGCCTCCACTGAATATTCCGACAGTTGCAACGGATGTTCTCTGGAAAAGCCAGAAAAGACCTGCGCCAAGAAGAATAAGCCCTATAAAGAACATAAGAAGATCGTTTTTTGTCTTGTGGGAAGATGATTTTGTCTCGGTCACACCGAAAATCTCATCGTTTTCTTTCTGCATCTTCTTTATCGAGTCTTCAAGTTCCTTGATTTTCTTTTCGTTCTCTGTCAAATATTCCACCTCCCACCACGATATAACAAGGAAAATATATCACATTTCACCAAAAATGTCAATAGAATAAAGGGTGTCGTTTGCGAACTGTGCAAAAAGTCTGCCTTTGTGTTGTATAAAATTACCGATTTATTTGTTTTTTATAGTATGACTATTGATTTTTTTCACAACAGATGCTATACTTTATTGTAAGTATACTATTATAGGGGGTTCCTTATGAATATAGATTTCTCTAAACTCGATCCCAGAAACTGGGATTTAAGGAAAATAAGACGCAGTCTGCGTTTCAAACTGATGGTTTACATCGTCGGAATGGCAATTATAATGGATGTTGTATTTACTGTTATCGCTGCCGTTTCGCTGACGACGACAAACAAGAATGAACTGAAATCCGAATATACCTCAGAGGGTTCGAAAGCAGCTTCGAGAATTTCCTCGGAAATTTCTCTTATGAAAGCCGAAACCGAGCTTATAGCAGGTGGGAACCTTACTCCTGAAGCTCTTGAGGCAGCTTCAGACAAATACGACTGGTGTTCTTATGCTTACATAAAGGATGACAAGGTTGTTTCAGCAACAATGGGCGATAACCTTATTGCTACCAACAAAGAACTCCCGTATTTCAAGACAGCAAGCGAAATCGGAAAATCAGCTGTTTCGGATATTTTCGTAAACAGTGGCGAGGCTTACATAGCAGTTGCTTCTCCTGCAGGACAGAATTCAGTTCTTATAGCACTCTTTGAAGCAGACACATTCTACGACAGAGTAAACGATATTCTTCACGGAAACACAGTTACATCATTCTATATCCTTCTTCCCGACGGAACAAATCCTTATTCAGAAGAAGACGGCCTCAATTTCAACGCACAGACAACAACAGGTTACAAGAGTCTTGCGAAATTTGAAACAAAGGCGATAGAAAATCTTGAAGGCTACGGCGAATTCAGAAAAGACGGCGACAAATACATCGCAGGTTACGGAAAAGTTCCCGGAACTGAATGGACAGTAGTTGTTTCAAGCCTTAAAGCACCTCACACAAAATCAGTAAGAAACGGAATAACAGTTACAGTCTGTGCAGGACTTTTAATGCTTGTCGGCGTTCTCGTTCTCGTTTCTGTAATCGTAACACAGATTGTCACTCCTCTTACACAGTCAACAGAAAGACTTCGTGCACTTTCAGAAGGTGACCTCAATTCCCCTGTTGAAGTTTCAAACCAGAAGAACGAACTCGGTGTTCTTTCATCATCACTCGAAGAAACAGTATTCTCACTCAAACAGTATATAGACAAAATCTCAGATGCTCTCAACAGAATCGCTGCAGGTGACGTTGCATTCGAAATGGACGGCAACTTCAGAGGCGACTTTGTTAAAATCAAAGACAGTTTCAATCATATCCTCGCACAGCTTCGTGAAACATTCGAACAGATAAACATTTCAGCAGAACAGGTTAACTCGGGAGCTATTCAGTTCTCACTTGCTGCTAACGATATGTTTGACGGTGCTACAAAGCAGTCTGCTGCTATAAGCATTCTTTCAGACCAGCTCGAAGACATTTCGGGACAGGTTCAGGCAAACGCAAAGGCCGCTGAAAAGACAGAAGAACTTATGGATGATATCTCCAATAAGATCAATGTATGTAGCGTTCAGATGAGCCAGATGCTTCTTTCAATGGATGACATCAACGAATCTTCAATGGAAATCCAGAAGATTATCAAGGTTATCGATGAAATCGCATTCCAGACAAATATCCTCGCTCTCAACGCTGCTATCGAAGCTGCAAGAGCAGGTACGGCAGGTAAAGGCTTTGCAGTTGTTGCCGACGAAGTAAGAAACCTTGCTGCTAAATCAGCAGACGCTGCACAGAGAACAACACAGCTTATCCAGCATTCAGTTGAAAACGTAAACAAGGGTTACGAATTCGCAAAATATACTGCCATGGCACTTGACGAAATCGTTGAAAGCGCTGACACAATCGGCAGAGAAGTTACTTCAATCACACAGTCCTCACAGGAACAGGCTGACGGAATCGCACAGATCAACGAAGGTGTTGAACAGATTTCAGCCGTTATTCAGGAAAACACAACAACAGCACAGTCAAGTTCTGACTCAGCAGAAATTCTTCTCGCGCAGTCAGAAGAACTCACAGACAGAGTTTCTGCATTTGAATACGAAGGAACATTCACAACAACATATTCAGATGACGACGATAATCCTTATCGCAGAAAGAAAGATGACGATGATGACGATTACTTCTCATCTTCTTCATCAGACGACGACGATGATTACTTCTCATCAAATAACAACGATGATGACGATGGTGACAGTGGTGAAGCGCTCGACTCAGGAAGTCTTAACGACCTCTTCAATTTCAGTGCAGCTCCCGCGGCAGCACCTGTTGTCAACGATAACGATGATGAAGATGACGACAACGATGATGACGATAAGGAAGACAACAGCGAACCAGTTGATGTAAATGATTTATTCAGTTTCAGTGGTGGCACACCTGCTCCCACAGAAGACGAAAACGATGAACCCGAAGATAAGGGTGAACCCGTTGATGTAAATGACCTCTTTAGTTTCAGTGGTCCTGCTCCTTCTGATGATGAAGATAAGGACGGCGATAACGCAGAACCTGCAAACATTGACGACTTATTCAGTTTCAGTGGAAACAATGAAGACAC
>JAZNQY010000107.1:0-5127 GCA_045590375.1 Oscillospiraceae bacterium | reverse complement strand
CACCAACTCCTTGGCTCACAGAACGACATGGCTACGATCCGACTTATTTCGTCGTACACCTTGGAACGGTGGGACATTTCCATTACGGACATACCTGAACCCTTGTAGTCAAGCATTTCTTCTGCTGCTTCTCTGAGAACTTCCTCGGGAAGAACAGCGGGGCCTGCGCTGAAATTGTAAACTCTTGCCATGTTAATAACCTCCGACTTAAAATTAAAATTTGACAAATCAATTATATTACTTTTATGCGATAAAGTCAAGCGTTTTGACATTTATTTAACGAAAAAAACGCCTTAAAAATCCCATTTGTTTACTTGCACAAAATAAACGAATTTATCAAAGTCGGTATATAACTATTGCATAAATCGGCAAGGAATGAATATTCGTCAACAAAAGATACAAAAACCGCCTTTTGATGACTGTATAAGTGTTGAAATTGCATAAATCATCAAAGAAAAACCGAATTATTTATTGACCTTTTGCGTATAGTTATGTATACTTATAGTATCAATTATTTTATGGAGGCGTTTTAACATGTCAGAAGAAATCAGACAGTTTGACCAGGCGGATATCGAAGCCAACAAGGTTATGTGTATCCTTATGGTTATTTTCCCCATTCTCTTTTTCCTCGTTTTCGTTGTTGATTCAATGAAAAACTCAGCATTTGCAAAGTTCTATGCAAATCAGGCACTCATCATGCTCATCCTCAATGTTATTCCTCTCGGAATCACACAGTTAGCAGGTTTTGTCTGCTTCATCATTCTCCTTATCGGAATTCTCAATGGCTCATACATGCCTATTCCTTTCCTCGGAGAAAAGATCAACATCATCAAGTAATTTAATTCAAATTACATAAAGAAGAACTCCCTCAGTTTTTGAGGGAGTTTTCTTTTGCCCTATAAAACATTGATTTTTTGCCTGAAATAAATTATAATACAATCATCGATATATGGGGGTAATATGAAATGAAAAATTACAAGGAACTGGTATTTGAAAGAAGAGATATTGAAAAAAACAGAATTTTTGCCTTTTTTATGATGACTTTTCCCTTTCTTGTTCCTGTTGTTCTGCTTTCAAGAGAGAAGAGAGATTCTGTATTTCTGAGATACTATGCAAATCAGTGCGTTATCCAGTATCTTTATTCGATACTGCTTATTCTCATTCTGTCAATGTATATGATTACTTTCGTTCTTGTTCCTGTGGTTCTGATTATGTCATTCATATCCTATATAATTCTTGCTATGGGAATAAAAGAAGGCGAACCGAGAATAGTGCCCTTTATCGGAGATAAAATAACAATTATAAAACTATACAGAATAGATCCAGAGGAATTTTAAGATATGCAGTATTTCATCGCTTTTTTAGAAGGTATAATAACCTTCATTTCGCCCTGCCTTCTCCCGATGCTTCCCGTTTATATCTCATATTTTGCAGGAACGGAAGAGAAGTCTACAAAAAAGACACTTTTAAACGCAATAGGTTTTGTCTGTGGGTTTACTCTCGTTTTTGTTTTTATGGGTGCAATGGCAGGAATAATCGGTAGCTTTTTTGTCAGAAACCGTATCGTTGTCAACATAATAACGGGGCTTATCGTCATTCTTTTCGGGCTTTATTTTTTAGGGATAATAAAGATAAATCTTTTTAAAGGAATGAAAACGAGTGTAAAAGAAAATATGGGATTTTTCTCATCGCTTCTTTTCGGTGCTGTCTTTTCGATAAGCTGGACACCCTGCGTCGGCGCATTTTTAGGCTCGGCTCTCGCTCTCGCTTCTAGTGAGGGAAGTATTTTAAAGGGAGTTATAATGCTTCTTTTATACTCAATGGGACTTGGTATTCCATTTATCGTAACTGCGATACTCATAGAAAAACTGAAATCAGCATTTGATTTCATAAAAAAGAACTATAAGGTAATAAATATCGTTTCGGGAATTTTTCTGATAGTAACGGGTGTTCTTATGGCAACGGGACTTTTCTCGAAACTGACTATACTGCTTTCTTAAAGGAGGATTTTTATGAACAAAAGAAATGTAATCATTTTTTCGCTTGTTGCTGTTTTATGTTTTGTAGGGGTTTATTTTCTCTATAACGGTCTTAAAAAAGAATACAAAGAAAAAGAAGTTGAAAAAACTACTGTAACGACAACTATCATCGAAGAAGAAAATCCTGCGACAGAAAAAACTCTTTTCTATCCTCAGGATGTTATAAAGGCAGAAGATTTTGTAGCATATGATATGAACGGAAACGAAGTAAAGCTTTCTGACTGTTACGGAAAACCGATTGTCCTCAATTTCTGGTCGACATGGTGTAATCACTGTAAAATCGAGCTTCCACTTTTTGAAAAAGCATATAAAGAAAACCCCGATATAACTTTTATTATGATAAATATTACTGCTGCTGATGATGTAAAACTTGTAAATGAACTTTTAGAGAAAAACGGATATACATTCACAGTCTGGCTTGATGAAAACGCTGATGCTACCGAAAAATACAGCGTAAGTTCTATCCCTGCGACATATTTTATCGATAAAAACGGAAATATCGTCAATCACACAGTTGGCGAAATGGACGAAGCCACACTTGAAAAAAGGCTTGAAATGATAAGAGAAAAATAAAAAAGACGAAGCATTTGCTTCGTCTTTTTTCTGTCCTCCACGGACACGCACGCAGACTGCGGTTTTTTACAAGGCAAACGAGCGACCACGGAGCCAGTGGAAGCAAAAAACGGTAACAGATTTCTCCGTTACCGAGTTTTTTGTTAACTATCAAGTTAAACTACGATACGAACTGTCCTCCACGGACACGCACGCAGACTGCGTTTTTTACAAGGCAAACGAGCGACGGCATACGAGGGTATTCCGAGCGAGTTTAACACAGTAAAAAATGCAGGATTGGCACCCCCGGCGAGAATCGAACTCACGACTAATCCTTAGGAGGGATTTGTAATATCCACTTTACTACAGGGGCAAATTCGCCCTGCCTTTTTAAAGGCAAGGCGTTTTGTTTTTTTAGAATGCAATTCTTTCTTCGATATAAGATTTAACTTCTGCAATAGGAATACGAACCTGCTGCATTGAGTCTCTTTCACGGATTGTTACACAGTTGTCTGTTTCGCTTTCAAAGTCATAAGTGATGCAGAAAGGTGTTCCGATTTCGTCTTCTCTTCTGTATCTCTTTCCGATAGCGCCTGCGTCATCATAGTCTGTCATAAAGTATTTTGAAAGTTCATCAGCGAGTTCTGAAGCAGGGCCTGCGAGCTTCTTTGAAAGAGGAAGAACAGCAGCCTTGAAAGGTGCGAGATAAGGATGGAAATGCATAACTGTTCTTACTGAACCATCTTCGAGTGTTTCTTCGTCGTATGCTTCTGTAACCATTGATAAGAAAAGTCTTTCAACGCCGAGTGAGGGTTCAACAACATAAGGAATATACTTTTCGTTTGTTTCGGGGTCAAAGTATTCCATGCTCTTTCCACTTGTATTGATATGCTGAGTAAGGTCATAGTCTGTTCTGTCGGCAACGCCCCAGAGTTCGCCCCATCCGAATGGGAAGAGATATTCAAAGTCAGTAGTTGCCTTTGAGTAGAAGCAGAGTTCTTCGGGGTCATGGTCACGAAGACGGAGATTTTCTTCCTTTATGCCGAGAGAAAGGAGCCAGTCACGGCAGAAGCCTCTCCAATACTGGAACCATTCGAGGTCTGTTCCGGGTTTGCAGAAGAATTCAAGTTCCATCTGTTCAAATTCACGAACACGGAAGATGAAGTTTCCGGGAGTGATTTCGTTTCTGAATGATTTACCTATCTGTGCAACGCCGAAAGGAACTTTCTTACGGCTTGTTCTCTGAATGTTTGCAAAGTTTACAAAGATACCCTGTGCTGTTTCGGGGCGAAGATAAAGTTCTGCCTTGCTGTCTTCTGTAACACCCTGGAATGTCTTGAACATAAGGTTGAACTGACGGATGTCTGTAAAGTTATGCTTTCCACAGTTGGGACAGGGAATTCCCTTTTCCTTGATGTAATCCATCATCTGTTCGTTTGACCAGCCAGCTGGGTTTGTTCCGTCAAAGTCTTCGATAAGGTTATCTGCACGATGTCTTGTCTTACATTCCTTACAGTCCATAAGAGGATCTGAAAATCCACCTAAATGTCCTGATGCAACCCATGTCTGAGGGTTCATGAGGATAGCACTGTCAAGACCAACATTATATTTATTTTCCTGAACAAATTTTTTGAGCCATGCTTTCTTTATGTTGTTTTTGAGTTCAACGCCTAAAGGACCATAGTCCCATGTGTTTGCGAGACCACCGTAGATTTCACTGCCGGGGTATACAAAGCCTCTGCCCTTACAAAGAGCAACTATTTTGTCCATTGTTTTTTCAGTATTCTTCATATTGACTCTCCTTTGTTATGATACGCTTTTTATATTTTATTAAATTATTTGAGTTTTGTCAAGTTTTTCGGGAATTTTCTTTCCCCCATAAGCATAAAATTCATCAAACCACAAAAGGAGATTTTTTATTATGCTTACAGTTTCTCTTTCGGGGAAAAAAATAAAGTCTGCATTTCTTTCCGTTATCCTGATTTTAATACTTTTCGGTACTACGTTTCTGCTTTTCTACATAAGAGAAAGCGAGAAAATCTATCTTTCGGATGAAGCAGAAATCATCGCTTTTTTAGAGGAAAAAGGATATTCCCCCACAAAGATTTCAGAAAAGGAAATCATCATTCCGACAGTATGGAACGAAACTTTTGAAAACTATAATCTTTTGCAGAAAGAACAGGGTTTCGACCTTCATAATATGAGGGGAAAAACTGTTATGAAATATAGTTTTTCTTCAGGTGACAGCGAGATAACCCTTCTTATTTCCGACGGGGTTTTGATAGGCTCTGATGTTTTTTCCTATGAAGAGAGGGAAAGTAAGGTTTTGTAATAAATATTCCCCCACAGATGTGGGGGAATATTTTATTTTCTGAAAAACCACGGAGCCCGTGGAGGCATTTCCTGTAAAACGAAAAGATTACTTCGTTTTGCAAGGCAAACGAGCGAGTGGTGAGCCACCACCGGCAAATTTTTTAAAACGAAAAGACGGGGTTTAGTTCTAGGAAACACGACGACGCCGTACTGGTGTACTGCT
>JAZNQY010000106.1:0-1514 GCA_045590375.1 Oscillospiraceae bacterium | reverse complement strand
GATAATATATTTCCCTCATTTTGTCAATGGCTTTTATAAAACTCTGTTTGTAAAAGTTTTACAAAAATAATATCAGGGTTTTGTATAAATAAGAGAAACAAAAATAAATTTTCAGAAAAGTTGTACGCTTATGTGCAACTTTTTTTGCTTTTAAGCCTTATAGTGAAAGGCTTTGCGGTAATGCGGCGTTTACTGCATAGTCTTTTGCGGCGTAAATAAAAAAAGAAAGGAAAAGAAACTATGCTTATTGATATTATAGGCAAAAGAATGATAACAACCTCTTTACAGAACAAGCTTGTAAAGGGTGAAGACAGTGCACATACTGTTACTATTTCTCTTCCACATGAATATGAGGGGCTTAATCTTTCTGAACTTTCATACAAGATGCGAGGAAGCATAGGAGAAACAACGGCAGAGCAGGTTCTTCATAAAGAAATTGTCGGCGACAAAGTAATTCTTACCTGGACAATAAGTGAAAGCTTTACTGCCGAAAGTGGAATGCTCAGCCTTGAACTTATAGGGATTTCTTATTCAAGAGAAATTGTAATCAAATTCACATCACAGCCCATAGAGGTTTTTGAGGGTGCAGATAAAATCGTCTATACATCTGATGATGTTATCGAACAGGCACTTATGCAGATGCAGATTGAAGTTCAGAGGGCTATTGATGCTGCTGAAAAAGCAGAGGGAACATCAGGAAAATCCGCTTATGAAATAGCGCTTCTCAACGGCTTTGAAGGAACAGAAGAAGAATGGCTCTCAAGCCTTAAAGGCGAAAAGGGAGAAAAGGGTGAAAAAGGCGAAGGTGGAATATCAGGTGACCTTAAACCTATAGGTGCTTTTGATACAAAAAGCGAACTTCTTTCGGCCTACCCCGATGGCTCAGGTCTTTCAGGAGGATTTCTCGTTTCGGGAGAATATTATATCTGGGATACCTATTCGGAAAGCTGGAAAGGAACAGGTCTTTTAGGAGGAGCAAAAGGCGTTAAAGGCGATAAGGGAGATAAAGGCGATAAAGGTGAACAGGGTGAAAAGGGAGAAAGAGGCGATAAGGGCGAAACTGTTTCTGTAAACGAAATTGCATCAGAGGGTGGAAATATAAATCTCGACCTTGACGATATCCCCGATGGCGAAGAAAGAAAAATGTTCTTTATGCCCGTAGGTACAATCCTCCCCTACGCCTCCGACATCATCCCTGACTTATGGCTTTTGTGTGATGGTAGTGCTATATCGAGAACAGAATATCAGGCGCTCTTTTCTGCTATCGGAACAACCTATGGTGCTGGCGACGGAATAGAAACATTCAATGTCCCCGATATGAGAAACAAAGTTCCTACAGGAAAGTTCTATGATGAATTCACTACATATTCAGTGTATACATCAGGTGCTGCAACAATTCAGATAAAGGCTGACAGCAATATCTCTTTCTATAAAAACGGAAATACTATCTCATACAACGGCGAAAGAAGAACGATAACAGGAATGACGATGTTAGTCAACTATACAACGATAAC
>JAZNQY010000105.1:0-6715 GCA_045590375.1 Oscillospiraceae bacterium | reverse complement strand
CTTCAAGACCTGTTATCTTCTTGAATTCGCTTTCCATAATCTTATTGGCGGGAATTCCTGTCCAGAGTTCGATTACTTTTGACAAATCCTCATTTGTAACAGAAATATTCTCAACAACTTCGGCAAGAGGGTTCAGCTCGTTTTCAAGTTGCATAAGTTCTGCCTTTGCAACAAGACTTACTGCTTCATCCTGACCGATAATCTTGGATTTAAGCGCTTCTTCAAGGCCTGTTATCTTCTTGAATTCGCTTTCCATAATCTTATTCGCAGGAATTCCTGTCCAGAGTTCGATTACTCTTGATAAGTCTTCGTTGGTAACAGTTATATTCTCTGCTGTTTCAGCAAGAGGCTTTATTTCGTTTTCAAGTTGCATAAGTTCTGCTTTGGCAACAGAAAGTTTTTCGTAATCAGGAGAACTGCTGTCTTCGATTTCGGTTATTTCTTTCTTTTTCGCCTCAAGTTCTTCTGTTTTCTTGATATATTCAGCTATCTCGGGATGATTTATACTTGCTCTTGTGCAGGCTTCATCGAGAAGGTCTATTGCCTTATCGGGAAGAAATCTGTCATTAATATAGCGTTCAGAAAGAACTGTGCAAGAACGGACAATATCATCACTTACTTTTACTTTATGATATTTTTCATAATATTCCTTTATTCCACAAAGAACGCTTACTGTATCTTCGATAGTAGGTTCGTTTACGGTTACAGGCTGAAATCTTCTCTCGAGGGCGCTATCCTTTTCGATATATTTTCTGTATTCCTTGAAAGTTGTTGCACCAATAACCTGAACTTCACCTCTTGAGAGTGCAGGTTTGAGTATATTAGCGGCATTCATTGAGCCTTCGCTGTCGCCTGTTCCGACAAGATTATGAACTTCGTCGATAAAGAGAATAACATTGCCTTCGGATTTTACTTCATCAATCAGTCCTTTGACACGGCTTTCAAACTGACCTCTGAACTGTGTTCCTGCAACAAGCGCTGTAAGGTCTAAAAGATAAAGCTCTTTATTTACTATATTAAAAGGTACATCACCTGACGCAATTTTCTGTGCAATACCTTCGGCAATAGCAGTTTTACCAACACCGGGTTCACCAATGAGGCAGGGGTTGTTCTTTGTTCTTCTTGAAAGAATCTGTATCACTCTCGAGATTTCTTTATCTCTGCCTATGATACGGTCAATTTCTCCATCACGGGCTTTTTGTGTAAGATGTGTACAATAATTAGGAAGATATTTGAGTTTCTTTTCTTTTTTCTTCTTTGATTTTTTCTCTTTATTTTCCTTTTCGCTATCTTTACTCATTTTCTTGAACAGATCAAACATTCCTGAAGGGTCATCGGAATCTGAGTCTGAAGGAAAATCCTCATCTACATCTCCGATTTCATCTATAGCGTTATTTTCGCTTTTTGGAAATCCACCCATCATAAAGTTCTGGAAAAATCCGGGCATAGTTTCAGAGCCACCCATTTCAAACTGGTCTTCAAGGTCTTCGACCTGCTGACAGAAATCTTCAACATTTTCATCTGTTATACCCATCTGGTCCATATATTCCTTGACCTGTGGTATTCCGAGTTCCCTTGCACAGACAAGACAAAGGCCTTCATTTCGTTTTTCTTCTCCCTGCATAGCAGTTATAAAAACAACTGCCATACGCTTTTTGCATCGGGTACAAAGCATTCAAATTTCCTCCCTTAAGCAAGACTGTATAAAATCTTGAATATATATGTCATTCCGATAGTTTCTGTGTTGAATACAAGCATATTATCTCCACCTATAGTAACTATAAGTTTTGTTGCAAGAATAATAATATACATTATAATCAAACCCTGGATAGCACCCATGACTCCTCCGAGAAACGCATTTATTGCATTTATGATAGGAAGCTTATCTATTATGGTAACAAATCTCAGAGCAACATTCATAAGGATAGTAAGAAGTGTAAATGAAAAAATCGAAATAAGAAGTCTTACTATCGAAACTGCAAAATCACGCACAAAATATTTTTCGATAAATTCAGAAAGTTTTACCGTTCCTCCTGTTATTGCAGAAACGGCATCATTCCACGCCTCTTCGTTATCGAAACTTATTTTATTTACTGTTATACCGGCAGGGAGATACTCTCTCGCACTGTCGGTTACCTTTTCTTCAAAAATAGAACCGATTATGCCATCAGCATCTTCAACAGTTATTGTAAAACCTGCTTTTTCATAAACATGATCTATAATATTCTGCGCTGCTTCGTCCTTATTGTTTCCGAGGATATTTATAACATCGGATTTTTCAAACTTAACCCCATACTTTCCGTATTTGTTGTTGAGAGCATGGGTTATTTCATAAGGAACATCTGCAGAACCCAACTGTTCGTTTACCACAGAAATTATTTCAGGTTTTACTGCTGAATCATAAATCTTAGGCGCTAATATATTACCTGCCAAAACAGATACTATAACAGCAATACAATATCCGACAAGAGTTATAATCGACTTTATAAATCCTTGTTTTCCACACATATAAATAGCAGAAACTATTACAACTATCGTCAGAATATCAAAAAAATATGCAAATCCGGTTTCCAAAACAATTCTCCTTTCGGAAAAGCAGTTAATCTGCAAATTCCGTCCTGTTTATCTCATTATATCCATTGAGGAATACATAATCATCTATCTTTACAAAACCCGTATAATTATCAGAAACATTTATCGAATCAATCTTGACGCCATCAAAAGAATAAGCGATAAGTTCATCTGTTGTAAGGACATAAACCTCTTTTTCCGAAGTATAAACCCCTTTAGCTGTTTTGTCAAGTTCTATCGTTATAGGGTTGTTTACATCATTTATTATAACAAGTGTTGATTTTCTGAATTCTTCTCTCTGAAGAAGTATTGCAGAATTTGAAACACCGGCTGAAAAACCTGCAAGTTGATAGGGATATTCATATGTTCCTATAAGTTCGCCATCTTTTGAATAATATGCAAACTTTGTATCTCCGAATACCGATATATCTCCGTTCTGCATTATTTCGGCAGATATAGCAAATGTATCAACAGATGAAGAACGCCAGTCGGGTTCTGTTTTTGAAAAATCATATTTTGACAATGATGATATGAGTTTTCCGTCATCAACGCCTACGTTTACAGCGATACAACCTGAACTTCCGACATAGAAATCAACATCAATAATTCTTCCTTCAACATTTTTTATTGTATATCTTTCGCTACCATCAGGATTATATATATTCATAACACAAGCAAAACCATCGCTTTCGGAAACAACGGCAGCAGAGTCATTTCCACTGAGTTCGGCAAGAATAATGTTGCCTGAAAACTCCTTTTCATATACGGTTTTCTGTTTGCTTTCAACCCTGAGTTTTTTTCCACCACAATCATAAATAACAGATCTTTTGCTTCCCGACTTAAGAATGGGTGAAGAATAGCTGTGCTGTCTTTCGGCAACAAGTTCGCCATCAACAGAATACATATAAAAATGGGTGTCATCAAGATATGTAAGATAATTATCCGTTACACCTATCTCGTGGTCAGAAGTTCCCCTTATCTTTATCGGAAAATTCTCTTTCGCAAGTTCTCCACTGTTACGGACGGAATTTTCGTATTTCGTTCCTATACCCTCGAAAAGAGGCATCCACTTTGAACGGAAAACATAAAGAAGAACTCCTATTAACGCTATAACAAGAACAACTGCCGCTTTTTTCGCAAAACGAACAAGTTTTTTCTTTCTTCTGCGTTTCTGCATATCGTTAAGATTATATTCTATTGCCATAGACTAATCCTTTCATCAATAAAAAACTTTGTTAAGATAAAGTCCACAAGCAGGAGCTGTTTTTCCTGCTTTTAGTCTGTCTTTTGCTTCGATTATAGAAGGAACCGAACCTTTTTCGATTTTTCCTTCGTTTATCCAGAGAAGAGTTCCTATCATTATTCTTACCATATTATAGAGAAATCCATCTCCTGAAACTCTGAAAACAAGTTCTTCGCCATTTTGTTCAACGGTAAAATCATAAATCGTTCTTACTGTTATTTCTTTATCCGAACCTGTTGAACAGAATGATTTGAAATCGTGTGTTCCGATAAAAGCCTTTACTTCTTCACACAAAAGAGGATAATCTACTTTTCTTCTGTAATGATAGGAAAGGTCTTCGGCAAAAGGGTTATGACTTTCGCTACAATGAACTTTATATATATATTCTTTTCCTTTGCATGAATACCTTGCATGAAAATCTTCTTCTGCTTCTTCGCAGGAGAGAATAGAAATATCTTTTGGTAAATCGGAATTAAGTCCTCTTTTAAGTCCTAAAAGAGGGATTGTTCTTTCTGTTTTGAAGCTGAAACAATACTCTAAAGCGTGAACGCCTGTATCTGTTCTTGAGCAGCCGTATATTGTCACATCTTCTCCACCGAGAATTTTAGAAAGTTTTTCCTCTACAATCTGCTGAATGGCAATAGCATTATCCTGTCGTTGAAAACCATGATAATTCGTTCCACGATAGCACATTGTAACCTTGATATTTCTCATAAGACACCTACTTAAAAAATACAGTTAAAAAATATCACAACATCAAGGAAGAAAAGGGATAAAGCGAGTGCGATATAATCTTTTCCACCTGATTTGAGTTGTTTAAGACGTGTTCTGCCTTCATCGCCTCTGTAACAACGACATTCCATAGCAACAGCAAGTTCTTCTGCTCTTCTGAACGCAGATACAAAAAGAGGGATAAGAATAGGAACAAGAGCTTTTGCTCTCTTTATAAGTCCCCCTGTTTCAAGGTCTGCACCTCTTGCTTTCTGCGCTGACATTATCTTATCGGTTTCTTCGATAAGTGTCGGGATAAAACGAAGCGCTATCGTCATCATCATAGCAAATTCGTGAACAGGCATGTTTATTTTTTTAAGAGGAGATAAGAGCTGTTCTATTGCATCTGTGAGTGTTATCGGTGAGGTTGTATAGGTAAGAAGCGAAGTTCCTGAAATAAGGCATATAATACGGAGTATCATAAACAGCGATGTTTCAAGACCTTCTTTTGTTATTTTGATAAACTGCCAGCTGAAAAGAATTTCTCCCTCAATAAAGAAGATGTTTAAAACGGATGTGAAAATAATGAGGGGAATGATACTTTTCATCCCTTTGAAAATCATCTTTATGGGAATTTTCGAAAGAAGCACTGTGAGTGCTACAAAAAGCATTCCGAAAAGTATGCCATAGAAATTTTCGGCACAGAAAAGGAACGTTATGAAAACACCTGTTATTACGATTTTAAAACGTGGGTCAAGTCTGTGGACTATTGAATTTCCAGGGAAAAACTGACCTATTGTTATATCCTTAAGCATCAAGTTTTACCCCCTTTTCATCAAGATATGAAAGGAGTTTTTTCAAAGCATAAGGCACTGTATAGACATCATCTGCGATATGATAGCCTTTTTCTTTGAGTGCATTGAAAACCTTTGTTATCTGAGGAATATCAAGCCCCATTTTTGCGATTTCATCTGCCATTCCGAAAACCTTAGGTGGTTCATCATAACAAACTATTGACGCATTATTCATAACAAGAATTTTTGTTGCGATTTTTGCAACATCTTCCATACTATGACTTACGAGAAGAACGGTTGAATTATATTCCTTATGATACTCTCTTATTCTGTCAAGGATACGGTCTCTTCCCTTAGGGTCAAGTCCTGCGCAGGGTTCGTCAAGAATAAGAACCTTAGGGCGCATAGCCATAACGCCTGCTATTGCGACACGGCGTTTCTGTCCACCTGAAAGTTCGAAAGGGGATTTTTCAAGCTGTTCATCGGTTATTTCAACAAGCTTTGCTGTTTCACGGACACGCTTGTCTATTTCTTCATCCGAAAGCCCCATATTCTTAGGACCAAAAGCGATATCCTTATAAACTGTTTCTTCAAAAATCTGATATTCGGGATACTGAAAAACAAGACCAACTTTAAATCTTGTTTCAAGAGTTGTCTGCTTGTCCTGCCAGATATCAGTTCCATCTATATAAATCTTGCCTGAAGTGGGCTTTAAAAGTCCGTTAAGATGCTGGATAAAGGTTGACTTTCCCGAGCCTGTATGCCCTATTATGCCTACAAGTTCGCTCTCTTCGATTTCTATATTAAGATTATCAATTGCCTTTTTTTCAAAAGGAGTACCTGCGCTATATACATAGGTCAAGTCTTCCGTTTTAATTATAGCCAATGTTATCTTCCTGCTTTCTCAATAATTTTTATAATTTCTTCGATACATTCTTCTTCGGTGATAATGTCATCGGGAATATCTATTCCGTTATTTCTTAAACCGAACGCAAGTTCTGTTACCTGTGGAACATCAAGCCCTACGGATTTTAAAAGTTCGACATTTTTAAAAACTTCCTTGGGTGTTCCGTCAAGAATTGTCTTTCCGCTATCCATAACAACTATTCTGTCGGCTTTTGCGGCTTCATCCATATAATGAGTTATGAGGATAATTGTTACTCCGTGTTCACGGTTGAGTTTCTTTATGGTTTTCATAACTTCTTTTCTTCCGATAGGGTCAAGCATAGCTGTTGGTTCATCAAGAACAATACAATCGGGGCACATAGCAAATATTCCTGCAATGGCAACACGCTGTTTCTGTCCGCCTGAAAGGTGATGAGGAGCATGTTCTCTGAACTTATACATTCCAACATCTTTAAGAGCGTCATCTACCCTTTCGCGCATTTCTACGGGG
>JAZNQY010000104.1:0-5921 GCA_045590375.1 Oscillospiraceae bacterium | reverse complement strand
ACAAACTCTAATCTGACAAACGATGATATTTCCGAAAGATATGATGATCGCGTTGCATCAAGAATTTTTGGCGAATATACATACCTCAGATTTGCAGGAAATGACATAAGACAGATTAAAAAATTAAAAAAATCTTGATTTATTGAAAATTTATGGTATAATAGAATATATATCTCTTTCAGGAGGCTTTTATGGACGTTATAGTTAATAAGAAAAAAGACCAGTTTTTAGAAGTTCTTTACGAAGCAAAGCTCAGCCCTATATTTGAATTCAGAATAGCAGAGAACGATGTTATCTTCCGTTCTATCCAGCCTATGAAGGAAAGTGTTCCTTCACAGATTCTCTTCAAACTCGACGCTTCTATCTACAACGACTGCATGGTTACATTCGGTTCTGTTGAAAACAAGAAGAAAAGGGGCAAAATTCTCGAACTCATGAACGAACTCAACTCTTACAACAGAGTTTGCAAGTACTGCATCAGTGAGCAGGACGACCTTTACTTCACTTATACTTATGTTGCTGAACCTGAAAAGTTCGACCCCAAGCTTTTCCTTACATTAGGAACACAGCTTTACAGAGATTTCGTTGAAAATCAGTATCAGAAGTTTGAAGCTGTAATGTAAAAAACAACAAAGTCATTTCTGGATTTTATCAGAAATGACTTTGATTTTTATATGGAGGAAAATATGATTAAAGATTTATTTGATAAAAACCTCATATTAGAATCAGAACGTCTTTTATTAAGACCGATAAAAGAATCTGACACTGATGACATATTTGAAATCTTTTCAGACAGAGAGGTTATGAAATATTATGACCTTCTTCCCTTTCTTACAATAGACGATGCAACAAATCAGGTTGACATCTTCAGAAGGTGCCTTTCTGAAAAAACTATGGTAAGATGGGGCATTGAACTGAAAGAAAGCAGTAAACTTGTCGGCACTTGTGGATTTTTTGCATTTTCGGAAGAAAGTTTAAAGGCAGAAATGGGATATGAACTAAATAGCAAATATTGGAATCATGGAATTATGAGCGAATCTCTTAAAATGATAATGGATTTTATTTTCAGAGAAACGGATATAAACAGGATAGAAGCCTATGTTGAGCCGATGAATACTGCATCTTTGAAACTTCTCGAAAACCTTGGGTTTACAAAAGAAGGATTGCTGAGACAATATGAATTATGCAGAGGTGGGCTAATCGACATCACGATATGGGGCCTTTTAAGAAGCGACATCGAATAAAAATAAAAACCTGAGAAGAAATCTTCTCAGGTTTTTATTTTTAAAGGATAAAGCAGATAAGTCCGCTACAGCCTTCGTTTATGATGCGTTCAAGGGTTTCCTGAAGTTTAAGTCTTGCCTCAACCGGCATATGATGAAGTTTTGTATGAAGTCCCTCATTAACGAGGTCATCAAGAGATTTTCCGAAAATATTACTTTCCCATATCTTATGGGGTGCGTCTTCAAATTCTTTGAGAAGATACATAACAAGTTCTTCGGATTGTTTTTCGCTTCCGACTATGGGTGCCACCTCGGTATTTATCGTTGCTTTCATAATATGGAAGCTTGGCGCGCTTGCTTTTAGTCTTACACCGTATCTTCCACCCTGTTTCATAATTTCAGGTTCTTCTAAAGACATTTCTTCAATAGACGGCATAACTATTCCGTAACCCGTAGCCTCTGCCTCTTTGAGTGCGCTTTCTATCTTCATATATTCTTCTTTGATTTTTGTCAGTTCTTTGAGGATTGGAAGAAGGTCGCTTTCGGATTTCATATCTATTCCTGTTTCTTCGCTGATGATTTCATAGAAAAGCGAATCACAGAGATTCACTGATATTACAGAACTTCCTGTTCCGAGGTCTGTGCTGCTAACGGCAGCAGATGAAATATGAGGACATTCTTTCATTTTTTCAACAGCAGAGTGAATATCCCTCAGCGTTGAAACAGCTGAAACAGATTCTCTTATCGCTGTAAAGATTTCGTCTTTGAGCCAGTTCCCCTTTTTAAGAGATGTTATCCATTTAGGGCAGGATATATTTATCTCTTTTACAGGAAAAGAAAATAAAACTTCCTGCATAATATTTTTAATATCATCTTCGGATAATTCAAGGCAATTTACTGCTACAACAGGGGTTTCGTATTTTTCGGATAGCTGTTCTGTAAGTTCTCTTGTCTGTCTTGAATAAGGATCAGCGCTGTTCATAACGATTACAAAGGGTTTGTTTATGGATTTGAGTTCGGAAATAACCCTTTCTTCGCATTCTTCATATTCATCACGTGGAATATCTGAAATGCTGCCATCGGTTGTAATAACAATTCCTATTGTTGAATGTTCACTTATAACCTTCTGAGTTCCGACTTCTGCTGCCATATTAAACGGAACTTCTTCTTCAAACCATGGAGTCATAACCATTCGGGGCATTTCATTTTCGATATACCCTAAACTACTTGGAACTATATACCCTACGCAATCTATCATACGGACATTGAAATGTGCTCCGTTTTCAAGATTGACTTCAACTGCCTCTTCGGGAATGAATTTAGGCTCGGTTGTCATTATGGTCTTCCCTGCCGCAGACTGAGGAAGCTCATCGATAGCCCTTTCTTTTCTGTATGTACTATCAATATTCGGAATAACAAGAGTTTCCATAAACTTTTTTATAAAAGTTGATTTACCTGTTCTTACGGGACCTACTATTCCGATATAGATATCCCCGTCGGTACGCTTTGAAATATCGTTGTAAATATTATTGTTCACCATAGATTTTTTCCTCCGTTTTTATCAGGATACTATCGGAATAAGAAGAATTTTACCACAGTTTTCAGGACAATCGTTTTCTTCCATTATTGCTTCTATTGAGGTTGAATATTTCTTTGCGATATCCCAAAGAGTTTCTCCCTCATCGGCAAAATACATTTTAAGAGCGTAATCTTCCTGTTTCTTCTCACAGGTATCATCAATTTTTATTTCTGTTACTGCATCAAACTTATAAATTCTTCTAATATTTATGCATATTCTTACTTCACATTTGAGTTCGATATTTCCGTTATCATCGATATTGTAGGCTACAGAAATGACATCAACATCAGGGATAACGGTTGTTTTATCGGTTATATCCTTGCATCTGAATTTGTGTTCAAGGGTATGTTCGTTTTCAAGGATAACTGTCTTTCCGTTATTATCACACGCAACGACGGAGTTTACGAGTTTTATCGCAAGAGTAACTGTTCCGTTTTCTGCATCTGTTATGACTGAACTGTTTTTCACTTTACTCCATGCATCATAAACTGATGAAATATTATTATCATCTGTCTTGACTGTAATGCGTTCTATATGAATTTCGCAACATCTTTCAGGTGATGTTCTTACAGAACATTCTGATTTTACACATTCACACGGATGAGTTGTTGAATAGGCATCTGATACTATACGGATACTGTTATTTCTTACAGCAACTACTGTAAGGCATATTTCGGTTTCAACAGATACCGTTTTTATTTCGCCATCACTGTTTTCTTTGGAAGAAAGTTCGCAACCAAGTATATTTGCTGAAACTGTTGTATCATAACTGTCGTCAATGCCCTCAACATCCATAATCTGACTGAACGGCAAAGTAAACTCCATTTTTTCGAGCGCGTTTCCGTTTTCTTCATCTGAACAATAAAGAAAACAAATCCTCATTTCTCCGTTTACTATAACCTTATTTGCTATTATCTTCTTATCAACCGACGAAACAATGCAATCCGAACGAATAATTGATTTTATCGGTGGTTTTCCGTAACCTATATCAATATCATCGGATACAGAAATCTGTTTCTCTTTGATAAGTTTCTTTCCGACAACAGAAACATCTTCTTTTTTAAGCTGGATATTCATTCCGTAAGAATCGCTTATTACCTCTTCTGTCCTCTCTCCTGTTACTGTTATCTTAACAGAAATTGCTCCTCTTATATCAAGTCGGCGTTGATTTACTGCACGGCAGTTTACATAATCAACAACAGGGATAAGTCTGATTTCAGCGCCTGAAAGTTCCTCACCGACATCAACGGATTTTGAAAAAACCATTTTCTGTTCGACACAGTTTACAGCATTGCTGTTTTCGGACTGATAAAGAATATTCGCCTTTACAACAAGTTCATAACCTATTTTGTTTTCCGATATGTTTTTCGAGACAATACAAGGTGTTACTATGCATTTAAGCACTTTGAAGATATTAGGATAATAATCGGGCAGAATACAATCAAATTCTACTGCCTGTTCCTGAAAACCATCGTAAATAACCTCATCGGAAGATATTATCTCACGGTTAACCTTAAAACTCATATATTTTCCTCCTGTTTGGCATAAGCCTTTTTTCAATAATTATTCAGGAGATGTCAGTTTTATGCAAAGCCCGTACACAAAAATAAAATAACCTGTAAGATTTTTTCTTACAGGTTATTTTTTTATCCTTATGTAATATTTTTCGTTATCTTCTTCTGCTATATATCCTCCGTTAGAGAGAATAACTTTCAGAGACGCCGTATTTTCTTTATCGACACGGAAATATATTTCTTCTTCGGGAATTGTTTTTCTTGCTACTTCAAGAAGAAGACGAAGCCCCTCTTTGGCATAGCCTTTTCCTCTGAAATCTTTTCCGATAAAATATCCGATATGTCCTGAACCTGATTTTAAAGACTCACAAAGATAATGTCTTAAACGAAACTGACCTATTATCTCGTTATCATTCCATAGAAAGAAAAATGTTTCGGGAACATAGCCATCGGGCAGGTTTTCGCCTTCTGAAGATGAAATCATCTGTTTTAACGCCTTATTTATAAAATCATCATAAGAAACATTATACCAATCGTTTGTAAAACTGTTTTCATAAGAAGGAATATCTTTTACAAAGAGGTATTCCTTCTCTGCATCTTCAAAATTTGCCTCTTTTAAATAAATCATTCAGTTCTCCTTTGAAATAGTTATATCATCGGGTTGTTTCTTTGAAAAAAGTCCTCTGAAAATTCCACCTTTAAAAACAGATATTACTATAAAGAATATATCTGCAAAAATTATAAATATAAATGACGGAATAAGAATACGGGTATATTTTTTACCGAAATGTCTTGATTTGTTAATCTTAAATCCCATCTGTGAGATGAACAGAAGCACACCTGCGTTGAAAAAGAGGATGATACCTGCTGATTTAAGAAAACTGAGAACAAGCCCGACGGGAAAAACAAGTCCGTTCTGGATAAAGTTTAAAACAAGATTTAAAAGAAAAATTCCTATCTGAACAAGGAACATAATGCGTGTAACATTAAGCATTACGCCACCACCAATGCCTATTCCTCCACAAAAGGTAAGTCCTGCCCTGTCAGAGAAGTTTTTAAGTATTCTTAAAACAGGTTCGCTCTGACAACCTTCGATAAATCCGTTGTTTATAATACTGTAAACGTTGAATGTTACTCCGTTTTCCTTACACATAATTTCTACTTCTTTTAGAAAAGGAAGAACATGAGAAGGAAGGCAGTCGATATAGAGAGGAAGCGAGAAAACTATGTTATCGGCATCTTTGATAGCATCTAAAACGCGCTGATAATCTCCTTTGTTTCGCAGTTTTTCAACAACTTTTTCACCTTTTACAAATATCTTCTGAAGTGAAATAAGATAAGACGATGCACTGAAATTATTTTTCGGGCTACAATTTATAAATACAGTTTTCATATATTACCATCCATTTCTGAAAGGTCTGAAATAAAGACAACATCATTATTCTGATAGCCGAAATTTATCGCATTTCTTTCTGTTAAATACCTGAATGTTTCTTTTTCTTCTTCAGAAACATCTCCGTAGACAATATTTTTCCAGAGATTATGTTTTCCGTAACGAAGAGTATGGTGCATCTGTTTTGCACGATATGTACTCATAGGAGTTGA
>JAZNQY010000103.1:0-5653 GCA_045590375.1 Oscillospiraceae bacterium | reverse complement strand
AGAGGTTGAACGTGTTCTTAAAATGGTTGACGGCGTTGTTCTTCTTGTCGATGCCGCAGAAGGCCCTATGCCCCAGACAAGATTTGTAACACAGAAAGCCATTGAACTCGGGCTTAAACTTATAGTAGTTGTAAATAAAATCGACAGACCCGATGCTCGTCTTGATGAAATCGGCGATGAGGTTTTAGAACTTCTTTTAGATCTTGATGCTTCTGAAGAACAGATTGAAAGCCCTATCCTTTTCTGCTCAGGAAGATCAGGAACAGCATCACTCAGCCAGTATGAAGCAGGAACAGACTTAAAACCCCTTTTCGATACAATCATTTCTCATATTCCTGCACCCGAAGGCGATGATGAAGGCCCTATGCAGATGCTTGTTTCTTCTATCGACTATAACGATTATGTCGGAAGAATAGGTATCGGTAAAATCGAAAGAGGATGTATGAAGGTAAACCAGAATGTTATAGTAGGTGATTATCACGAAAGCAAAAAGCCCTATAACAGTAAGGTTGTAACAATGTATCAGATAGAAGGCCTCGTAAGACAGCCTGCCGAAACTGCGAAAGTAGGCGATATTGTCTGCATTTCAGGTATCGAAAACCTCACAATCGGAGATACAATCTGTGATGCTTCTGCTTATGAGCCCATTCCTTTCGTTAAAATCAGCGAACCTACAGTTGAAATGACATTCTCTGTAAACGACTCTCCTTTCGCAGGAAGAGAAGGAAAATATGTAACATCACGCCAGATAAGAGACCGACTTTATAAAGAACTTTTAAAGGATGTTTCTCTTCGTATTGAAGATACAGAAAACACAGACGCTTTAAGAGTTTTAGGAAGAGGCGAAATGCACCTCTCAATCCTTATTGAAAATATGAGAAGAGAAGGCTATGAACTTTCAGTTTCTCCTCCCCGTGTTCTTTATAAGGAAATCGACGGCGTAAGATGTGAACCTATCGAAAGACTCCTTATTGATGTTCCCGAAGATTGCATGGGTTCTGTTATGGAAAAAATGGGTAACAGAAAGGCAGAACTCGTTAAAATGCATCCTCAGGGCTCAAGAATGAGAATAGAATTCCTTATCCCTTCAAGATGTCTTTTCGGTTATAAGAGTGAATTTTTAACCGATACAAAGGGCGAAGGTATTATGAACAGCGTTTTCGATAGCTATCAGGAATACAAGGGCGAAGTTCAGAGAAGAAATACAGGCTCGCTTATTGCATTTGAAACAGGCGAAAGTATTACATATGGTCTTTTCAACGCACAGGAAAGAGGAACTCTTTTCATAGGCGCAGGCGTTCCCGTTTATGAAGGAATGGTAGTAGGCTCAAACCCCAAGGGCGATGACCTTGTAGTAAATGTCTGCAAGAGAAAACACCTCACAAATACAAGAGCAAGCGGAAGCGATGACGCACTCCGTCTTATCCCTCCCCGTAAGCTCAGCCTTGAAGAAAGTCTTGAATTTATGGCTGATGATGAACTTCTCGAAGTTACACCAAAGTCTATAAGAATAAGAAAACAGATTCTCGATAACAACACAAGAGCAAAGGTAAACGCAAAGAACAAGTAATCTATGAAAGGGGCAAAAGGAATATGATGTCGTTCAGAAACGATATGCTTGAGGCTGCTGCTATGCAGTTGGCGCTTGATATGTCCTGTCGCCCCGAAGATTTTTTAAGTATAAAGAATACGGTAACATATTCCTCTCTCCTTTCGGGGAGGAGGATTTTCCGTAATGAGAAGGATTTTTTTCGTGTAGCATCATTCGGAAACGGCGCAGTTGCTACTGTTTCAGAAGAAATCTATCCCTTCGCAAAAGACCTTTTGGGAAGTGTTAAGGGAATAGAACTTTTCGATGCAAAGGCTATTTTTCATATAAATCGTGAACTCGGTAAACACGGCAAGGCAATAGGAAGTTTCAATCAGTATTACCTTCCTGTTTCACCTTATTATTACCCCGATTTATCGGGATACAGAATAAAGATTTATGATGAAGAGGCAATCCCCTCTCTTTATGATGACAAGCGTTTTTCAAACGCACTTATGTATGAAAACAAACTCGGAAGACACGATGTTATAGCAACCTGCGCTATGGACGGAAACAAGATTTATGCGATAGCAGGGGCTTCAAACGACAGCGAAAGATTCTGGCAGATAGGAATAGATGTTCTCCCTGAATACAGAGGAAGAGGAATTGCAACAATGCTTGTTTCAGCACTCACGAAAGAAATTCTTATGCGTGGCGCTATTCCGTATTACGGAACATGGTGGTCGAATATCGCGTCAAGAAATGTTGCAAGAAAAGCAGGTTATTTTCCTGCGTGGGTTGAAATGACTGCCGTAGATATGTAAGGCAAAGCCTTAACCCATATCGTTACTTGCTTTATTAAGAAAATAAATTTACCACTCGGTAACGAAACTAACCAATTAACCTGACTTTTCAAATAAGGCAAAACCTTAACCCATATCGTTACTGACTTTATTAAGAAAATAAATTTATCGCTCGGTAACGAAAATTTTCCTGCTTTTATGCATAGTTGTACGCCGACAGGTGAATTTCAGAGAAAAAATAGCAAAAATTCGATAAAGTTGTACGCTTTTTGCGTATGACTTTATTTTTTGATTTTCAAAACTCGTAAAATATTTTATATAAAATGCTTGACAAGTTATTAAAATGATGTTACAATGTAGTCGAAAGGGAGGAGAGAAAATGAAAAAAAGTGTTTACAGCCTTGTGCTTTCTGATAATGTTGTAAGAGCGATTGATGACTTGGCTTATAAAATGGGAACAAACCGTTCTAACCTTATAAACAGTATTTTAGCAGAAAAAGTCTGCTATAAAACGCCCGAACAGGAAATAAGGGATATTTTTGACTATATGAAATCGGTTATGGATGAAAGTTTTCAGCTTCAGAGTCAGACATCAGATGCGATGTTATCTTTCAGAAGTCAGTTAAGGTATAAATATAGGCCGACCATAAGGTATGAAGTGAAGCTCCTTAAAATTCCCGATGATGACGGAACTTTCGGGCTTTTAGGCGTTTCTTTCAGAACGCAGTCGGAGGAACTTTTGGGTAATCTTGATATGTTCTATACCTGGTGGGAACAGTTTGAAAAAGAACTCTGCGATAAGTATTTTGAAGGTGGAGTTGAATATATTTCTTCTTCGGGGAAACATATAAGAAAACTAAAGGTTTCAGATAGGGTTGATAACAACTCAAAGACCATAGGCAAGGCGATAAACGACTATGTAAACCTTGTTGATATTGCGATAAAGGAGTATTTTTCGGAAAGTGAAAATCCTTTTATGGCAATGGGGAATGTGAGAAAAAGAGTTGTAGACGGAGTAAATAAAAACATAATTATAATATGAGGAGGTTTTCATTATGAACGCACAGAAACTTACAAGAAAATCACTCGAGGCAATACAATCAGCGCAGAATACCGTAACTGAATATCAGAACAACGCTATTACGCCTGAACATATTACCTACGCACTTTTAATACAGGAAAACGGTCTTATAGGTGGACTTTTAAGAAAGATGAATATCGAACTTTCTGCGATAACAACATCTGTTTTAAATCTTATTTCTGCTATGCCTAAAATTTCGGGGACAGCGAGAAGAAGTGGTGATGCATATATCTCTCCCGAGGCAGACAGAATTCTTATTTCTGCTGAAAAAATCGCTGAAAATATGAAGGATGAATTTGTTTCGGTTGAACATATTTTCATCTCGATTATCGAAAATGCTGACGGAAAACTCAAAGAAATTTTCTCTGCTTTTTCTGTTGATAAAAACTCGTTTTTAAAAGCACTTATGGAGGTTCGTGGCAACACAAGAGTTACTAACGAAAGCCCTGAGGAAACCTATGACGTTTTAACAAAATATGGTCAGGAGCTTGTATCACTTGCAAGAAACAACAAATTAGACCCCGTCATCGGAAGAGATGCCGAAATCAGAAATGTTATAAGAATTCTTTCGAGAAAAACAAAGAACAACCCTGTTCTGATAGGTGAACCAGGTGTTGGTAAAACGGCTATCGCTGAGGGACTTGCGCAGAGAATTGTTGCAGGAGATGTCCCTGACAGCCTTAAAGACAGAAAGGTTTTCTCACTCGATTTAGGTGCACTTGTTGCAGGTGCTAAATACAGAGGCGAGTTTGAAGAAAGACTTAAGGCTGTTCTTTCTGAAATCAAGAAAAGCGAAGGTGGAATTATTCTTTTTATAGACGAGCTCCACACAATAGTGGGTGCCGGAAAAACAGACGGCGCTATGGATGCAGGAAACCTTTTAAAGCCTATGCTCGCAAGAGGTGAACTTCACTGTATAGGTGCTACAACGCTTAATGAATATCGTCAGTATATCGAAAAGGATGCTGCGCTTGAAAGAAGATTTCAGCCTGTTATCGTTTCTGAGCCTACTGTTGAGGATACAATTTCAATTTTGAGAGGTCTTAAAGAAAGATATGAGGTATTCCACGGCGTTAAGATAAGCGATAATGCACTTATTGCTGCTGCTACCTTATCAGACAGATACATCACAGACAGATTTCTGCCTGACAAGGCTATTGACCTTATAGACGAAGCCTGTGCTTTGATAAGAACTGAAATCGACTCTATGCCTACAGAACTTGATGAAATTTCGAGAAAGATAATTCAGCACGAAATCGAAGAAGCTGCACTTAAAAAAGAAAGTGATAATCTTTCATTGGAACATCTTAACGAGGTAAGAAAAGAACTCTCGGAAATGAGAAGCGTTTTCAACGAAATGAAAGCAAGATGGGAAAATGAAAAGAACGCTATTTCTAAGGTTCAGAAACTCAGGGAAGAAATCGAAAAGGTAAATGCCGATATGGCGAAAGCTGAAAGGGAATACGACCTTAATAAAGCAGCTGAACTCAAATACGGCAGACTTCCTGAACTGAGTAAACAGCTTTCGGAAGAAGAAAAGATTGCCGAAAAGGCAAAGAGTGGAAATTCACTTTTAAGAGATAAGGTTACTGACGAGGAAATCGCAAGAATAATCTGCCGTTGGACAGGTATTCCCGTTGCGAAGCTTATGGAGGGTGAAAGAGAAAAACTCTTATCGCTTGATAAGGTTCTTCACGAGAGAGTTATCGGTCAGGATGAGGCTGTTGAAAAAGTCAGCGAGGCAATACTTCGTTCGAGAGCAGGAATAAAAGACCCCGACAGACCGATAGGTTCGTTCCTTTTCTTAGGGCCTACGGGTGTCGGAAAGACGGAACTTGCGAAAGCACTTGCCGAAACGCTTTTTGACGATGAAAAGAACATTGTAAGAATAGATATGAGTGAATATATGGAGAAATACAGCGTAAGCAGACTTATTGGCGCACCTCCCGGATATGTAGGCTTTGAGGAAGGTGGACAACTCACTGAAGCTGTAAGAAGAAAGCCTTATTCGGTTGTTCTTTTAGATGAAGTTGAAAAAGCTCATCCCGATGTTTTCAATATTCTTTTACAGGTTCTTGACGACGGAAGAATTACCGACTCGCAGGGAAGAACGGTTGATTTTAAAAATACCGTTATCATCCTTACATCAAATTTAGGTTCGCATTATATCCTTGAGGGGATAGATGAAAACGGAGAGATAAATGATGATGCGAGAGATAGTGTTGATATGCTTTTAAAACA
>JAZNQY010000102.1:0-12123 GCA_045590375.1 Oscillospiraceae bacterium | reverse complement strand
ATAAAAAGAAAAGAACAGTAATAAGAGTGTTGAATAAAAAAATATATGCAACTTTTGATATAATAATTTCCAACGGATTTATTTTAGAACAGAACATTCTCTGAAGAATAGAAGGGGAAACATCGTTCAGAATAAATCTACCCCATAAAGATACTGAACATAACATAAAGAAAGCGAAAAAACAGAGGATGTGATGTGGGATAAGGGGAACAACAGCACCACTTAAATTTATATTTTTCCATATTGTCATATCACTGTATGCACCGAGAGTTTTTGAAAGAAGAGTAGTATTTATTCTGTCTGAAATTTCATTATACTTATCCTTGTTTCCTCTTTCATACATTATTCTCTGAACAGTATATGTTCCGGAACGGCCTGAAGAAAGCATTTTTCTTCCTGTTTCTCCGATTTGTTTAAGTATAATATATTCATATGGGGAGGCGTCTGATATATATAGTGTCATCGGAATATCATTTCCGTAAAGATAACCTTCTATAGCACCATCAGGAATTACAAGAATTCCATTAAGATTTCCTTTTTCGATTTCATCAAAGGCAACATCTTCTTCCATAACAGACATTGAAAGAACTGCATTAAGGGATTTGACAGAATTTGTAAGAATTTTCACAGCTAACGCTGAATTATCGCTCGTGTCATTATTGACAACGGCGATTTTAAGTTTCGTATATTCTCTTGCATTTCTGTCCGATAAAGTATTTGCGGCAAGCAAACAGCCTGCCGCAAATACGATAGAAACGATAACAGAAATTACTGAGCTTTTCAAAAACAACAATCCGTTTTTTCTGAGCAAAGCAATTATCTTCAATTTAAACGCTCCTTATTAATTAAAAATCTTGATTTCCGTAAACGAGTTTCATAATAAAGTTTTCAAGCCCTGCAGTCATATTTTCGATGTCTTTTTCTGTCCAATCGTCAAGTTCCTTGTAATCTTCGGGAGCAACAACTTCAGCTTTCTTTGAGATGTTGATGTCGAGATCAAGTCTTATATCACTGTATTCGTCAACAAGAATATCGTTGAATTCGAGCTTTGAACCATCAGCGTTTCTGCTGAGTTTACCTTTGATTGAAAGGTTTTCGGGTTCATAACCATATTCTTCGTCAAGTTCAGATTCGTATGATGCTTTGCAGGATATTTCTTCAGTTGATTTATCATAATCAGTAACAAAGTTAATTGTTTCAAAATATGTTTTTTCGTCATCATAATACGATTCTTCAAGAACAGACATTGAAATTTCAGATGAATATTTTGAATCTGAATTTTCGTTTTCGATGTAGCCTAATGTGAATACAGCAGGTTCGTTTTCTGGCGCACCTGTTTCGTTTATATGCATGATAAATGTTGCACGGTCAGATTTTTCAGGCTTTTTGCCAAGATCGAGAACTGTATGATAATATCCTGTTTTGGTTTCTTCATAGTATTCATCATAAATTGAGACATCACCATAAACAAGCACTTTTACAAGACTGCCATTTGTGTTTGAATAAAGGTCAATATGAACAGTTCCGTTGTATTCTTCTTCGAATTCAGCAAGCATTTCTTCGAGCTGAGCAAGATAGCCTTCATAAGCGCTGTCATATTCTTCATCATATGAATTATAACCAAATTCGTCGGGGTAAAGGTTGATTGCTTCCTTGATTGCTTCATCATTCTTGATTATTTCAACATATTCGTTAAGAAGTGCAACAGCATCTTCCTTTTCTACAGTGTATTTAACTGCAATACATTTCACTTCTTCGCCCTGAAGATTTGTCTTTTCATACATAACTTCAGGTTTCATTGTTTCAAGGAATTTATCACGGAGTGAAATGAAACTCTTTTCATAATCCATGATGTTAAAGTTAGTCTGTGTTTTTGCAGCATCAAGTTCATCCTGATAAATCTGAATTTCTTCATCGGTCATTCCTAAATTAAACTTGTCATTTAATCTTGATGCGAGATTATCATAGTTCATACCATATTCGTTATCGAAAAGAGATGAGAAGAATATGAGTCTGCTATCGTTTGCATAGGCTGTAATATCAGCAAATATACCCATATAATCAAGTGCAAGATAAATTTTGTTTTCGTTTGCTTCGATATTTCTTGCTATTTCGAAATCTACATCGATAGTTTCTTCTATTCCGTCAACTTCTGTTGATAATTCAGCCCCGATTCCTACCGAACCATTTATAAGAGCGTTATCAAGATCAGATACAATTCCGAAAGGCGTTTTGTCAAGTCTGTCTTCAAAAGTTGAAAGAGTTTTTTCAGCTGCCTTTATTGAGTATGCTTCGGGAGCTATTTTTGCATACAGATAGTTTCTGTTCACTGCAATGATAATACCTGCAACAACCAGAAGAACTGCAATTCCGAGTCCTACAAAGAGAGGAACAAGGTTCTTCTTTTTAGGAGCGGCTGCAACTTCGGGAGTCACTGAATAAACAGGTGTGGTGCTTTCGGGGACAGATGTTTCTGTAACAGGAATTTCTGTTGCAGATTCTTCAACGACAGTTTCCTCTGCTATGGGAGATTCATCAATAACAGGAGTTTCTTCTGTCACTGTTATTTCTTCAACAGCAGAAACTTCTTCTGTAACAGCATTTTCTTCAACTGTAGCAGGAGTTTCTTCGTTGGGTGTAAGGTTTGTCATTTCTTCCATTTTTCATCCTCCTAAGATATCAGAGCTTTTCTTATGTATTCTTCGAGTTCGTCAGAAGAATAAGGAAGCTCATCTTTGGTTTTATAAAATACGGCGTTGCCGTTTTTTATCAATAAAAGATCGTTATATATACGTGAAATTTCGTTGAAATCGTGACCTACATAAATTATCGTTTTTCCGTTTGCTTTGAGTTTATTTATAAGTTCCAGAAGTTCATCACGATAGATTATATCAAGAGCAGCACAAGGTTCATCAAGTATTATTACAGACGGATCAGACACTAAAGCGCATACTATTGATACTCTTTTTTTCATACCTGTTGAAAGTTTGGAAACCTTTTTGTTTGCAATGGGTACGAGATTAAATGGCAATTCACTTAAATCAGAGATTTTTGTTTTGCTTACCGATGCAAAAAAAGATATATTTTCTTTTACCGATAAATCTTCAAACAAAGCAATCCCTTGTGGCACGTAACCTATCTTATCACTGATTTCTGCTTTCCCACCCGATGCTTTTCTTGCACCTGCAATAATTGACAATAATGTTGATTTTCCGGATCCGTTAGGGCCTGCAATTACAACACATTTACCACTTTCAGCAGTTAGGGAAATATTGTTCAGTATCTTTGTTTTTCCGTAAGAGAAGGATATTTTATCAAGTTTTATCAATAACATTACTCCCTTTTTACAAAAAAATACAAATTCAATATACCATATTAAAGTGTTAATGTCAAGAAAAACTGTTCTCTACTTGATATATCTGACTAAGATATGCTATAATGATTAAAAGCATTTAAAACGGAGTGGAGGTGTTGATTTGCGAAATACTTTTGTTATCATCTCGATAGAGTTTGCTTTTGTAGTAAGCCTGATTTCGATGATAATTTCAAGTTCTTATGCTGATAGCCTTGCATCCTCAACACCCGAACATAACCCTGATGAAATATCTGTTGTAAGACAACTTTCTGATGAAGAAATATCTTTGTTATCAGAAGGTTACAGAAAACCTAAATCCCGTTTCGGAAAGATACAACTTGATGTTCCGGTTGTAAATCAGTATCCCGAACTTCCTAATGGTTGTGAAATCACATCTGCAACGGCATATCTGAATTATATAGGCATCAAAGTTGATAAAATTGAACTTTGCGATAATTATCTCCCGAGAAGTATTCAGTTTACTTATTTTAACGATGGTAAGCAAAGAACAGGCCCTGATCCTTATGAAACTTTTGTCGGAAATCCTAAAAAGACAGGGTTTGGCTGCTATAATACAGTAATTGAAAAATCTTTGAATAAGTTTTTTGATGACAGAGGATATGAATACGAAGCAATTATTCTCGAGGATCTTTGTGCAGAGGATCTTGAGGCTCTCGTAAGTGCAGGTATGCCTGTTCAGGTATGGGCATCATCAAATATGGTTGCTTTGCAATATATTGATTCTAACAAATGGATTCTTGAAACTACAGGAGAAGAATTCTGCTGGCCGAAAAATTCACATTCACTTGTTCTTTGTGGATATGACAGTGAAAGGTTTTATTTTTCTGACCCGAACAATAAAATGAAGATTGTTTCTTATCGTAAGAAGGATTTTCTTGAACGCTGGGAACAACTCGGAAAACAGTCAATTGTTATAAAAATAAACGACAAAATATATGAAAAATATTGAAAAAACCTATTGACAACCCTATAATACTATGGTAAAATAATTAAGCCGCGTATCGTAGGCTGTTGAAGTGGTATTAAAGATACCCGCCGCAGATAGCGAGTTTTAAAGAAAAGGCAGGTGCCACAAAATGTACGCAGTTATTGAAACAGGCGGAAAGCAGTATCAGGTAAACGAAGGCGATGTAATTTTCATCGAAAAGCTTGATGTTGAAGCTGACGCAGATGTAACCTTTGACAAAGTTGTTCTCGTTAACAACGACAGCGCTGTTACAGTAGGTAAGCCCTATGTATCAGGTGCAACAGTAAAGGCAAAGGCTCTCAAGAACGGTAAGGCTAAGAAAGTCGTTGTTTTCACTTACAAGCCTAAGAAGGGTGAAAAGAGAAAGCAGGGTCACAGACAGCCCTACACACAGGTTCGTATTGAATCAATCAATGCATAAGTAAGTTTAACAACCAAGGCGTAATTCGCTTTGTACATCACATTTTCGGAGGTGTTTATCAATGGCACATAAGAAGGGTATGGGTTCGACCAAAAACGGTCGTGATTCTGAATCCAAGCGTCTCGGCGTAAAGAGAGCTGACGGTCAGTATGTTCTTGCCGGCAATATTCTCGTTCGTCAGAGAGGCACACATATTCATCCCGGTGAAAATGTCGGAATAGGCTCAGATGATACACTTTTCGCTATGGTAAGTGGAAAGGTTAAGTTTGAACGTCTCGGCAGAGATAGAAAAAAGGTCAGCGTATACGCTGACTAATTCATACGGTTATGAATTTAAGGGGTAGATTTTCTACCCCTTTTGCATTGTTTATTTTATTTTGAAGGAGGCGTTGAAATGTTTGCAGATAAGGCCAGAATTGTTATTTCGGCAGGAAAAGGTGGAGATGGTGCAGTTTCTTTTCATCGTGAAAAGTATGTTGCTTCAGGCGGCCCCGACGGCGGAGATGGCGGCAAGGGTGGAGATGTTGTTTTCATACCCGATGATAACCTTTCAACCCTCATAGATTTTAAATATAAAAAGAAATATATTGCTAAAAACGGCGATAATGGAAGTTCGAGAAACTGCACAGGCAGAAACGCAGAAGACCTTATTGTGCGCGTTCCCAGAGGAACACTTATAAAAGATGCCAATACAGGCAGAATTATGGCAGATATTTCTACTGATGAACCTAAAATTCTTGCAAAAGGTGGAAAAGGTGGAAAGGGCAACGCAAGATTTGCAACGCCCACAAGACAGATTCCCAGATTTGCGAAACCAGGATTTCCGGGAGAGAAATTCGAAGTTGAACTTGAACTCAAACTTCTTGCCGATGTCGGACTTGTAGGATTCCCTAATGTAGGAAAATCGAGCCTTATATCTGTTGTAAGTGCAGCAAAACCTAAAATTGCAAATTATCATTTCACAACCCTTACACCAGTTCTTGGAGTTGTTAAGATAAGCGAAGGAAATTCATTTGTTATGGCGGATATTCCAGGTCTTATTGAAGGCGCAAGCGAAGGAATAGGTCTTGGACACGAATTTTTGCGCCACGTTGACAGATGTCGTCTTATAGTTCATGTTATAGATGTTTCTGGTATCGAGGGCAGAGATCCTAAAGAAGATTTTGAAATCATAAACCGAGAACTTCGTAATTTCAGCGAAGAACTTGCAGACAGACCTCAGATTGTTGCTGCGAATAAATGCGACGTTGCCGATCCTGAGCAGATAGCAGAATTTAAAGCTTTTATCGAGGAACAGGGATTACAGTTCTTTGAAATTTCGGCTGCAACAACGATGGGAACAAAAGAACTTATTTCTGCTGTTTATTCAAAACTCAAGGAGTTACCTCCTATAAAGCAGTATACTCCCGAACCTATGTCACAGAAAGAACTTGATGAAGCAGTTGGTGCAGACAGAAGATTTGAAGTTGAATTTTCTGATAATGTATATTATATTGATGCACCCTGGCTCGAATATATTATGCGTAATCTTAATATGGACGATTACGAATCGTTGCAGTATTTCCAGCTTACATTAAGAACAAGCGGAATTATTGACAAACTCGAAGAAATGGGAATCAAAGACGGAGATACCGTTGATATATTCGGATTTCGTTTTGATTATCTCAGTTAATTTATGGGGAGAAGAAACCTATGGAAAAGCGCGACGCTATGCAGTATAGTCCGTTGACACTTGCTTTTCTCGGAGATGGAGTGTATGAACAACTTGTCAGAGAAAAATTGGTTTTAACGGCGAATATGCCTGTCGGAAAATTACATGCACTTGCTGTAAAAAAGGTAAGGGCAAGTTATCAGGCAAAAGCATTTGACCTTATTCTTCCTGTTTTGAATTCTGATGAAGAGGGAGTCTTAAAAAGAGGAAGAAATGCAACAGGGAATACTGTTCCTAAAAGTTCAAATCCTATTGAATACCATAAGGCAACAGCAATTGAAAGCCTTTTTGGTTATCTTCACCTTATCGGAAATAAGTCAAGAATAGATGAGATTTTTGAAATCATCTGGAATATAGAAGAATAATTTTTGAAGGAGAGATTTTTATGTCAGGACATTCAAAATGGAGTACAATTAAAAGAAAGAAAGAAGCAACTGACGGCGCAAGAGCGAAAGTTTTTACAAAAATCGGAAGAGAAATAATGGTTGCAGTTAAAGAGGGAGGAGCAGACCCTAACTCAAATAGCAAGCTTCGTGACCTTATTTCAAAGGCTAAATCTAATAACGTACCTAACGATAACATTGAAAGAGTAATCAAAAAAGCCGCAGGCGAAGGCGATAAAACAAATTACGAAGAAAATGTTTATGAAGGATACGGCCCCGGAGGAGTTGCAGTTATCGTTGAATGTCTTACAGACAATAAAAACAGAACTGCTGCCGATGTTCGTCATTTCTTTGATAAATTCGGTGGAAATATGGGAACATCAGGCTGTGTATCATTTATGTTCTCAACAAAGGGTGTAATTATCGTTGACAGCGAAGGCGTTGACGAAGAAAAGATTATGGAAGATGCTTTTGATCTCGGTGCTTCTGACCTTTCATCAGAAGATGGTGCATTCGAAGTAACAACAGAACCTGCTGATTTTTCAGCAGTTCGTGAAGGACTCGAAGCAAAGGGATACAAACTTCTTTCTGCTGAAATAGAACAGATTCCTTCAACATACACAGCTCTCACAGATGAAGAACTTATAAAGAAAATGAATCTTCTTCTCGAACATCTTGAAGATAACGATGATGTTCAGAATGTTTATCATAACTGGGAAATGCCCGAAGACGCTGAATAAAATACAAATCCACTCTGTAAAATCAGGGTGGATTTTTTATTGACTTTTATTATGGTTTTTGGTATAATTTTCTAAAATATAAATTTTATATGGAGGAAGATATGAATATAACTTTATTTACAGATGATATAAATGAATATTTAAAAGAAGACGATGTGATTGATTATACTAACGAGAAAATCACAGAACTTGCAGATTCATTATACAAAAAATCAGATAATGAAACCGAATACATAAAATCAACATACGAGTATGTAAGGGATAACATTTCTCATTCGGCAGATATAAACGAAGATAAGATAACCTGTTCTGCATCAGAAGTTCTTGAAAATAAACATGGAATTTGCTTTGCAAAATCTCATCTTTTGGCTGCGTTATTGCGTTGTAAAGGCATTCCATCAGCACTTTGCTATCAGAAAATTATTCTTGATGATGAAACAGCACCAATTCTTGTATATCACGGACTTAATGGCGTTTTTGTAAAAGAATATAATAAATGGATACGCCTTGATGCAAGAGGGAATAAAAACGGAGTAAATGCACAGTTTTCAATAGAAACAGAACAACTTGCTTTTCCTATTCGTGCAGAAATAGGAGAGGAAGATGATTTTACCATCTATCCCGACCCTGATATAAAAATAATCGAAAAATTAAGAAATAATAAAACAAGAACAGAACTCTGGAATGACCTTCCCAACGAACTTTTATATAATAAAAAAGATTAAAATAGTCAGATAGTCATACAGAAGTGGCTTCGCGTTACTTATGTTATTGACTTAATATGTCAGCCATGCTATAATTAACTGACCGATAAATTAGAATTTGTAGAATGGAGGAGAATGATGGGGTTATTTGATATATTCAAAAAGAAAACACAGTCACAAATAGGTAAAAAAGAGATGTTTTATGAATGGTTGGATACAATATTAATGGTTGAATTACCAAGCGAGGTAAAAGCAATTAATTTTAATTTATATGAAGACCAAGAGAACAAATGGTCAATTGAATTAGTAGGGACTTCTGTATTCGATGAAAACGATGATGATTGGGCTTGTTGTGAGGTGTTTACTACAAGAGATAATCCTTTTGTGATAGAACAAGTAGGCGATTGGCAGACAATAGAGGAACTTTTTACAGAATGGATAAATGACTATCTTTGCAATAGCATATATGCCAGAAAATTAAAAGAATATGAAGCTGTGGGAATTGGTTTTGTTGATGGTGATTTGAAAATTTTGGTTAAAAGATAACAAAGCCCAATCCCAATTTATATGTTAGATATTAAAATAACCCGTGAAGAATTTCTTCACGGGTTATGTTTTCTATTAAACTTTAGCAAGTGCCTGTTCAATATCAGCAATAATGTCGTCGATGTTTTCAAGACCACAAGAGAATCTGATAAGTCCCGGATTGATACCTGCTGCAACAAGCTGTTCGTCTGTAAGCTGACGATGTGTTTCTGATGCAGGATGAAGAACACAAGTTCTAATGTCTGCAACATGAACAACGTTTGATGCGAGTTCAAGACTATCCATAAATCTCATTGCTGCATCTCTGCCGCCCTTGATTGTGAATGAGATTACACCACTTGCACCATCGGGAAGATACTTGTCAGCGAGTGCTTTCTGTTCGCCGTCTGCGATAGTGGGGTATGTTACACTTTCAATCTTATCTGATTTAGCAAAGTATTCAGCAACAGCCTGAGCGTTCTTACAATACTGTTTCATTCTTACTGCGAGTGTTTCAAGACCGAGATTAAGAAGGAAAGCAGAGTGCGCTGCAGGGTAGCAACCGAAATCACGCATAAGCTGCATTCTTGCCTTGATGATATAAGCAGCATTTCCATAAGCCTTTGAATAGATAACTCCGTGATAGCTTTCGTCGGGTTCTGTGAATTCGGGGAACTTTCCGTTTGTCCAGTCGAACTTACCGCTGTCAACGATAACGCCACCACCCTGAACTGCGTGACCATCCATATACTTTGTTGTTGAATGGATTACAATGTCAGCACCATGTTCAATAGGTCTGCAAAGAACGGGAGTAGGGAATGTATTGTCGATGATAAGAGGAACATTGTTTTTGTGAGCAATGTTTGCAAACTTTTCAATATCAAGAACCTTTATAGCGGGGTTTGCAAGTGTTTCGCCGAATACGCACTTTGTATTGTCCTTGAATTTCTTCTGAATTTCTTCTTCAGAATCAGAAGGATTTACAAAGATACATTCAATTCCGAAACGCTTGAATGTGAATGCGAAAAGGTTGATCGTTCCACCATAGATTTCTGAAGAACAGATAAAACTGTCGCCTGCACTACAGATGTTGAGGATAGAAAGAAGAGAAGCTGCCTGACCACTTGATGTACACATTGCAGCAACGCCACCTTCAAGTGCAGCAATTTTGTCTTCAACAGCCATAACAGTGGGGTTTTCAAAACGTGAATAGATGAGCGAAAGTGTAGGGTCATCAAAAACAGCGGCGATTTCTTCAGTCGACTTATATCTGTAAGTAGTACTCTGTACTATGGGAAGCGTCTGAGGTTCACCGTTCTTGGGTTTGTATCCTTCGTGAATACATTTAGTTTCCATTTTCATTGTTATCATTCTCCTTAACAGTGGATTGTATAAAATTTGAACGTAATGCTGTGTATTTGATTACGTCGCATTTCTGACCTTTGTTGTTCATCATCGTTCCGGGAAGCCATCCTTCTCTTTTCATACCGATTTTTTCCATGACTTTTCCTGAATTGGTATTTCGTGGGTGATGATATCCGACAACAGATTTAAAACCTATGTCATTAAAACCAAATTCGAGAATACGTCTTGCAGCTTCTGAAGCATAGCCTTGATTCCAGTATTTTTTTGAAATAACATAACCTATTTCTGCTGATGATTTATAATCGTTTATATTGATAAAACTGATTGTTCCAATAAGTTTACCGTTTTCTTTTAAAAATATACCCCAGTTGTAATATTTTGTAGAAGTATAATTTTCAGACCAGTCCATAAGAATTTTTTTAGTAACCTCGGGACTGTCGTGTGTAGGCCATGAAAGATATTTTGTAACTTCATCATCGCCCGACCATCCCGAATACATTTCTTCGGCATAATTAGGGGATAGGGGACAAAGCCTTAATCTCTCAGTTCCTAACCATTGTGTACCTTTATGGCGTAGCATCCTGCAATCACTGTCTTTCGATAATATATTTCATAGGAATATATCTTATTCCGTCGCTAAGTTGTTCTTCTGCAACTTCTTTGAATCCGATTTTCTTGTAAAAAGGTAGACCGTATGGTGAAGAATTAACTGTTACCTCTTCGATTTTTCTGTTCTGTGAGATATATGATAATGCTTCGTTCCACAATGCTGTTGCGACGCCTTTTCTGTGGTAATCCTTATCCACAAACGCAAGACTTAAATGACTTTCATCACGAATTGCAAAAGTTGCAATCTGTCTGTTCTTATCAAATGCACCCCACATGATGAAATTGCCACAGAGAAATCTTTTTTCCGTTTCCTCGCAGTAAAGAAATGCTTTGAAGCTTTCTGTTCCTTCAGGGGGATAGTCTTTTGCTTCAAATTCCATAAAAACGTCTTCAGCGAGTTTTAACGAGGGTATGAAATTTTCGTTGTCTATTCTTTTTATTATGAAATCAGACATTTATTTTTCCTTGCCTTTCTGAAAAGCCATAAGAATATCAAGCATTAATTTTTCACTGATAAATTTAGAGAAAAATAATGCAACTTTCATTTTAAATCCTGGGATGATAGTGAGTTTCCCTTTAAGCATTCTGTTTATAGCATATTCAGCGACATATCTACTGTCAAGAGGTTTTGATGAAAATTTCGAAATTCCTGCTCTTTTGTTGAAACCTGTATCAACAGGTCCGGGGCAAAGGTGACTTATAGTAACATTGCTTTTAATAGCTTTAAGTTCACCATATATACCTCTTGTAAGACTTGAAACATAGGCTTTCGTAGCGTAATATGACGCGAATAATGGACCACCTATTGTAAGTCCTGCTGATGAAGAAACATTAAGAATTCTGCCATTATCTTTTTTTATAAAATCGTTCAAAAATAATTTCGTGAGTATCTGAACAGATTTCACATTGAGGTTTATCATATTAATATCGTTTTCGATAGAACCATCTTTAAAATAACCGTGAATTCCATAACCTGCGTTATTTATCAGGATATCAATGTTTTCATCTTTTGTTTTTTCATATAAATCAAAACAATTCTGTTCATCAGATAAATCAGTTGCTATGACAATGCATTCCGTGAGGATTTCTTTTTTTAGTTCATTTAATTTATCTTCACTTCTTGCGACAAGAATAAGGTCATAACCTATATTACTGAGAACGATTGCCATATCACGACCTATTCCACTACTTGCACCTGTTATCAAAGCTTTCATGACTAACTCCTTGAATTAACAGGTGGTGCCGATATATTATCAAGTTCGTCTATTCCTGTAACAATAACGTTCAAATATTGTGGGTCTTTAAATAAATCGTAAGAAGTG